>JAPYTK010000152.1 GCA_029941785.1 Polyangiaceae bacterium | reverse complement strand
GAAGAGACCCCCAAGGGGTGAGCGGACGTCACCCTGGATCCGAGCCATGGCCTCGATGTCAGCTTCGCCGGCCGCCGTGACCTCGGCGAGGGCGCCCTCGATGGTCGCGGCGCGGAAGCCGGTGTCCCATGGACCGCCGATGTAATGAACGTCGTTCGTCAGCGAGCCATCGAGCGACAAACCTCCTGGATCGTTGTTCGCCGTGGCGACGAAGCCGGTGCTCGGATCGGTGACGTTGGGCATGGCTTCAAAGGGCACGACGCAGCGGTAGGGATCCGAGTCGCCCTTCGATTCGTCGACGCGACCGTCGATCAGCGGGATCTCGAATCCACCGTATTTCGTGCCGTCGAGAAGACGCGTCGGATCGGCGCCGTCGGCCCAGCCGCCACCGGCGTCGCGCTGCAGGTAACGCCGGCACGGTGTGGCTTGGTAGCTGCCGTAGAAAATGCTGCCGTTGGCGTCGGCTACGGCAAAGTTCTGGGAGTAAGCCACCAAGCCATGCATGGCATCGCGAAAGTCGGCCACGTTTTCGGCGTGGCCGAGGGCATCGCTCGCCGCCAAGATCGATCCGGCGTCGAACGCGCCATAATCAAAACTGACGGCGGTGATCACACCATCACCATCGGTGTCTCCGGGCACCACCAGGCTGCCTTGCAGATTGACCAAGCTCTCGCCTTTTGCGAGCGCTTCGTCCGCCTCGGCTGGGCGCCCCTCGATATCTGCGATCCAGCGCCCGTCGAAGGTGGTGAAGCGTGGCCAAACGTCGGTCCGACCCACGCTGTCGAGGGCGGGAACATCAGCCACGACGAAGGTCTCATCGACGCGCTCAAGTGCATGCCAAGCGCCTTCAAAGCGACTCGTCTTGGGCAGTCCTTCTTCGTCGAGTTGTATCTCTTCGCGATACCAGTCGGTCACGTCACCCATCAGCTGAGTCTGGCTCCACGCGACCTTACCGTTCGTGCCGATGGGCATCACGGGAAAGCCGGCGATGATCAGCCCGAGTTGATGAGTGTTGCCGCGACCGAAGACCTCGGTAT
Organism: Polyangiaceae bacterium; assembly: GCA_029941785.1. Classification (GTDB taxonomy): domain Bacteria; phylum Myxococcota_A; class Polyangia; order Polyangiales; family Polyangiaceae; genus JAPYTK01. Next base: position 13,152 of record JAPYTK010000152.1, on the reverse strand, counting down.
CGAGGCCGAGTTGATACAGGATGCTCGGGACCGTGAGCGACAGGTGGCCGTCGCCGGCGAGCAGTGAACCGCCACTCGCGCTGTGGCTTGCCGCCACCGCCCAGGCGTTGGAGCCGAAGCCCGCATCGGTGTTGCGACCGAGCCGGTTCTCGATGCGGGCGAGTCTTCGTGAAAGTCGATCGAGAACCGTTTGCGGCGTGCGCCTTGTCGCGGGCCCGACGAGCGAGCTGCCTTGTTTGGCTTCGCTTGCACCAAATCCCGGCGCTGAGACCACCGGCACGATCGGCTCGATACGCTCGAACAGATCGACGCGCGCACCGGCTCGCCGCAACGCCTCGAAAGGCGCGCCTTCGAAGAGCGTGTCCAGCGCGAGGGCGGTGCTGTCTCGATTCACGTCCCCGGTCTCGTAACTCGTCTGATACAGCACCACCGCCACCATCGCCGCGACCGACCGTCGGTCGAAGGGCGTCATCAGCTCGCTTGGCGAAGCGGCGCCGAGCAAGATCGTCGCAAGCTGAAGCTCGCTCGGGGGTGGCAGCTCTTCCTGCTGCACGCGATCGATGTAGATGTTGATCCCCGCCGCGAAAGCGTCGACGTAACTCGCGAGCTCCGGCGTGAGCCCCTCGGTGATCTGGTCCGCGACATAGGTCATCCCGATCCCCCGCGATTCCTGATCGACGTCGAGCGCATCGGCTCCGAGCAACTCGGAGATGGTCCCCAGACCCAAGCGACGCGCCAGATCCATCATGAAATAGCGATCGCGCGCCATGACGAATCCCTGCACGAGGGCCACATCGTGGCGGTTGCTGGCATAGATATGCGGCACATGGCTCTCGGTGCGCAGGACCTGAACGGGTCGCTGCAGCTCGGGCATCACCCAATGCTCGGTCTCGGTCACGCCGAGAATTTTTTCGTGCCGGAGGTCGGTGTCCGGCGAGCCGCAGGCCAAGCCGAGAAGCGCAGTCGCGCATGCGCCCAAGCGCGCGAAGGGTCGTGGGTGTCGCTGTTTCATGGGTCCAGGCTCGGTCTGTTTCGCGAAGTGGAGGTGACGTCACGGCTCGAAGCGGCGACGGTCGAACGGCGGTACGGTCGAACTACGGTGTGGGATCGTTCTTCGCATATTCAGGACACTTCACCTGCCGTGGTCCGGGAGGATTGCGCGCCACGCGGATGCGGAACCAATGGTCACGATGAACGAGGCCGCGTACGTGCTGTGGGTCTTCATGGTGGTCATTGACTCTTCGGCGTGACTGGCTGTGACAACTTCGACCGAACGGGGCACGGGGACGCCTCGGTGAGCGAGTTTGGTGTCGGCGCACACTCACGTTCGCGTGGTGCGCAGTTTCCGACCGCGGCGAATAAGCCTAGCTGAAGGTCGGTCCACATTCTAGCGCCGAGTTGACGCCGTCTAACCTCGTACCGACTGCGCCCTCTTCCTCGACTACGGCTTGCACCGCGCCGTCTGCGAGATGGTGGGGCATTGTCGTGAGGCGATGTCGGTTTCGCTTTTCGAGCGGGAGACAGTGCTCACGCGCTGGCGCTAGCGTATCCTCGGAGCGTTCTGACAACGAGCTGAGCGAGGTGCGCGTCGAGGGTCGGGTGTGGGGGCAGCTCCCGCACCGATCTAGTGCTGGTCCGAACTCGCTGATTGAGGACGGGGACGATGCGCCCATCTTGTCGTGCTTCCGAACGACCGACTTTGAGCCCTCGCCTCCCCTTGCGCCTACTCGCTCTTCGCGCGACGAAACCCGTGTTTGGTCCGAGTTCAGCTGACGCCATACAGCCGCGACACGCAACCAATGACTGAGGCAGCCGAGTTGCCAAGCCACCGCGATCGTTGGCGAAACCCTTGACGAGGCTAAGATCGTGGTTATGTTAATAATGTAGGTCCCCACGCGTGTCCCGGTTTTCTCCGGACGCTGGTTTTCTCCGGACGCTGGTTTTCTCCGGACGCTGGTTTTCTCCGGACGCACCGCGCGGCGGCATCAACACATCCAACGAGGCGTTCCCCGCCCCGTGAGCATGCACTGCCGGAAGGCAGTTCGCTCTCGGAGGTCTGTTTGGAGCAGCGCCCCACAAAGCGAAAGCGAGTCCTCATGAATGGTACCTCCACGATCACGTATTCCCACCGCTCGGCCACCGCAGATAGCGACACGCTCGGCGGCCTGTTCCAACACAACAGTCGACCCGAATGGGGACTCGCAACGCGGGTGGCCCAGCGCGAGTCGAACATCTCATTCCAATTCGAGGACGGAAAGCTCCGCAAGATCGCGCGCGACTTTCTGCATCTCCTGACCCCAATCGACCGACCCTTCGACCAGAGCGAGCGGCTGCAGCGCGCGTTGGCTCACAAAGCAGGGCTCACCTTGGCGCGCAATGAGCATCGTGGCTCCGGCGACCCGTTGGTAACCCTCGAGCAACAGCTGGCACTGTTCACAACGGACTTCCCTTTCGGTTTCTCGGACGCGGACTACCGGAAAAAATACCGCGGAGTGGGCAAGCGTCGAGCCAAAAAGCATCGCGATTCTGCCATCGCGCACGCGAGACTACTGCTGAGACGCACCGAGCTGATGCAGCTGATGCTGAACCTCGACCACGTGACCATCATGGGTCGCGTCGCGGAAGTCCTCGCAAAGACCTCGCTGGTGAACAAGCGGCAGCTAGAGCCCCTCGCAGCGCTCGACGATGACGGTATGCGTCGCGCGGCCTCCGCATTGAGCCAACTGCTCTACGGTGACGTCGACATCGCCGTCGCGATGCAGGCCTGGATCAACGCGCTGGCGACGGCAGGCAAAGGTGTCACTTGGCAACTTGCAACGGCCCTGCCCGCGCTGCTGCAGCCGAACAACCACTTGTGCGTCAGTCCGACGGTCATCGAGCACCAAGCGCGTTGGATGTCTCCGCGCCTCGGCATGAGCAAGATGCCAAACGGCAAACTCTACGCGCGCGTCCGTGTGATGGCCCTGCGCATCACCGAGGAACTCGAAGGTCACGGCCACGCACCGACCGATCTGCTCGACGTGCATGACTTCGTCTGGCTCACGCTACGACCAGCCGCCCGCAAACGCATCGCCACGATGCCAACACCCACAGCCGTGCTGCGTCCCGAGACCAGCAGCGAAGGCTGTCCGGAGGCCGCGTAGCCAACAGCCCTCGGCGACGAGAAAGAGAAACGACACAGAACATTCACGCATCCAAGGAGAAACGCATATGGCAAAACACCGCAACAATCGTAGACGCCGCAGTGGTGGCAAACGCAAGAAACGAAGCAACGGCAATCAGCGACCGGAAGACTCCGGAAAACTTTACTTCGAGGGTGAGGTCGAGAAGGCCCTTCCCGGTGCCCAGTTCTGGGTGAGGTGCGACAACGGCATGCACGTGCTGGCGTACCTGGCCGGCAAGATGAGACGCTTCCGCATCCGCTTGCTCCCCGGAGACCGTGTCAACTTGGACGTGTCTGCCTACGATCCCACGCGCGGACGAATCACCTACCGGCAGCGCACACCGCGAGCCTACGGAGCCAGCGCCGCCTAGGCGATCCCACCGTGGGTAACGACCGCGCCAAAATGATCTACAGATCTACAGTTGGAGAACAATGTGTGGGTTCAGAAACTGCGCGGTGACTGTCCAGCAGCTAGGGTGACGGCCTCGGATCCGAAGGCTGCCGCTCATCCGCAAGTGCCGATGTTGCAGGTCTCCCCTGGTGCGCAAGCGTTGAAGCATGCGCCACAGTGCTCCGGATCGGTCGGCAAAACAGCGCAGTGGGTGCCGCACTTGCTGATGTTGGGGTTGGGGAAGCACTGGCAAACGCCCGCCGTGCAGGTGCCGACGCCGGTGCACGGCGTATCGCAGGCACCACAATGGCTGTTGTCGAGTTGCAGGTCGGCGCATTTGGTGCTGCACAGCTCGAGGGCCCCAGCACACTCGCACACACCAGCCTGGCAACTCGAACCCGGCGGGCACACGTTCCCGCAGCTGCCGCAGTTATTCTGACTGGTGTCGGTGTTGACGCAATCGCCATTGCAGAGCGTCTCGCTGCCGCAGATCGACGTGCAGATCCCGCTAGTACAGGCTTCGCCGTTCGTACATTGGTTGCCGCATCCACCGCAGTTGTTGGGGTCGGTCTGGATGTTGACGCAAAGGTTGTTGCACTCGGCAAAGGAGGGAGTGGGCGGACAGGCGCATGTGCCCTGAAGGCAGACCTTGCCCGCCTTGCACACGTTGCCGCAACTACCGCAGTTGTTGGGATCGAAGTTCGTATTGATGCAGAGCCCGCCACAATCACTGAAGATTGGCAAGCAGCCGCATGATCCACCTGTACACAGCGCTCCCTGAGGGCAGGCTGCACCGCATTGCCCGCAGTTGGCAACGTCGGCGTTGAGGTCCACGCAGGCGTTGCTGCAGTTTGTTTCGCCCGATCCGCACATGGTGGTGCACTGCCCGCCGCTGCACACTTGGTTGCTGGCGCAAAGGATGCCGCAACCGCCGCAGTTGGCCGGATCGGAGTCGGTGTCGACGCACTGTCCCGAGCACGCCGTCACGAACGGCGGGCAGGCGCAGTTTCCTCCGAGGCACCACGCGCCGGTGCCGCATTGCAGCCCGCAGCCGCCGCAGTTGTCGGGATCACTCAGCGGGAATACGCAACCGCCGTTGCACTCGAGCTCGTTGAGCGCGCACTGGGCGTCGCAAGAACCGCCGTTGCACAATAGGCCCGCGCCACAGGCATTGCCGCACGACCCACAGTTGTTGGCATCGACGCTGGTGTCGGTGCACATAGAACCACATTGCGTCGTGCCCGGCTCGCAGGCACAGCTGCCGCCAAGGCAATTCGCACCGGCCGGGCAGGCCTGGTTGCAAGCCCCGCAGTGGCTCTCATCGCTAGAGACGTCCACGCACGCACCGCCGCAGTTGCTCAGCGCGCCGCAGTCTGCCGCGCAGGTACTGCCATTGCATACCTCGTTAGGGGCACACGCCTTTCCGCACGCTCCACAGTTGTTTGGATCGCTGGTCAGCGACACGCAGCTGCCATCGCAGTCCGCCTCGCCGGTGGGGCAGTTGCAAACGGCACTATCACAGCTGGCGCCGGCTGCGCACGCGGCGTCGCAAGCACCACAGTGGCTCGCACTCGACTGCAAATCCACACATGCGTTATCGCAATCGGTAAGTCCTTCGGCACACTCGTCAGCACATTGACCGGCGGAGCACACTTGTTCCTGCTCGCAGGCGATATTGCAGGCCCCGCAATGCGCTGGATCGCTGGCCGTGTCTACACAGCTGTCGCCGCATTCGATCTGCCCGACGGGGCAGCCGGGATCGCCGCCACCCAGCCCGCTCGCGCCTTCGCCGCCATTGCCACCTTTACCGTCTTCGCCGCCGATCCCACCAAGATCCGACCCCGGGGAAATGAGTACACTGCGTCCGCATGCGCTCGCAACCGCAAGGCCAGTAACCAGGCAAACCAGCGCTATGGATAATTGTGCTCGGGTCATATCGATGTTCCGTGAATGACGACGTGTACCATTTAATGATGGTACCGTCGCACGGTACCGCGCGTATAGGGATCGTTAATCCAAGAAGACTGATGGGCATACGCAATGGGGACTATACTCTAGAGCGTCCCAGCGGAATTGTTTCGGCACGCCGCGCGATGAAGCGCTGGAATGTGGCACAGCTTGACACATGCACGGATGAACGAATCGCGTCTAAGTGGTGATTCTTGCGCCGGCGGTCGTTTGGCATCGAACTTGCGTTGAAGAGACCTCGATGAAGACCCACGCATTCGACTCAATTCACCGCTCCCTGTCCATCCTCACTGCCGCAGCGGTGTCGCTCGGATTTGTCGCGACCACGATGCTCGGCGGCTGCGCCGACGGCGATCCACCGCTCACGCAGGACAAAGGGAAGTTCGTTTCGGCCAATCCGACGGCGCAGGACTACGGAACGGACAACACGACGGGCCCGGTGGGGTCGTCGGCCGGAGCCGGCGGGGGATCGCAGGGTACCAGTGCCACTACTGGAGGCGATCCTGCACCACCCGACGATCCAAGCCTCGATCCTGAGCGCCTTATCGCCGAGGCCGACATCATTCAGGTCGAAGGCGACGTGCTCTATGCCTTGTCGCAGTACGGCGGCTTGAGCGTGATCGACGTGTCGACACGCGACGAATTGACGCTGCTCGGCCGCTACCAGGTGACAGGTGTACCCTTCGAGATGTATCTGCGCGACGGTCTGATCTACGCGATGTACTCGTCGTGGGTGCACTACATGTGGGACGAGGTGGCCGGACATTACCGAACCGAACAAAGCAGCCGCGTCGAGGTGCTCGACGTCTCGCAGCCAGCACAGATCGCGCAGGTCGGTAGCTTCGACTTGCCGGGCGCGATCAGTGACTCGCGCATCGTGGGCGACGTGTTGTACGCGGTGAGTTTCGAGGATGGATATTGCTACGGCTGCAAGAAGTGGCCAAACACGACCATCACCTCACTCAACGTCGCCGATCCGAGCAAGATCGCGGTCGCCGATCAACTGAGCTACTCGGACAAGGACAGTTACGCGTGGGGCTGGCGACGCAGCATCAGTGTCACCACCGAGCGGATGTACGTGGCGGGCGTCGAGTACGGCGGCGGCAACCAAGGTAAGTCCACGATCCAAGTCGTCGACATCAGCGATTCGAGCGGCAAGCTCGTCGAGGGTGCGAGTGTCGAGGCCGCCGGTCAGATCACGAGCCGCTGGCAGATGAACGAACACGAGGGGATCTTGCGCGTAATCAGCCAACCGGGGATGTGGTGGCAGGGTGATGTGCCGCGCGTACAGACCTTCACCGTGAACTCGGCCCAAGACGTCACGCCGCTTGGATCGCTCGACATGGTCTTGCCCGAGCCCGAGACACTGCGCTCGGTGCGCTTCGACGGTACCCGCGCATATGCCATCACCGCCCAGCAGACCGATCCGCTGTTCATCATCGACCTGAGTGATCCGGCGACGCCGAAACAGCTCGGCGAGCTGGAGATCCCAGGTTGGGTCTACCACATGGAACCGCGCGGCGATCGCTTGCTCGCGCTCGGCTTCGACAATCAACATCCCGACGGCGCGCTCAATGTGTCGCTTTTCAATGTGGCCGAAATGTCGAACCCGACGCTCATCGAGCGTGTCCACTTCGGCGGCGACTGGGGCAACTTTGCCGAAGACCAAGATCGCATTCACAAGGCGTTCACGATCCTCGACGAGCTCGGGTTGATCATGGTGCCGTACAGTGGTTACAGCTGGCAGGATCAACAAAGCTGCCCAGGTTATGCGAGCGGCATTCAACTCGTCGACTTTACCAAGGACTCGCTCACGCTCCGGGGTATCGCTGAATCACGTGGCAATGCGCGCCGTGCGTTCATGCACGACGACCGGCTGTTCGCGGTATCGGATCACGAGGTACGCACCTTCGATATCGCCGACCGAAGCAAGCCCAAGACGACCTCGAGTTTGGCGCTCTCGACCCAGGTGCACCAAACCGTGATCGTCGGTGACTACGTCGCGCGCCTGTCAGCGGATTGGTGGACCTCCAGCACCATGCTCGATGTTGTCACCGCTGCTGACCCGACGCAGGCGCAGCCGATCGGGAGCATCGACCTGACTGAGGTGCGCAAGGAATTCGGTTGCGGTGGCTACTACGGCGTCCAGCTGTTTGCGCACGACAAGCAAGTGTACCTCGTGTGGTCCTCGAATGATTACGGATCCGAGCCGCAGTCTCACGTGGCCGTGATCGACTTGTCGGACCCCAGCGCACCTCGCCTCGGCGGCACGGTCGCCGTGCCCGCCCCGCTGCACAGCTACGACGTGCCGTCTATGCTTGCCCAGAGCGGCAAGTCGATCGTTCAGTTCGGCTCGACGCTCGTGTTTCGCCGGACCAAGATGGGCTGGCATGAATATGACTACGGCTACGAATTCGACCAGAGCTACGGCAGCTGGGAGGCCGTGGGAGGCCTGCATCACACCTTCCTGGAGGTTGTGGACCTTTCGTCGACCGACGCGCCGAAGCATGCGGCGACCGTGGAGCTACCGATTGCAGGCGGGCAGACCTTGCTGGACATCGAGGGTTCGACCGTCTTGACGACGCACTGGGTGCCCCTTGGCAGCGACCACACCAAGGCGCGTTTTTATCTCGACCGCGTCGACGTGGCAGCGCCTGCGAAGCCCATCGTGCATGCGAGCGTCAACATCCCCGGCACGATCCTCGATTTTGACTCGGACGTCAGCCGCGTGATGACCGTCGACTACAGTTACAGCACCGCTGTCGGGACGTCGTACGCCGAGTGCCGCGACCAATTCGGATACGCCGACATGCTCTTCGAGCCATACACCGTGTTGGGGACGGACGACGATTCATCCGACTCGGTGCCCCTCGGCGTCTGCCGAGGGCTGGAGCGCAGCTTCCGGCTCGTCGACATCGAATCCAATGAGGCGAGCCTGATCGATTCACGCGCCATCGCCGTCGGTACCTACTTGGGTCAACCGATCCGCGGCGAAGGGCGTGTGTTCATGCGCCTCTCGCAAGGTAGCCCCTATTCCACCACCGATGCGCAACTGGCGGTACTTGCTGCCGAGGGTGACCAGATCCAGATGCGTTCGCTCGACGCCCTCGCTGGTAGTGACTACCTCCTGCCGCTGGCGGCTGTCGGGACGCGACTCATCGCTGTCGACGGCTACGCCATGTTGGGACTTCGCGTCATCGACACGAGCGATCTCGACGCGCTGGAGATGAGCACCACCGCGCCCTTGCGAGCTTACCTCCACGACCTCACTGTCAACGGCGACAGCGCGCTCTGCTCCCTCGGTTCGCAGGGTGTGCAGTCGGTGAAACTAAGCGACTGAATGACTGCGCCGGTGACATCGTATGGGTCGTGCCGGAGCTAATCTGACTGCTCTGCTGTCTACCTGTACCCACCCCAACCATTGGGCATCGATGGCTTCCGCGGAAGCCGGCGCCTCCAGTGGCTAGAACTCCTTTGCGCATTGGGCGACCGTGGCAGCGGGTATGGGAGCGAGCCAGAACGCGGCCGCCAAGCGGGGATGAACGACCGCTTTGCCGAGGCTGAGCATCGGTGGTGGGGCGTCAACGGAGAGGGATGAAACGAAGGGTGGCGTTGCCTGTACTCCGGTTCCCTGCCCTCCGATCAGATAGTCGTCTGATTCTCGGCTGAACTGCGGTACATAAAAAGGGGCTGACGCTGACGTCAGGACGAAAGATCTCATGGAACTCGTTTCGATAATGCTGAACAATCCCTGGATGCGCGCGAGTGCGGTGGTAGGCCTGTCTATTCTCATCGCGCTCCTCTGCAGTCTGTTTGTCGCCAAGGTGCTGCTCCGGATCACCCAAAGTACCAAGACAGACATCGACGACACGGTCATTCAGCATCTGCGGCGACCGCTGTCGCTGAGTATCGTGCTCGTGGGCTGCTGGTACGCGCAGCTTGGCTTGAAGCCGCCCCAAGAGGTCGAGCATACGGTGATGGGCACGCTGGTGAGCATAGCGGTGCTGGCCTGGACGGTGGGCTTGTTCCGTTTGAGTACAACCATCCTGCGGCGGTTGAGCTTGCGTGATGACGGCGCCAAACTGATCCAGCCTCGCACGCTCCCCATTTTCGTTTTTGTGGCCCACGCGGTGGTGTTCGGAACGGCCGCCTATTTTTTCTTCCTCGCCTGGAAGATCGATGTCACCGGTTGGCTTGCTTCAGCCGGGATCGTCGGGATCGCGGTTGGTTTTGCTGCCAAAGACACGCTTGCCAACTTGTTCGCGGGGGTGTTCATCATGGCGGATGCGCCGTACCGCATCGGCGATTACCTGGTGTTGGGATCCGGTGATCGCGGCCGGGTGACCCACATCGGATTGCGAAGCACCCGCATCCAAACCCTCGACGATGTCGAAGTGATCATCCCCAATGCCAACATCGCCAATTCAACCATCGTCAATCAGAGCGGAGGGCCGAACGAGCGAGCGCGGATCCGGGTCACCGTGTCGGTGGCCTACGATTCGGATATCGATGTGGTGCGTGACATCTTGCTGGATATCGGCGTGAAGTCCGACCATCTCGTGGACGACCCGGCGCCGTTGGTGCGGTTTCGCGAGTTTGGCGACTCGGGGCTGGTGTTTCAACTCCTGGGTTGGGTTGGCAAACCAGAGCAACATGAGGCGGCGTCCGATGCGCTCAACACCGAGGTGTTCAAGCGCTTTCAAGACGACGGCATCGAGATCCCCTTCCCGAAGCAGGATCTCTACATCAAAGAGGCGCCTTCCCGGCTCGGGTAACCGGCTGCGCCTGCCGCCAGGATGTCACCTTCCCCAAGGGTCTTGTCAAGTGGGGTGGCTCTCCCTGCCTTTCCAACGCGCGCCGCCCCCCCACTACTCGAGGCGGAACACCGAAGCGCTGGCGTCGTCCGCGTCGTCTTTGCCACCGAGCAGGTAGACTGCATCGGCGAGTGCGACGGCTTGCGCGCTGTAGCGAGGGCTCGGCAGATCAGGCAATGCGGCCCACTGTAGCGTGGCGAGTTCGAATCGATCCACGGTCGCGAGTGGCTTTCCGCCGAGGTCGGAGCCACCGAAGCAGTACACGAATCCACGTCGCTCGGCACAGGCCAAACCGACGCGGGGGCTGAGCATCGGAGCGGCGATGTCGCTGCTCCACTGGTAGCTCTGGAAGTCGTACACCAAAAGCTGGGCAGGAGCGCTGATCATGCCGTTCGACTCGTCGATGGTGCGCCCGCCGATGACGAACGCTCGGCCATCGTGAATGACGACGGCGGCGCCATCACGGAACTGCGGGATCATCGTCTCTGCGGTCCAGCTGTTCTGCACGAAGTCGTAGCCCTGCACGACCTTGGTGGGCAGACTCCCCGAGCTGAAGTCGATGAAGCGCAGCCCGCCGAAGAGAAACCCCCGACCTCGGCCGTCGAGCGTGGCGAAGCCGTTCGTGTTGGGACCGTTGCCCAACGGGGCGCAGGCACTCCATTGGCTGGAGTCGAGCATGACCTTTTGGCAGGCATCGCGTGGGGTGACCGTTGGACCGCCCAGGCTCTCGAGGCCGCCGAAAATGTAGGCGGCGCCCCCCTCCGCCAGCGCCGACGCACCGGCCACCGCGAGTGGAACGTCGGTCATCGCCGACTCCGACTGGCTATCGACGTCGTAGCGATCGGCGGACGCGATGGCCTTCGTGCTGCCGGACAGACCACCGAACAGGAAGATGGACCGATCGACGCCGACCGCGGCAAAAGAGGATCGCGCCTTGGTCAACGCCGCCTGCTCGCTGAAGACTCCTGCCAGCGGTTCTGGGGGAAGTTCGTTGCCGGCGCCACCTTGTCCGGCTCCAGCGGACCCTCCGCCACCGCCCGTGCCGACCGCATCCGGTGGCGAGTTTGGCGGCTCCTCGCCGCAGCCCCAGCAGAGCAGCGCGAGGAACAACACGACACGCCTCACGGATGCACCTCGAGCACGAGCGAGCCGTGGGGCGCGACGACGCTCACCCGATCGGTGAAGGGGGTGCAATCGAGGTAGTTGCGCACGTAGGCGTTCGTGAGTTGCACGATCACGTCGAGATCGAGCAGACGGGCGTAAGGTGTGGGATTTGCGATGAGGATGACGCGCCGATCAGCAAGCTCGTAACTGCGCCATTCGAGGTGACCGTGCGTTCCGCCGGCGACGACAGCCTCGGAGAACAGCACCGGGATGAGCCGATCCTCCAACGTGTGGCGCGCCGTGAACTCGGCCCAAGCCGCGGTGTCATCGGGCGCAAACCAACCATCGCGTCCGGCCATCTTCGGTTTGTCGCCGGTGAGATTGTAATAGAAGCTGCCGCTCTTGCCGTGCGCAAGCGCCGACATGATCTGCGCCTGGACCTGGCCTGGCGTGGGCTGCCAGAGATCGATCTCTGGGATCCCCACCATCTGCAGGACCGGCACCATCGGAACGCCCTTCGAGGCATAGGTGCTGATCCGCCAGGTGCCCCACATGCCCTCATTGGCGATGGAATACGGCTCCTTGAACGGATAGGTGACCGGGTACAGCACGTCGTAGACGTCGGTACCGTCTTCGAGCCCGGCGTCGAAGGCGAGTGCGGCGCCGTACGGAAGTCCATGCGGATCGTGCGCCGGCTCATCCATCGGCAGGAAGGGCGTACCCGCGGGCTTGTACTTGCCGCTGCTCATGAGTTGGTCGAGCTCGGGACTCGCTCCGCGCAGCAAGCGCCGAATGCCGGCGGCTTCCGCCCAGTTGGAATTGAGATCGATCTCGTCGGGACCGAACCAGAGCACCACGTCGCTGTCGGCGGCTGCCGCGTCGATGTCCGCCACCATGTCGTCGTGGCCTTGCTGCGTGAACGGATCACTCCACAAGAGGTGCGCGATCTTCATGCGAGGCTCGGCGTGAATCGCGTCGAGCAACTCCTGCTTGAGGAACCGCGAGCGGTCCATGATGAGATTGATCCCGCCGTCGGCGAGCAGCTTGACGAAGCCCGCGGCATCCTTTGGGGTCGTCGCTTCGCATGGCTCGCCCACCGGACAGTTTGCGATCACCTTCTGGTACTCGTAGCCGCCGTTGTAAACGCCACGTGGCAGGAAGGGCTTGCCGTCGACCCAAAAGCGCTTCTGCGCATCGATGCACGTCCGTTTTCCCATGCAGTCGGCGGGCGCGAGAACGATCCAGTGCTTGCCCTGATCGGCGACACACGCTTCGCCCGTCAGTGGATTGGGTTCCGGATCGTAGCTCGGCAGATCGGCACCACCCGCGGCACCACCTCCCCCGGTCCCCGCGCCGCCACCGCCTGTGCCGGGCAAGCCCGTCGTGTCGTCGGAGGATGTGCACGCGACCACGAGCGCAAGCGTGGCGAAAAAAGTGAGTCGAAGCATCAGGTGTGTAGGACTATAGTCCCGATGAAGGCCTTTTTGGATTTTTCGAGATTTAACATAAGAAAGCTCGACGCGAACAAGGAAGAGCATAGTCCAAATGAAGGCCCTTTTGGGCTTTCATCTACCCCGCAATTTCAAGACCCGCCAACCGATGGCGACAAAGACTACCGAACGATCTGTGGGACCTAAAGAGGGCGTTCGATGATCCCGGCGTTCGGTATCCCGGCAAGTCCACGCCAACCCGCACCCGCCACAACAAGGATG
>JAPYTK010000151.1 GCA_029941785.1 Polyangiaceae bacterium | reverse complement strand
CGGGTACCGTGTGCCTCGAGCGGTCGTGATCGAGGCTCGCTCGCCGGCGACTTCGACCTGTACGACCCCCGACAGGTCGCGTCGAAGGCGAGTCACCCACCCTCGCCGTCGGGCCAGTGTCGCCCAAACTTGCGGCCCATCGCTGCGCTCGGCTAGTTCAGCGTACGGCTGGAGGGCGCGGATTTGTTCATCGGCTGGATACCCCTCACGGATCGCTCTCGTGGCCCTCTTGGCGTATTCACCAATCGAAAAGGCGGCGTGTTGCGCCTCTTCTTCGAGGTAGGCGAAGGCGTCGTGCGTGTCACCGCCGGCGATCGCGCTCGCGATCCGCATGTACGCTCCCTCCGGTGTCGTATCCGGTGCCGGGCGAAGCAACAGGAACAGTGGCCAGCTGAGTACGGCGGCCGAGGCGGCGAAGATCGCGAGGCGTCGTCGTTGAAAGTCCATGACCTGGGCGTCCGCCCCGCCGTTGGACGAGGCTCAGCGCAGGGTCCACTCTTGCAGTCCCGGCCTGACCGGTCAAAGAAGAAGCACGTGACATTGTCGGAACTGCAGTGGGTGCGAATTGCGGTCGTGGTGCCTGCGCACAACGAGGCGCGGCACATCGAGGGCGTGCTGCGCACGATTCCTTCATTTGTGGACGAGATCATCGTCGTCGACGACGCGAGCGAGGATGATACCGCCCGCTGCGTGACCGCCAACTTGCAGCGGGATGCGCGGATCCGCTTGTGTCGTCAGCCCATCAACCGTGGCGTGGGAGCCGCGATCGCGACCGGTTACGTAGAAGCGTTGCGCCTCGGCGTCGATGTCGTCGCCGTGATGGCCGGCGATGGCCAAATGGACCCGGACGATTTGGCGCCGCTAATCCTCGCCATGTTGCGGAGCGGAGCAGATTACGTCAAAGGGGATCGCCTCGCCCGACCCGAATCGTCGCGACGGATGCCCGTGCTCCGCCGGATCGGATCGCGTGTGCTTTCTCGCCTCACGAGTTGGGCTGCCGGGGTCTCCGTCAACGACAGCCAGTGCGGTTACACGGCGATCCGCGCGACCGCCTTGGGGCGGTTGGACCTCGTTTCACTGTGGCCTCGTTATGGTTATCCGAACGACTTGATTGGCCGGGTCGTCGCTGCGGGTTTTTGTATCGAGGAGGTCGCCGTGGCTGCCATTTATCGCGACGAGCGGAGCGGACTGCGCGTGTGGCACGTGCCCCGGATCGCATGGCTCATCGGTCGAGTCGCGTGGCGTCGGATCGGCGGTTCGGCAGGTGCTCCGTCGGATTCTAGTCTTGCCGGTCGCGCGTCCGAAAGGCTGCCATTGCGGCCTGATGAGGCTCCTTGCCCCAGGCCTCGCTGAAGACTTCTGCTTCGCGTGCGAAGCCGTCGTTGCGGCGGGCTGCCTCTGCGGCGCTCAGGGATCGTTTCATGCGACAGAGCACCTCTCGCGGGCTCTGCGCGAACCGGTCTGCGTGGGCCATCGCCACACTGTTCGCGCAGTTCGAAGGGCAGACTTCGGTGACGAGACCCCAGGTTTTTGCCTCCGCGGCATCGATTCGTCGACCGCTGAGGAGCAGGTCTGCGGCCCGGGGCCGACCGATCCGTTCGAGCAAGCGTGTGCTTGCGCCCCATGCTGGGCACAAGCCCATCTTCACGTGAGCGAAGCGCATGCCTGCTTGTTCTTCCATGATGATGAGATCGCACATCAGAAGAAGCTCGCAGCCCCCACCGAGAACGTCACCGTGTACGGCTGCAATGACGGGCAAAGGGCAGCGTTCGATGGTGGCGAGGGCGGGACCATAAGCGAGCACGGTGGCGGCGCCCGACTCGTCGGTAGGGAGTGCGGCGAGCTGCTTGAGATCACCGCCGGAGAGAAACACGTCGCCTGTGGCAGCGAGCACCACGCTGTGCACGGAGGTGTTTGTCGCAGCCTCCTCGAGTGCACGGAGCAGCGAATCCACGACATCTCGATCGATGGCGTTCTTTGCCCGTGGTCGATCGATCGTGAGCACCAGGGTGCGGTCTCGTTGGTCGCATAAGACGGTCATCGTCTCGGCTTCTTCTTCGGTGCACGCGCCTTCTTCGGCGCACGCATTTTGATTCGGTGCGCGGCGATCCGCGCTTCGAGGTGCTCGATGATCGGCGTCGCCACGTCGGTTTGCGCGGTGGTCTCGATTCCCTCGAGACCTGGGGAGGCGTTGACCTCGATGACCACCGGCCCCTCGGGCGTCTCGAACATGTCGACGCCAGCCACGTCGAGTCCCGTGAGCTTCGCGGCCTTGACCGCGCAGCGGCGATATCTTGCGCTGAGCTTGACGTACTCGCTCTGGCCGCCGCGATGCAGGTTCGATCGGAACTCACCGCGTCGTGCCCGTCGGCGCATGGCCGCGATGACCCGATCGCCGACGACCAGAGCGCGTATGTCGGTGTTCCGCGCTTCTGTGATGAACTGCTGGAGCATGACCTCTTGGCCCATGGCGGTGAATGTTTCGACCATGGCATACAGCGAAGCCTTGGACTCCGCGATCATCGTACCGATCCCCTGGGTGCCATGCTGAAGCTTGAGGATGATGGGTAGCGGGCCCACCGTGCGGATGACTCCTTCGAGCCCCTCGGTGCTTCGGGTGCACACGGTTCGTGGCACACGAACCCGCGCTCGAGCCATCGTTTGGAGGCTCGCGACTTTGTCGCGGGCCAAGAGGATCGACTGCCCGCCGTTGAGAGTGACTGCCCCGGCGCGCTCGAGCTCGTTCAGCACCGCGGTTCCGTATCGGGTGATGCTTGCCCCGACCCGCGGCACGATGCCGTCGATCCGGGGAAGGGGCTCGCCTCTGAAATAGGGCGGCTCCATCCTGCGCCCGACGACGATACTGAGCTGCATGGGGTCGAGCACCCGCACCTCGTGCCCGCGAGCCTGCGCCGCGAGCACGAGCCGCGACGTCGAATACAAGGCGGCATTCCGCGACAGCACGGCGATTCGCATAGACCCACACAGGGGCCAGCGAGCGGCTGGATGCAAGTGCTTTTCGCTCTTTGCTCTTGGACGCCGCCGTGGTCTTGGCGGCGGCAGTTATTTCGTGTACGAACTATTCGCGTGCGATTGAAATGGACGAAGACATGAGGAGTTGAGCCATGTGGCAGCCGTTGACCGAGGAGCATGAGGCCTTTCGCAAACTTGTGCGGAGCTTTGCCGAAAAGGATTTGCAACCGAACACCGAGCAGTGGGAAAAAGACGAGTGTTTTCCGAGCTCTGTGTTCAAACGGGCCGGTGAGCTCGGCATCTTGGGCGCGCATTATCCCGAGGAACATGGCGGTGCAGGCGGCGATTATTGGTACAGCGTGGTCAAGGCGGAGGAGCTACCGCGTTCGGGATCCGCTGGTGTGACGATGGGCCTGCTTGTGCAGTCCGATATGGCGACCCCGGTGATCAGTGAGATTGGAACCCAGGAGCAGATCGACCAATTTCTCAAGCCGGCCCTCAGCGGCGATTCCGTCGCGGCGCTGGCAATTTCAGAGCCGGGGGCGGGAAGCGACGTGGCGGGGATCCGCACGCACGCCGTCAAGGACGGTGACGATTACGTTATCAATGGGCAGAAGACCTTCATCACCAACGGAACGCGCGCCGACTTTGTGACCTTGCTCGCCAAGACAAATCCCGAGCAGGGAAGTCATGGTTGTTCGTTTTTTCTGGTCCCCACCAAAACCGCTGGCTACGGCGTTGCCCGTAAACTCGACAAGATTGGCAACAAGGCATCGGATACCGCCGAGATCTTTCTTGAGGACGTGCGTATTCCGGCTCGGTACCGACTCGGTGAAGAGGACATGGGCTTCATGTATCTGATGCAGAACTTTCAGTCGGAACGTCTGATCGGAAGCGTCAGCGCACTATCCGGAGCCTTCAAAGCGCTCGACTATTCGGTGTTGTACGGCAAGGACCGAGTGGCGTTCGGCAAGCCGATCATCAAGAGAGAGGTTTGGCAGCACCGCTTCGTCGACATGTACGCGAGGTGTGAGTGCGCCCACGCCTTTGTCTACAAGTGTGTCGACATGTTCAATGAGGAACGGTACGTGCAAAAGGGGCCGATCAGCATGGAGACGGTCAAGCTGATCAGCATGGCAAAGATCCTGGTTGGCGACATCGTCAGCGAAGTGATGGACCAGTGCCTCCAATTTCACGGTGGCTGGGGGTACATCGAGGAATTTCCCATTGCGCGCGCGTGGCGTGACCAACGATTGTTTCGAATTGGTGGCGGCACGAGCGAGACGATGAAGTATTATCTCGCGCGGCTGATCGGCTTGTAGTTCCGTCGCCAAGTTGGCATCATGCCAGCTTGAGGGTTGGACGAGATGGCGGACGAAGACGGAGAAGACGCAAGCGGCGAATCGACCTCGGACATCGAGATCGATGATCCGCCCACTTTGGCGGAACACGTAGCGCCTGTAAGTGAGCGCGGCCGCGAAGACGTCGTTCTTGTCGCCATCTCTGGACCTGATGCCGGTCGACGCTTTCTCGTCCCTCCTGATGGCGGACTGATCGGCCGTGAGGACGGCGTCGCGATGCGATTGAGTGACGTCAACATTTCACGCCAGCATGC
This sequence comes from Polyangiaceae bacterium, assembly GCA_029941785.1. Taxonomy (GTDB): domain Bacteria; phylum Myxococcota_A; class Polyangia; order Polyangiales; family Polyangiaceae; genus JAPYTK01. The sequence continues at coordinate 9,758 of JAPYTK010000151.1, read as the reverse complement.
GGCGGTGTCCTTCGACGAAAAACAGCGGGTCATCGTCAGCGATCTGGGCAGCATCAACGGGGTGTTCATCAACGGTGCTCGAGTGAGTCGAGGAGAGGTGCTCGATGGGTATCGGGTGCAGCTGTCGAGTGACACGGTGCTGCGGGTTCGCTTTCAAGATCCGTGCGAGACGCGGCTTCAGGAAGAGCAAGCCGGAGCCCAGACACGAGACTCCTTGACCGGCCTTCCCAACCGCCGCGAGTTGATCGATCGTGTCGCGCAGGAGCTGAGCTTTGCGCGTCGGCATGGTGTGCCCTTGTCCGTCATGTTGGCGAGTGTCGACGAGCTGAAGAAGGTGATCGATACCGACGGCCATCGCGGATCTGCCTTGCTCCTGAGTGCGATTGCCGAGCTCATCCGCGAAGGTAGTCGGTACGAGGATGTCGTAGGCCGCTACGCGGATGGCGAGGTGCTCGTCGTGTTGCGGGCGACCACGAGTGCGCAGACAAAATCGTATGCGCGGCGCATGATGGAGAAGGTGCGCGCGCGAGCCTTCGACGTGGGTGATGTGGCTATAGGTGCGACCATCAGTTGTGGCGTCGGGAGCTACGAGGTGGGTGGCGAAGACATCGATGGTGCGGTGCCTCTGGTCGAGCGGGCCGAGGCCGCGCTCGCGCACGCCCAACAACAAGGCCGGGATGCTGGCGGGTCGCGGCCATCCTCGGCGAGCTGAGACGTCCGTGTTGTCAGTTTGCGTGCCTGAGAAGCCGCCGTCGTAGCTGGTACCCAACGGCGTCGATGATGATGACGACGACGAGGAGCACGAGCAGCAAGGTCACGAGGTCGCCGATATGAAACAAGCTGATGGCCGTATGAATCGCGTCTCCGATCCCGCCGGCACCCACGAAGCCTAAGGTGGCGGTGGCTCGGACGTTGACCTCGAAGCGGAACAGGCCGTAGGCGAGCAGCTTCGGCGCGGTTTGCGGTAACAAGCCGTGCGTCCACGCGGCGAGTCGCGATGCCCCCGACGCCTCGAGCTGCCTCAGCCCACCGCTACCTGCCTCCTCGTACACCTCGGCGAACAAGCGACCGAGGAGTCCCAGGGTGTGAAGGCCCAGTGCGAGGATGCCGGCGACCGGACCAGGACCGACCCACACGACGAAGGCGAGCGCCCACACGAGTTCTGGAACGGCCCGGAGACATTGCAGCAGCCCACGTAGGCCGAGGAGGCTGAGCCAGCCGCGAGGCCGGCTCGCTCGCGGTGGATCGTTGAGGTAGCCGCGTACAGTGAGCGAACGGACCGCTAGCGGTGCGAGGAGCGAAGCGACCAGAGCGGCGGCCACCGTGGCGATCCAGGCCATGGCCAGGGTCTCCATCATGAGATCGAGAGCGCGTCGCACCACGGTTCCATCGAAGGAAAAGGTGCTCGCGCCGGACATCCTTTGCAGGATCTGAGCTTGCTGACCAATCCCCCGCAGCTCGGACCACGGCAGGTCGAGCCCAACGATGGCCACGATGCCGAGCATCGCGAGCGCCGACCAAGACCGGCGACTCGCTCGTGTGCGAAGCCAGACGCTGCCGAACTCCATCAGCACCATGCAGGCGAGCAGGGCCAGTATCGCTGTGCCGAGCTTTTCGTATTCGAAGTAGCGAATCGAAAGCTCGATCTCAGCGCCGATGCCCCCTGCGCCGACCACGCCCAACACGGCGGCGCTGCGGATGGCACATTCGAAACGGATCAGACCGTAGCTGATCCAGTCTTGTCTCACCTGTGGCCAGATCGAGTAGGCGAACACGCTCACCGATCCGTGCCCAGTCGCTCGCAAGTTGCGGACGGTTTGCGGGTCGCAGGCCTCGATGTGTTCCGCGTACAGCTTACCGAGGATGCCTGCGAAGCTGATCGCTATCGCCAAGACCGCGGCGAGCGGTCCAAGGCCGACGAGGCGCACGAAGATGAAGGCCCACACGATGTCGGGGACGCTTCGAAAGAGGCTGAGCAGCCCGCGCATCACCCACCTCGTGACGGTACGGCAGCGATGTCCCAGCGTCGGGGTACCCGGAGGATCGACGAGTTGCGGGGACCGTGCGGCGCCCAATGCCGCTGGAATGCCGAGCAATAGGGCAAGACTCACTCCGGCCACGCCGATCGCGATGCTTTCCAAAAGGAGCCGCCCGGTGTGCCACAAGAATGCGCCGCCCAGGTCGGGTTGAAGTAAGCCACCGAGGATGTCAGCCGCTTGTCGTGCTCCACGCGCGTCGAAGAGAAGGCGCGGATCCGCTCCGGTTTCAAGCCACGAGGCGAGGGTCAAGACGAGTCCGGCGAGCAAGCCGAGCCATGTTCGCGTCCGAGATCGCGCCCGTAATCGCGACGCCTCAGTGCCGCTCATCGCTTCCCGCGTACAGTTGTTCGATGTCGTCGTCTGTGACGGCCTCGGCTGGTGCGTCGAGCACGACTCGGCCATTTCGAAGTCCGATGATACGTTGCGCGAGTCGCCTCGCCCGGCTCACCCAGTGCGTGGCAAACAAAAGTGTGCTCTCCTGCGCTTCGGCTTGGTCAAAGATGAGCTGCGCCATCTTCTCGCCGATGTGGGGGTCGAGTGACGAAGTCGGTTCGTCAGCGAGGATGATGTTCGGCGCGCCAATGAGTCCTCTCGCGATCGCAACGCGCCGCTTTTCCCCTCCGCTCAGCTCGCCCACGCGGCTGGTTTGGCGGCTGGCGAGGTTGACCTTCGAAAGCCATTGAGCGATCCGCTTTTCTTCGACCACACGTAGACGCGATAGCAGCACGCGGTACCATGGCCAGCGGGGCAACAAGCCCACGATGACGTTATCGTGAACGCTCAGCTGCTCGACCAGGTCGCCGCCCTGCGGCACCAACCCACAACACTTGCGGTGCGCGACCAGTTGTTTGTGGGTCTTGGATCGGAGCTCTACGCCATCGATGGCCACGGTGCCTTCGCTTGGCCGCAAAGCGCCGTTCGCGAGCGCCAAGATGGTTGATTTTCCGCTCCCGCTCGGCCCGATGAGCGCGACGCGTTGCCCCCTAGCGATATCGAGATCGATACCGTCGAGCGCTGTGTGCGGCCCGTAGTGGCGGGAAACACCATGAAAGTTGAGAGCTGGGCCAGTCACTCACGGGCCTTTCAACAAGCCGGTGTCGAGGCCAACTTTCTCCACGGCATCGAAGTCTTCGACTTTCGCTTCGACGAAGCCTGCGGCGCCTTGAAGATCGAGCACCACCTTGTCCGATGGTCGGTTCGCGTCGAGCGAGAGAAAGGCTGCCTTGAATTTCTCGCGCATCTTCGCGGTCACTGTGCTGCGTGCGGCCCACACGTAGTCAACATACGGGGGGGTCGTCCACATCAGCTTGACCAATTGAGGGTCGACTTTCTTGTTTTTCAACAAGCGCTCGATCACCAAGAGGTTCGCGGCGCCGGCATCGACCTTGCCGCTTTCCACCATCTTTACCGTGGCATCATGCGAACCGCTGTAGAGCGGCGCACCATGGAAGTCTCTGGTGGGGTCGATATTGAACATCGAAGACATGAAGTGGCGGGGCATGAGATGTCCCGAGGTCGAACTCTTGGAGCCGAAAGCAAAGCGGTTGCCCTTCATCTCCTCCATGGTCGTGATACCGCTATCTTTGTGGACGACGAAGCCGCTCCTGAATTCGCGATCGATCCTGCGCATGCATAGCGGTACGGCTCCAGCGAAACGTTTTGCCTGAACAAAGGTGAAGCCGCCGAGCCAGGCAAAGTCGACCTTGCCGGCTGCCAGCGCTTGCACGACGGCACCGTAGTCCGTGGCGGGCGTGTACACGACCTCCGCCCCGAGCGCCTTCTCGAGGTGCGCAACGAGTGGTGCGTACTTTCGAATGAGATCGGTGGGGTTCTCGTCCGGGATGGCGCTGACGCGGATGACCGTAGGCTCGGGCGGTGTGCGATCGGCGGGATGGCTCTCTGGCGCTCGCGACTGGCAGGCGAGGAGCAGGAACGCTAAGGAAATCAGGAAATTAAGCTCCCGTCGCATGCGAAGCATCTACCTGACGCTGCCCAAGGATTCCAGACCTAGTTGGGAGAAATGCGCCATGGACTATCATGTCGGAATGGTGCCGAGCCGGTGGTTTGCTTTTTTCGTCACGGCAGGTCTGTTGAACGGCCTGTGGGGCTGCCCATCGTCGGGTCCACCGTCGTCCTCCGCGCCAAGGCGGAGCCCATCGCAGGGGACGAGTCTGTCCGTCGCGCCTTCGTCGTCGCCACCCGTAGAAGTCTTCCCGGCGCTTTCAGTGGCGTCTGCGACGGCGGCGTCAGCTGCGCCTCCAGTGGCGGCGCCCTCCAATTGGATCGTCGAGCAACTCCGGACTGCAAAGAACCACGAGGTCCTCAAGTGGCTGAACCACGCATCGGAATTGCGTATGCAAATTCTGGTGACGCTCGTCCGCCGCGAGGAGGGCAAGTCTCCTTCGTTTCAGGAGCACGGTTTTCGTGTCGACGCGGAGTACATTTATCCAGCGAGCGCGAGCAAGGTCTACCTCGGCGTGGCGACCTTGCGGACGCTCCGCGCGTTGGCGGAGAAGCATCAGCGGAGGCTGCCGGTAAGCACTCGATTCATCCGTTGCAAGACGTCGGCCGGGCGATGTGAGGTGCCGGAGGTAGACGAGGACCCCGATCCCGATGACGATGACGCCGAAGAGAAACTCTCGGTCAAGCGCGAAATCCACAAAATGCTCGCCTACTCTGACAACGAGAGCTACTCGCGGCTCTTCGATCTCGTGGGCCACCGTGCGCTTCACGAGCTTTCGTATCACAGTGGCTTTGCGTCGGTTCGGTTCCATCACCGGATGAGTTCCCGTGCTCGACCGCGAACGTCGCGCCGGGTCGTCGTGCTGCCGTGGCAAGGACGGGCTCTACGCTTAGGTGAACGAAAGAGTGAACTCGTCTTGGCGGCCACTCCTGCTGCTCTCCTTTCCGTGGGCCAGGCGCATCGTGGGCCAAGGGGTCTCATCGAGGAGCCGATGAGTTTCGCGAAGAAGAACTACGCGTCGCTTCGCGATCTGCATCACGTGTTGAGGGCCCTCGTGTTTCCAGGCTCGGTGGCCGGCGTGAAGCTCGGGTTGGTCGATGAGGACCGACAGCTGTTGCTGCGGGCCATGCGGGGCCGACGCCCGCCCTCGCGCCGGCTGGTCGGGCACAAACCTCTTTCACCTGGGGTGGTCGAGGTCACAGCCTGGAAGTCGTTACGCTACGTCAACAAGTCGGGGCGGGCCTATGGTTTCCATATCGACAATGCCTACATTGAAGATGAAACGACGAAGCGAGCGTTTTTTGTGACGGTCGCCATTTACGGCAACCCCAACGGCGTGCTCAACGACGACAACTATGCTTACGACGAGTTGACGCGGCCCTTCATGGCGGCGCTGGGCGAGCAACTCGCCCGGGCGGTGTTTCTCAATCCTCGTCGCTAGGTGTCCCGTCGTCGGGCGGGGCTTGTGGGGGCGATTGTTTGCGCTTGCGCATGGCCTCATCCCAGCAGATGCCGAGCGCTTCGGTGATGATGTTCGGGTCGTCGGCCTCGCGAAGCCGCTCGAGCAAATTGGTCTTCAAAGTCATGCGGGCGACGCCGCTCAGCAGCTTGAGGTGAGTGTTGCGATCGGCAGGTGGACCGATGGTGGCGAAGAGCACGTCCACGTCACGGCCGTCCGGGGCACTGTAGTCGATGGCTTCCTCGAGCACGAAGACGCCGAGCATCGACTCGACAAGTCCTGCGACGGTCGCGTGAGGCAGAGCGACGCCTCGTCCGACGGAGGTGTTCTGAATTCGCTCGCGTTCGTTGAAGGCGTCGAGGATGGTCTTGCTGCTCACGCCGGGGGCGAGGGCAGAAAAGCACTCGGCGAGTTGATTGAACAACGCGCTCTTCTGCCGCACAACGAGCTTGGCTTTGACGGCGCCCGGCTGAACGTAGTCCAGAATGTCGTCGGAGGCTGCGTGAAGCTGGGGCCGCCGCGAGAAAGCGTGGTGGGTTTCGATGCGTGGTGTCTTGACCATCAGCACCGAGCAGGCCGCCCGTAGGGCGATGCGATCGACGGGGCTTCCGAACAGGGTGTTGTACAGCGAGAAGGTGGGGGCACCGATGATGAGCAGGTCATAGTTGCTGCAGGCGTCCGATACGCTGCTTACGGCGTTGGTGCCGCGGATCAACAGTCGCTCGTGGTCATGAGGACACATCGCGCCGAGTTGTTCGAGATAAGCACGCTCGGAAGTGACGGTCTTGTCCGGCGCGTCGTTCGGCACGAACCGCGCAAGCGTCACCCGTGCACCGTAGCTGCTCGCGAGATCGTTCGCGGTCGAGACGACCAAGGCATCGTGCGGCCCGGGCGCGGGGCACACGAGGATTTCACGCACGTAACGGACGCCCCGATCTCGAACCATCGCCAAGTTGGATTGGAGGTGGTTGATCAGCCACCCGATGGGGCTCAGCGATGTGAGAGATTGGCGAGGTCGGCCGTGCCACTGCATCACGAGCCATTGGCAATGTACTCGCGCGGTGACGGCGTGCACCGTCCGTACGAGATCATGTGAAGCGATGGCATGAAACGCCAGGTCGAGATCGAGTTCTGTTGCCATGGCTTGCACGCGCCGGCGAAGAGCTTGGACCTCGGCGTCTTCTTCCAACATCGATTCGAGCTCGACTTCGGGCTCCGCTTCGGTGACGTGAGTCGCGTGCATCTTGCGGCCGCCGGCGAGTGCTCGACCGACGTCGACCAAGGCTTCGGGTGAGCGCTCTTTCCCGAACAAGGCTACGACCACAGCGGCGTCTCCTTCGTGGTCGTCCTCGATTTGAATGAACGGCGTTTCGCTTGGTTGATGCAGATCCACACGTGGCCCGATCTTGCCCACCACGCCGCGATCGACGGTCCGTTTGCGACTGTAGCCGAGATAGAGGATCGCGCCGAGAAGCGAGATGAGGGCGGCACCGACGGCCGAAAAGACTCCGAGCGCGACGAGCAGTATGACGCCGGTGAGCAATCCGCTGATGGGCAGCCACGGATAAAGCGGTGAACGATAGGATGGCTTGTACCAGGACTGGTGTGACTCGCGCAGGACGATGACGGCGAGATTCTCTCCCATGTAGACCAGGATCTGGAAGGAGCTAGCGAGCTTGGCGATGCGCCCCGCGTCGAGAAAGATGATGGCGACGGCCATGGCGACCGAGGTCATGAGGATGGCGGGGAGGGGGGTATTGAACCGCGGGTGAACCTGAGCGAGCAAGCTCGGCAGGATGCGGTTGCGGCTCATCGCGAAGGGAAAACGCGATGACGCGAGCAGGCCCGCGGTGGCCATGGCGGTCATGGTCAGCACGCTGAGAATGGCGGCCGCGACGCCGAGATGGTGACCACCGAGGTGGGTGGCCAACTCGAAGACGGGCCGAAGGCTGCCATGCAGCGTGTCCGCGGGAACCACCCGGACCATCGTGAAGGTCACGACTCCGTACAGCGCGGTCGCGATGATCACGGTAAAAATGATGCCCCGGTGCAAGTTGCGCTCTGGGTTCTTTACCTCTTCTGCGAGCGCGGCGACCTTCGTGACGCCTGCGTACGAGATGAAGACGAACGCTGAGGTGTAGACCAAGCCACCGGCGCCCTCTGACAAAAACGGGGCGTTGGACGTGGCGGGAAAATGGTCGGCGCCCAGGATGACCAACAAGGCGAGTCCGCTGATGCTGACGACGACCGTGAAGACTTGGGCCTTGCTGACCTTGCCGATGCCGAGCACGTTGAGCGTCGTCACCGCGCACAGCAGAGTGAGCGCCGTCGGGATGGCTGGGAGGTTCGGAGCGAGCGCGGCTGTGTAGGCGCTGAAGCCCACTAACGCGAAGGAACTCTTGAGGAGCAGCGACACCCACAGACCGATGCCGGAGATGGTCCCGGTGAGCGGGCCAAAGGTGCGGTACAGGTACACATACGTCCCGCCCGACGTCGGCATCGCGGTGGCGAGTTCGGACTTGCTGAGCGCGGCGGGAATGACGCAAACGCCTGCCAGGATGTAGGCTAGCCATACCGAGCGACCGGTCTCGGCTGCTGCGAGCCCCGGGAGCACAAAAATTCCGCTACCGAGCATTGTGCTCAGGCTGATCGCGATCACCGAGGTGAGGCCGAGGCTGCGTTCGAGTTTCTTCAAGTTTCAGTACCTTAGACGTATTTACTCCCCCCGTGGCGAGATTAGCCAATTCGCGGTGCATTCTTTTTCGGCGATGTGAATTATGCTTTGTGCATGCTGAGTGCGCTTGATTTCTGGAGGTTGGATGGCGCGGTGACGCGCAAACAATATGCGGCGGTCGGTTTGGCATTGTTGCTCGCGAAGTACGCGGTCGACGCGACGGTCGCTCACTTTTTTTTCGCGCAAGAGTGGACCCTGCTGGCCTATTTTGCTCCCCAATTCAGCCCTCTGTTTGGCAAGGAGGCCGACCCCGTCTTCGTGGCGACGATATTGGGCGTGTCGCTGCCCTTCATCTGGGTGGGCTTGGCGATGTCGGTGCGCCGCTTGCGGGACATGGGCGTGCATCCGTTTTGGGCGGGGCTCTTCTTCTTGCCTTTTGCGCACTTCGCGTTCTTCTTGGTGCTCGCGGCTGTGCCTACCGATGAGCCTGGCGATCCGCACGCCATGGGCGGCCCCTATCGGGAAGGCGAGCCAGAAGCGCCACGCCAACGGGTGAGACCACCATTGCTCGATCGGCTCGTTCCCGCCAGTCAGAGTGGCGCCATCCTGTTCGCGTTTGGGCTTAGCTTGGTGGGGGGCTTGTTTTGTTATGCGGTCACGACGCAGGTACTTCAGGAACTTGGCACGATGCTCTTCGTCGGCTTTCCTTTTTGGATAGGCTTCGTCACCGCGCTCTGTGCGTCGTGGCGGGTGACGCGCTCGTTTTGGAACGCGTTTGGCATTTCCATTCTCATTGTCGTTGCGATGCTGGCGGTTTTGCTGGCGACGCAATGGGAGGGGCTGGGCTGTATCTTGATGCTTCTGCCTGGGATCCTTCCCGTCGTCGCCTTCGGCGTGTTCATCGGTCGAGAGGTTGCCAAGGTGAGCGCCATCCCGACACAGGTCGGAGCGGCGATGTTGCTCTTGCCCGCGTTAGCTGTCATGCCGTCACCGGATTTGACGCCCTACTCCACGGTCAGCGAGATCACGATCGCTGCGTCACCTCAAGTCGTGTGGGAAAATGTCGTGACCTTTCCGCGCATCGATGCGCCCCCCAAGCCCGTGTTTGCGCTCGCTGCGATGCCTCTGGCGGCGGTGATCGAGGGAGAGGGCGTGGGGGCGATTCGCCGCTGCATTTTCACGAACGGCGAATTTATCGAGCCTATCGAGGTATGGAAACCGGGCAGAGAGTTGACCTTCGGTGTGACGCGGCAGCCCAAACAGATCAAGGACTATGTCGACGTGACGCGAGGGCAGTTTCTGCTGACCGACAATGGCGATGGGACGACGACGATCGTTGGCACCACATGGTACGACTTGCGACTCGGCCCGGCGCTGTATTGGCACACCATGGGTGATCCTTTGATGCACGCCATCCACATGCGTGTGCTCGAGCACATCAAGCGGATCAGCGAGAGTCCTGAGGCGAAACAAAAGGCGGTACGCGCCGCGAGCGGACCGCTGCCCAAGCTGCCCGTGTGGGTGGTTCGAACGCCCGAGGGGGAGCCCTTCATCGCTGGGCCATGAGGCGCCGGAGCCACCGAGGCACCGTCACCAGCGTTCGATCGACCAACCACGATTGGC
>JAPYTK010000150.1:10445-14363 GCA_029941785.1 Polyangiaceae bacterium | reverse complement strand
GCCCAGCTATCTTGAGACTTGGCACACCGACATGAAGAGCAAGCGCTACGACGTGCACCAAATCGGCATGGTGGGTGGCGGCCGCAAAGTCATCATCGATCTCATCGATGCCAAGGTCGAGATGTATGACTTGCTGAAGGACCCTAAAGAGACTGATAACCTCTTCTATTCAGCGCCCCCTGCGTTGCGCGCTGAGCTTCTCGACATGGCAGGGCAGTTGGTGCAATGGCGCGACCTCTGAGCGCTCTACCTGCTCTCACCCTCCACACGCGCATGAGTCATATGTTGTTAACTCCCGAGGAGCCCCCGCCGCTGCGACGAGATGATAGTCTGCTTCAAGACCGACATGGCGCGTTGGTCAGACAGAAGATTTAACCAGGGAGTCGGTGGCATGCGTTGGAATCTGGATCGAGTTCTCGTCGTCGTTGCGGCATTGACCTTTCTTGGCTTTGGCGTTTGGTTGATCACGGTGCCCGAGGCGCTTGAGGGGATCGGTGTCCACCTGACGAGTCCTGCAGCTCGGATCGACGTCCGGGCGACTTACGGAGGTCTGGAACTTGGTCTGGCGGGCTTTCTTGCCCTCTGCGCCATGCGCGAGGATTGGGTGCGCGTTGGCCTGGTGGCGAGCGCATGCACGATCGCCGGCTTTGGCCTCGGTCGGCTGGTGGGGATCATCGTCGAGGGACAGGGAACGCCGCTGATGTGGTTCTTTTTCGGCTTGGAGGCGACGACCACGGTGATCTATGTCGCCGTGATCCGTCGAGCTGCGCCGGTCGCCTCATGAGAGTATGCTGCTAAGCGCGTTCATGGAGGTGCTGTGGGTATGATATCAGCGGCAATGGGGCGGGTGTGACCGAGGTGCTCCCAAATTTCGACTGCGACAATCCAGGGCTCCAAGCAGGGGGCTGTGTGCCCGGCACAACCATCAACCGTGTTACCGGCCGCACGCGAGACGGGGCCCAGCGGCCGGAGGTCGTCTGGGTGCAGTTTTGCAGGAGTGAGGATGGGGTGAGCGAGCGATGCTCATTATCGGTCGCTTGGATTCGACGTGAATACTTGGATGCCCAAGCATGATCCAGGGTCGCTTGCGGAGGATTATGCGGAGCTGATCGACTGCGCGAAAAACGGCCCGGAAAACACGCCGGGTTGCGATTGGGTGGTTCCACCTGGCGGCGCATGTGATGGGGGCGTGGTCGGGCCTGATTGCCCCAACGCAGCTGGCGGCGACGATGGCAAAGATGGCGGCGATGGCAAAGGCGGCGACGATGGCAAAGATGAAATTGCGCCGTGCCCAGAAGGCTTTGCTCCTGAGCCAGGGGCGCCCTGTGAGGGTGATTGGCAGACCACAATCTGCGACTTTCAGGGGGTGATCTGGTGGTGTGAGGATGGTGCCTGGCAGAACGAAGGCGACAAGGAGTGAGCAAGCCGCGCCGGCTGGCTAGCGGCCTCTGCGGGGGCGGCGGGTGCCGATCTCAGAGCGTGATGCAGTCGTCGGCAGCCGCGGCGATCGCTTGGCCGTTGGTGTCCGAGATGACCAGCGTCGAGTCGTCGATGATGCACACCTCCGTGTTCGGAAGAGGGGGCACGATCGCCACCCGGGTCAGCACTTGCGCCACGCCGTTCTGCGATGGGATGGGTACGAGGCTGAGGTGGAATCCGAGGACCATGCCGCTCGCGTTCGTCCCCATCGTCCATCCATGTTGTTGGGCCGTACCGCCCGATGCACCGGTCACGGTCACGCCGGTGAGATGAAACTGGAAACCGTAGATATCCACACAATTGCGCCCGCGAATGAGAAGCTCGCTCGTTTGCTTGTCGTAGCCTCCAATCTCGAGAAAGACCTGGCCCTGCTCGCAGGTATGGAAGCAGCCGTCGCAGTGCACCGTGTTCCCGTCGTCACACTCCTCGGTTCCCTCTTTTATGCCGTTGCCGCAAGACTGGCCGGACATGCCGCCGGCGCCGCCGGTGGCCGCCGCGGTCGAAGCCGCCGAGGTCACCACCTCGCCACCCATGCCACCCATGCCGCCGCTGCCACCCATGCCCCCGTTGCCGCCATTTCCGACGGTGCTGCCACCCTGACCGTCACCGCCGCACCCGCCCTGGCACGGATTGACCTTCCCCCCCGAGCCGGGGCTGGAACCACCACTTCCATTCGCGCCCGCTCCGCTGGTGGCGACGCTGCCCGCTCCCCCGTCGCCATCTGTCGTGGTGTTCTCGGTCGAGCAGGCGCCTACCGTGGCCAGCATGCCGGCGAGGGTGCCGACGAGCAGCAGTCCGATGGTCTGTCTGAATTTCATGATGTCACCTAAGTTGGGCCAACGGACGATCGGATTGGAAGCCGGGGCCTTCGATCGTTCATTATAGCGGCACCATCGGCGATCTGCCTAACGGGCGAGGTGGTTTTGATTGGCCGTTGGTGTCCGAGGGCAAAGGTCAAAGCGCGTGAGATTAGCGCTCGTATGGGAACTTGAGCCCTTGTCGTTTCAGCTGGGCGGTGACTTTCGGGAACAGATGTCGGTGGTGAAAGCCAAAGGTCTTGTCGACAGTGTGGCCGGAATCGAGCTTGGTGCGGTTTTGCACCGAGAAACGGCGCGCGACATCCACGGGCGCAAAACGGATCCCCTTGGCGTCGAGCTCGGCTCGTTTGACCCAGGCTAAGAAGTTGTCTTCGTTGCCCCACGTGGAGCGGCTGGGACGCCGCCTGAACCAAACCGAGCCGAGTGGGTCTCCTTGGACTTTGGGTAACCTGTAATCGGACCAGTCCTGGGTCCACGTGAGCTGAGACGATTCGTATAGGAGGCGTTGGCTACGTAAGGAAAATCCGCCGTTGCCTACACGGTAGTTGGTCGGCAATGCGCGGCCGAGGTTCGTCCTCCACGGTGCTCCGATGTAGTCGTAGTCGAGGAAGGTCGGATCCCACAATCCAGGATTGACGACGAAACCGTCTAGCTGAACGGTGAGGCAAAAGTCGGTTTCCACGTGCCCGTACAGTTCTTCGACGCAGAAGCAACTATAGCCGAGGTAGTCCAACGCTGGAATCTGCGCACAGCGAATGCGGGCGTGCCGTGCCGAAGCGTCGGACGAGCACAGGACGGCGCGGTCGGCGATGCCGAGCTCCAGCATCCAGTGAAGCAAGGCGAGGTACTTCGGCGTGTCTTTTCCCTGCCCATCGACAGCCACCAGGGTGATGGACGAAGCACTCATGGGGGAGTCGTAATTGTACGATGCAGGGAGTGCAACTGTCTCGGGTGGGAGCGCACGGAGACCGTCATCGCCGAAGCCTTGGGTCGATGCCCTCGACCCACAAAAGGAAAGGACGGCCGCTTCCTATTCCTATTCCTCAGACCTCTAACGCTTCTTCACTTTGATGTTGAGCTTGAACGAGCCCTTCCCGAGCTTGTGCGCGCCCACCACGCCGATCACCACACGGTACGGATTGCGGATCGCGGTGAACTTGATCAGCTCCGCCATGCCCGGATTGTGTTTTGCGCCGTACTTCTTGATGCCGCGCATCGCTGAAGCCTCGCAGATCGAACCTGTGCCGTTTGGCGGCAGCGGGACCTTGCCCGTGGTGCCGGTCTGGTAACCGTACAGACTCAGGTCAACACCCTTGGCGGGCACCAGTTCGACCTCCAGGTACGACTGCTTCGGGTGATCGACTTGAAACAGCACGTGCTTGCCGGTGTAGAAGTGGTTTTGCGTCGCCGGGAAGCACGCCGAGCTGCTCGTACTGGCCCACTTGAGAGAGATCTCCTTCCCGCCGTTGATCGTGCCCGAGATGCTGGCGGTACCGCTCTTCAAGCTGAGCTTCTTCAACGGCGGCGGCCCGGTGTTCGGAATGTCCTTCGGCGCCACCTTCAGCCTGAAGTTGAGCTTGAAGCTGCCCTTCGCAGCACCATTGGAGCCCACCACGCCGAC
>JAPYTK010000150.1:0-10345 GCA_029941785.1 Polyangiaceae bacterium | reverse complement strand
GGTAGAGCACGTGCTTGCCCGAGTAGAAGTGGTTGCGCGTCGCCGGGAAGCACGCGGTGCCGCTCGTGTTCGCCCACTTGACGCTGATCTTCTTCCCACCGTCGATCTTGCCGCTCTTGGAAGTCGTGACGTTGTCCTTCAGCTTTAGCTTTGTCAGCGGCGGCGGCCCGGTGTTCGGAATGTCCTTCGGCGCCACCTTCAGCTTGAAGTTGAGCTTGAAGCTGCCCTTCGCAGCACCATTGGAGCCCACCACGCCGACCACCACACGGTACGGATTGCGGATCGCCGTGAACTTGATCACTTCCGGCATGCCCGGGTTGTGCTTCGCGCCGTACTTCCGGTTGCCCTTCATCGCCGACGCTTCACAGACCGAGCCGGCGCCGTTGGGCGGAAGCGGCAATTTACCCTTCGTGCCGCTCTGGTAACCGTAGAGGCTCAGATCCACACCCTTGGCCGGCACCACCTCGACCTCGAGCTGCGAGTGCGAAGGCATGTCCACCTGGTAGAGCACGTGCTTGCCCGAGTAGAAGTGGTTGCGCGTCGCCGGGAAGCACGCCGTGCCGCTCGTGTTCGCCCACTTGACGCTGATCTTTTTGCCGCCATCGATCTTTCCCGAGAAGCTCGCCGTCTGATTGTCCTTGAGGCGCATCTTGCGCACCGGAGGCGAATTGGCCGCAGCTGCGCCGTTGGCCCACGTCATTGACAACAGCGCCACCACGCTGAGCATCACCACCCGAAGAAGTGCCGTTCGATTGTAGGAGATCGTTTTCATATCTTTTGTCTCTGTGGATTGGCGTGCCTTCGGCGCGCCCTCAAGTCAAACTTTCGCTTGCGATCATGGCTGGCGGGACGATTCACGCTCCGTTCCTCATCCCCAGCTCTGCACCTTGGGTTCGTGATCACGCCAGCGTTGGCGCTATGGGTTCAGCACTTCGTGATGCAGCGCAGCCTGGACTTGCGGCTCCTGTACTTCTTGTTGCATCGTTTCGGGCACGCCGCGGGATCCTGTGAAGTGCTGGGCTTCTTGCCGGTGGTCTTGCCGGCACGATTCGAGCGACGACGGGATTTCGCGCCACTGGAAGCACCGGAGCTCGCGCCGCGGCTCTTGCCACCGCACGCCTTGATCGCGCGCTTCACCATGGCCTGATCTCCGCTCTTCACCTTGCCGAGCGCCTTGGCCATCGCCTTGAGCCCATTCGTGCACGAGCGCTTCTTGCGCGCCGGGCCGCATTTCTTGCGGCAGGAACGCGAAGCCGAACCGCATGCAGACTTGTACGCCTTCTCGCCATCTTTGCACGTCTTCGTGCATGGACGTTGTTGTGCTTTGGGCGCCTTGGCGCAAGCCTTGCGGCAATTCGATCGGCCTTTATGGGCAGAGCTGCAAGCACGCTTGATGGTGCGACATTGACGACGACAATTTTGCTGTTCAGCGCATGCGTCCAGCAAGCGATCACTCGCCGCTCGGATCGCCTTCGCACTGGCCTTCTGGGCCGCTGATTCTTGTTGTTGCTCGATCTTCGAGGCCACAACCAAACAGGTGTCGATACTATCGGACTCGCGTGCCGAAGCCGTGCCCGCCGAGAGAAACGCGATCGCACCAAGAATGAGTGGGAATTTATGCATGTGTACCAACTCCTTTCGAGCCCGACTTTTACTCATCCTTCCCAACTATCTGGAAGGATATCCACGGATGCCCGTAATAGCGATCCGACTCGATCCAGATCACCGCAATATTTTGTTGTCCGTAAAGCAAGGTTTGCCGGTCCTTGATCCGCACATTCTTACCGCCATTGATCGCGCCCTTCAATGGCCAGGCGGCCACGTGGTCGACTCGCCCCCCGCGAAACGATGCCGGCGCACTGTGTTTCATGCCAGCCTCCTTTTTTCTGGGGTACGAAAACAAGCATACGCCGACGCGAAAGTTGGCGTAGCCGTTCTTGCTAAACCTGTATTCAACTCCGTGGTTCCCGTGAAGATCACGGATCCACACGTGAGGATCTTTCACATAAGGCACGTCCAAGGAGCCAAGCTGGAACAACTTTCTCCTTTGTCGGTAGTCGCGGACCGACTGCTTGTTGCGTGTAAAATAGCCCACATAACCTCGTAGTTCGCCAAGGCCGACATACACGGGCCACTCGTTCGAGAAGAGTCCGGCGAGCGCACCGACCTTCGTACCTTCCCCCGGCGGGCTGCCGTACTCGTAAAGATATATGTCTTCGTTGAACTTCTTGGTGTGATCGACGCCGTACTTGTAGACCGCTTTGATGGCAGCCTTGGACTTGCATCCAATGGGGTTCGTCACCCCCGTTGCGCTCGCGGTCGAGGACCCGAGCCAGGCCGCGAGCAAGGTCGCGGCGCCTATCCATAACGTCTTCTTCATCACATCTTCCTCTTGGGGGAACAAAAGCATGAACAGCCCGCGGACACGTCGTCCCGCAGGCTGTTCAGCTCAACATCTCGTTGATTCGATTTTGGGTTCATGACCGCGAGCCTAGGGGATCATTTTCCCTTGCGACCCTTGCGGCTGTCCTTCTTGGCGCCGCTGCGCGCCTTGCGACGCTCGCTGCCGCCCTTGGCCGACGCAGCAAAACGGTCGGCTTCGTCGCCGATGTCCTTGAGCTGGTCAGCACAACTGGATTCGAGCGATTGCGCGCACTGGCCGATGGCGTTGCCAACGGCGGCGAGGTTGATCTTGCACTCGTCGGGCCGCGCGCCGCACTCTTGGGAGAAGCACCTCTTCTTGGCGCCCTTGGCCTGTTGGCGGCAACTCTTCTTGCACTTCCTCTTCGCTTTTCCCCTCTTTCGCTTGCACTGCGATTTGCAGCTCCGCTTGCCGGTTCGCTTCGCCTTGCGGCAGCCCTTGCGGCAAGTGCGGAACGCCTTGCAGGCCGTCCCGCTGGGAAAGGCCGACATGACGCCGTCTCCACAGCTCTTCAATTCCGGGCCACAATCCGAGGCTTGAAAGTCTTCCCATTTCCCCGCGATTCTCTCGCCTTGCTCCATGGCGCCAGCCATGTCCGTCTTGCGCTGATCCTTTTTGCCCGACTGGCGCTCCTTGCGCTCGGCGCGTTTGTTTGCGCGCTTATCCTTCGCCATCACCGGAGTCACCACAAAGGTAGAGCCGAGCAACAACACCAGCATCAAGTAGATTCGTCTCATTATTAGCCTCGTAATTACGTGCACGGCGCGCCACTCGGCCCCCTCTGGGCGGTGGTCCTCATTCACGCTGCGCGGTTGAATCGTCCGTTCAGAAGAAGGAGCCTGCCAGTAGTCACCCAAAGCTTCAATATGATTCGAGTATTTCGTCCGGCGAATTCGTGCTTCGAGGCGGCGCGAGCGTGGCGCAGGAGCCACCGCCTGTTCGTACAGCGTGCAGGCAGCTCGTTAAGTCCGTGGAATTGCCAAGGCTGGTAATTGGCTACCTCTTGCTCAACACCAAGGAGCCGCAGGACAGACCTTAATCCCGTACTTTAAGCGAGGAGACCAGCATGAATGCAGTAGAGCCAAGCAGTGGAGTGCTTCACCACCTTCGACGGGCGCTGCCCACGCTAGCGATAGGCCTCGCCGTTTGGGGCGCGACCGCGCTTACTGGCTGAACGCCGAGCTGGCCTAGGAGCACCGCTTTGACAAAGGTCTCAGCCTGCGCGCCTACACAGGCGTCGGAACCAATCTAAACCCGGCAGACCGTTCCGAGGCCAACGCAATGACCATGGGACGGACCAAAGGAAGGCCCTTCTTGGCTTTCACGAGACTAGACTCTCAAACGATCGTGTCGCCCTGACAGTCGAGCTCTTCGAACAACGCCCGCAGCTTGAAAACGGTGTTGTGGTTGCGAACCGTGAGTTGCCTATAAAAGGGCAGTCAAGCCAGCTTCATCATGGTCGTCTTGCTCAGATCCTTGATCGACGCGGACCAGAAGAGCACCCCTGGTCGGCAGGCAACCGACTCCCATTTCGCCCGAGGCGGCGGCAAGTCCGCCAACACCGATTCCGCCGCGACATCGTTCAACATGAACAGCGCGTTGTGTTTCTGTCCGTCCCTCGTTGCTGAGTCCTTGCCATCTCCCCGTCTTAACCGAATACTACGCCGCGTGCTCCGCGGCTGTCTGCCTGCTCCCTGTATGACGGCAGCTAGACTCGGACCAAAGTGGGGTCTGAGTTAAGGGACACTTTCGGAGGCAAGAAAGCCTCGAAGGAGTGTCAGATGTCACGCAAGAAGAATTCATCAGCGGAAGCTACCGTCCGAGATTATCGACGAAGGACAAGGCGCCGTTGTTCGTCCGAAGAGAAGATCCGAATCGTGCGCGAGGGCCTTCGGGGCGCACAGAGGGTGCAATGAGCCGCAAGCGTTGTATCTGCGGTCGCTCGTCCACGATGCCGATATGCGATGGATCGCACCGCAGCGAAGACTGGAGTTGCCGGGTCGAGCCGCAAGCCCGCGCGCCTTGGTGCTTCGTGGCAAGCCCCCACAATGAAAACCTCGCCGAACGGCTGGCGGCCAAATACCAAGGCATCGCCGCCCACACCACCGACGAACCGCTGCGTGCCGAGCGCATCGTCGTCCTTACCGAGGGCACCGATCTCGATCACGTCAAACGAGTTGCGAAAGGAATCGACGCCCCCACACGCCGCGCCATCGCCCTGAACATCGACGCCGGCCTCGTGGCGCCGGCCTTCGACGGCTGGTCGGTGCAATCCGTCCACGGCAGCAATCTCGAGTTATGGGGTGCGGTGCGCAAGGCCCTCGGAAGCGACGCGCCCATGTCGCAGGTCCCCCGCAAGTTGGGCGGGGCCTTCCTATCGCACGCCGTCTCGGACGAGAAGACGCTGGCCCAGCCTATCGCGTATCTGCGTAAGCACTTCAATGCCGATCTCTTCGTGTGCACCGACTCGATCGGCAGCGGGAAGGTGTGGCACGACGAGATCGTGTCGCAACTCAGGGCGCGCGACCGCTTTGTGCTCATGCTCTCGTCCGCTACCACGGCATCGACATTTTGCGCCTTCGAAGTCGGCTTCGCGGCCGCTCTTGAAAAACAGATCGCGCTCATCTCGCTCGATGGAAGCCGTCCTCCAAGCTACGTGCAGCATCTGCACATGGTCGATGTACAGCGTCGCCGCAGCGCGAGCCCCTGGCTCACCGAACACGACGCCTTGCTCGATGCCTTCCTCGAGGTGCTGAGCTAGGGCCACCTCCGTTTCACGGCAAGGTCGTGCCTTGGCCCTTGCTCGCGGTCATCGCCCTCAAGCCCCTGTCTACCTGCTCCCGGCCCCACGCGCGCGTGCTTCGTCGTGACCGGCGCTCTCCGCCGCCTCGTCCACTCGGGAAGCCCGGGCGTATCGACGTAGGCGCGTGACGGACCATTGACGGTGGCGCTCGAAGGGGCCAAAACCAATGGTCCATGAATCGGCTCGAGTCCTTCGCCTGGCTGACGGCGCCTACGCTGCCGCTCACCTTCTTCAACGAGTACTTCGAACGGAAGCACCTGTTGATCGAGCGCAACGACCCTACCTACTACGCCGATCTACTCAGCACGGACCAGCTCGACGAGCATCTGACCCAGCGGGGGCTGTCGTATCCCGACGTGGCGTTGGTGACGGCGGGCGAACAGCTCGAACAGGGTGCCTACTGCTACCCCTCCGGCGTCGTCGACGCCATCCGGCTCTATCAACACTATGCGGACGGCGCGACGGTGGTCGTGATGCAGCTCAACCGCTGGGACGCGCGCCTCGCGCAACTGTGCCGCTCGCTGGAGGCGGATGTGAGCTATTCCTTTCAGGCCAACATCTACCTCACGCCACCCAACGCGAAGGGGTTTCGTAGCCACTACGATTGCCACGACGTGTTCGTCTTGCAGCTCGCAGGCACCAAGCATTGGCGGCTCTTCGACACGCCGGTCGACCTGCCCCATCGTGAGCAACGCTTCGACGCGTCACTTGCTGGCAATGCGCCGTGTACCGCCGAGCTCGACATGCGCGCGGGGGATGTCCTGTACCTGCCGCGGGGGACCGTGCACGAGGCGGTCAGTCACGACAACGAGTCGCTTCACATGACGTTGGGCATGCAGCACCCGACCTGGGGACAGCTGTTGTCCAAGGCGGTAGAGCAGGCCGCCTTGCGCGACCCACAGCTGCGCAAGGCCTTGCCCTTCGGCTACGCGACGCCAGGGTTCGATCGGACCCGCGCCCGCGAGGCCTTCTCCCAGCTGATGGCGCGCGCGATCATGAGCGCCACCTTCGACGACGCCTTCGATCACTTCGTCGACGAGTTGGTGTCCAACAGTCACCCGCCGATGCTCGGTCAGCTGCGTCAGATCCGTGCGATCCCGCAGCTGGATCCCACGACCCGCGTGGCGCCGCGCCCCCACTTGCTCTACCGCCTCGATCTCAGCGAGGGCAGCGTGCTGCTGTCGTGTTACGGCAACGAGCTGGTGATGCCCGCTCAGGCAGAGCCGATGCTGCGGTTCGTTCTCACCACCCCGACGTACACGATACGCGACATCCCGGTGGATCTACCGGACGAAGCCAAGCTCGAGTTCGTCGAGGGATTGGTCCGCGCAGGGATCCTGCAGGTCGTCGATCCGTAGCACGTGACTGGCGCCAACGTCGGGGCGGGGCGAACTCGCCGTGTTAAATAGTGCGTTTGAGTGGGCTATTCAGGGCCACAGAAAAATGACATTAACGAAGCGTGTTCCGGTGGCATGGATAGAGTCGCTGACACAGCTGTTCAACAAACGAACCTTCCTCTCCGCAATCGATTCCTGCCTGGACTGCTCGATATGACTTATGATCCGGATCAAAAGGAGTTGCTCGTGCATCTGTCTCTGAATCGTGTTTCTGCTGTGCTGAGGACGTCGACCATTGTGGCATTGGCGCTGTTGCTTGCCGCATCTTCTGCTTGCGGCGGCGACGATGGGCTCGTGACGCAGGCCGGCGGTACAGCGGGCACCGGCGGTACAGCGGGCGCGGGCGGTACAGCGGGCGCCGGCGGTACGACGGACGGCGACTACACGCCGAATCCCGACCTGAACGAAACAGCCAACGGGATGCTCGACGCCGTCCTGGCCAACCGGAATCCGGACTGCAGGACCTACGCGACCGACGCCAACGATGGCGACTACGGATCCGTCGGTGCTGATGACCGCTCCAACTTCGATCCAGGCGCTCCGTACTACCCCGGCACCAACGTGACGAGCACGGTCGAAATCGACCTGGTGATCGTCAGCGGCGACTACATCCAGGATCCCAACAATCCCAAGATCCCCGGTGGCTGGGACTACGAAAGCGTCACGCCGACCACCGATGGCGAGCTCGCGACCCACTGTCGAATCACTCACAACATGATTCCGAATCACGACTTCGGGCGCGATGTGGGACTGCCTATCGAGCCGGACGTTTGGGTGACGGAGATCGACCACGATGATCGACAAGTCACGTACATTCCCGTGAAACCCCAGATGTCGAACCCGCGCGTCGCCGACGACACCGATAGGAATCCGACGAACTTCATGGATTACGATGGCGTCCTGCTCAACGGCATCGGTATCGCGATGGACTCTGGATTTTGTTACAACCCAGCCCATCCGAGGGTGAACGAAGCGGGCAATGCGACCGGCTGCGGAGGTCTGTCCGTTTGGTACGAGATCCCCGCCTACACGATACAGGAGCCCTCAGCGGAGAACATGGCGGCGCTCTTCGACGATTACTTTGGCCACGGCTTCGAGGGTTCCTACCACTACCATGCCATTACCCATCCATTGCAAAAGGACGACGACCAGAGCGTTGCACCCGGCGAGCAGGCGTCGCCGCTGATCGGCTACGCCAAGGATGGCTTCCCCATTTATGGCCATTGGTTTGTCGACCAGGCTGGCGAGCTGGTGAAGGCCGAGTCGGGCTACGTCCTTAGAAAGTATGAACTGAATGACGGCAAGTCGCGCGATCCGGTGCTCGGATTACCGGCCAAGTTCGACCGGGGCACGCCGCCGACCCCATGGGATATCGCCAATCGCCCTGGAGACTTCGACAGTGACTTCGGCTTGCCGTTTGGTCGCTACCTGGATGACTGGGTCTACGACAACGGCAACACGGGCAACCTCGACGAGTGCAACGGTGCCACCGACATCCATGGCGTGTACGGCTACTACAGCACCGACAAGTATCCGTTTGCGCCAATCTGCACCTTCGGCGTGCACGAACCGTCGTTTGGCAAGGTCCCGCCCTTGCGTTGGCATGACGAGACCTCGGACAACACCACCGACGACAACGGCAACAAGATCAACGGTCACTGACGAGAAGGCCAAAAAGGGCCTTCATCGGGACCATACTCCGTCGCGACGAAGGGCGTGTCGCGGCAGCGTAGAGCATGCGCTTACGCGTCCTGAAAGAAGAAGCGCTTCTCGCCGAAGGCGGGCTCCAAGTGGTTCAACCACGTTGCGTTTTCGTCGTAGCGGGCGAAGAAGGGTCGCTGCACCCAGTCGGTGTTGCGCGCTTGGATGAACCGCAGCGCGAAGACCTTCTCGCCCGCGATCTCCGTGATCCCGTGAATCTCGACCTTGCCGGGGCCGGCGCTCATCGATGGACCGCGCACGGTGCGCGCCAGCCCACTCACGTGCCGAATCGCCTCGCGGTAGATCGTGTACGCCCTGTGTAGCGGGACCTCGAAGTAGCGCCGCGCGCCCGTGTCGCGTTCGACGAACATGTAATACGGCACAATGCCAAGGCCGAGCTCCTTGCGCCACAAGGTGGTCCACGTCTCGGCGTTGTCGTTGATGTGCCTCAAGAGCGGCGCCTGCGCACGGATCACGGCGCCGGTGTTACGGATACGGCTGATTGCGCGTCGGCACATCTCGGGCTCGAGTTCGCGCCAATGGTTGAGGTGCGCCATGAACGCAAGCTGCTTACCCGACGCCATGACCCGCTCGAAGAGTCGCAACAGATCGTCGGCATCGCGGTCCGTCACGAAGCGTTGGGGCCAGAAAGTGAGCGCCTTGGTTCCGATGCGAATGTTCTGGATGTGCTCCAGTCCGGGTTCGAGCAGCGCGTCCACATAGCTGGCGAAGGTCTTGGTCTTCATCACCATTGGATCACCGCCGGTGATGAGCACATCGCTCACCTGTCGGTTCCGGCGGAGGTAGGCGCCGAGTTGCCACGCTTCGCTCGACGCGAACTTGAGTGCTTTGTCGCCCACGAACTGCGCCCAGCGAAAACAAAACGTGCAGTACGAATGGCAGGTCTGGCCTTGCGACGGAAAGAACAGCACGGTCTCGTCATACTTGTGCTGCATGCCCGCGAGCGGTGCGCCGTCGAGCTGCGGCACGTTGTCTTCCTGCTGGCCCGCCGGGTGGGGGTTGAGTTCGGCGCGGATGTCTGTCGCGAGCGCCTTGATCTCGGCTTTGCTCCCGTTGCGCCTCAACAGCGACGCCATGCGATCGAAGTGGCTGTCGCTGAGCATCCCGCGCTGAGGAAAGCTGAGCTGGAAGATCGGATCGTCGGGGATGTTTTGCCAATCGATCAGTTCGTCGATCACATGCCGGTTCACGCGGAAGGGCAGCACCTTGGCGACGACCTGCATGACAAAGCGCTGCTCGTCGGACAAGCTGTTGAGCTGCGGGATCTGGGCCAGCTGTGACTCGGAGAAGGCCTTGAACGGGAGCGAACTTGGCGTCAGCGTGTTCGCGCGATCGCCGCCGTCGCGCGATCTCGCCTCCCGGGTTTGCAGTGCCACAAGCTTCACGTCGATGAACCTACTCGCATCACGCCCCATGTCAACACCCGGCGTGCCGCTCAAGCCCTGAGAAAACTTGATAATTTCTTGGGGTTGCGCTCTCAGCCGTGCGGCGTGATCGCCGCCTTGGTCTACTTGCTCCTACCCACACAATTGCGCATGAGAGACATCATGTTAATTCTCGAAAAGGCGAAAGGGCCTTATTCGGGACTATGGTCAGCTGTCGGTGTAGGATCGGTCGTAGGCGGACGCGAACGGCGTCCGCAGCATGCTTGAATGTACGTAAATGTGGGTGGTTGCTGCGCGGTGGCTATGGAGCCATTCGCACGGGCTGAATGACCGCCCGGCCGATAAAAATCGAGTCAGCTGTTGGAGGACGTCATGAATGTTGTTTCTTGGAGTGCACTAGCGGGAGTTGTGGGGATGTTGAGCGTTGCGGCGTGCGGTACGTCGGTGAACAACGCGGAATTTGGCGGCTGCGTTCCCGGTGAGTCACGAGCATGCGCCGGTCCGGCGGGGTGCAGCGGTTTTCAGGTGTGCGCCGCGGATGGCAAGACGCTCGGCGACTGCGAGTGCGGTGACAGCAGCGGCCAAGGGGGAAGCGTTGCCACCACAGGCCAAGGGG
>JAPYTK010000149.1:9276-14419 GCA_029941785.1 Polyangiaceae bacterium | reverse complement strand
CTGCGAAGGTGCTCGATCCCGATCGCGATATCGACGACGACAAGCTCTACGGTCGTTTCGAGCTCCTTGCCCGCGCGATCGTGGAGCAAGCGGGCGCCCCCGACATCATCGCCTTGCAGGAAATCCAGGACAACGACGGCGCCGAGCTGACGGACGTGGTCGACGCAAGCGAGACCTATCTGCAGCTCATCAAAGACATCCAATGGCTCGGCGGTCCGGAGTACGACTGGGCCGACATACCGCCGGCACGGGAAGCGGACGGCGGCCAACCCGGTGGCAACATTCGCAACGCGTTCCTCTACAATCCCGAGCGCGTCGAGCTGAAGAAGTCCTCATTGCAACGTCTCGGGGTCGATGCTCCGGAATTCGCGGGCTCGCGCAAACCGCTAATGGCGCGCTTCGGTGTTTGTGGATCCGGTGCCGAGCTCGTGGTCGTCAACGTGCACCTCGCTTCGAAGCGCCACCAGAACAGCATCTTCGCGCCGGACAGCCCGGGCCACGACGCGCGGGAAGAGACCCGGATCCGGCAAGCGGAAATCGTCCGCGATGCGCTTTCCGACGTGCGGACAAGCGGCGTCGATTTCTACGTTACGGGAGACTTCAACGACTTCGAGTTCAGCCGAACGCTGCGCGCCCTCTGTGGAGACGACAGCGTGAACATGGTCGAGACGCTGCCGCTCGCACAGCGGTACGACTACAATCACCGCGGCCAGCTCCAGGTCTTGATGCACGGCGTCGTGTCCAAGCGCTCGCACGAAGCGGGCGCCGTAGAATACGAGATTCTGCACGGCAACGAGCTCGCCGGGGTGAAGCCGGGATCCATGTCGGGCAAAGCCACGGACCACGCCTACGTGATCGCGCGGATGCAAGTCGGTGCGACCGGCTCTCGCTAGTGCGGTAGGAGACTTGTCACAACCGACGGCGGTGTGGACTTGTGTCTAATTTTCGCAAGCCTTCCGGTCTCCTGGCTTTCCCCCAGCGACGCAGTATCCGTGTTTGAAGATGCAGCGACCTTTCCTTGACGCACTCGAGCGATCCTTGGCAATCCCTGTCCGAAGCGACCACGCATCGGACCTGCTCTTCTGTGCATCGGCCCGCCAACTTGCATGACCACAACGCTTTCTACCTGCGCCCACCCCAACCATTGCGCATAAGAGACATCATGTTAACTCTCGATGAAAGCCATAAAGGGCCTTCATCGGGACGATGGTCTCGCCAACAATCCCCAGCTTGCGAGTGGTTCTTGAGTGCCCAGGCCCAAGAAACTCAGAAAGGCTTCGGTGAGCATGACCTGGGGCACGGTCAAGGTCGCGGGTGCGCGCCTGCATCACGATGGGCGTAGGCGACAGTGGACGCAGCTGCGGGTGCGACCCCGCAGGGCTGTACCTCGCGCGCGACACAAAGTTGGGTCGCAAGGTCGCCCTCAAGTTGGTGAAGCCTGGTGCCCTGGGCACCTTGGGTGAGCATGCGAACCGCGGGTTGGCTTCGAGGCGGAGATGTTTGCAGGGGTTTGCGAATGGCCGGGGGTATTTGAGCCAGGATCTGGTCGTTCGTTCCGGTTGAGTCGATGGCGCCCACAGTACGGAGTGCAGTCCCCATGATGGCCCTACTAGGGACTATTCGAGAGTTAAGAGAGTGTCTCTTATGCGAGGTTGTTGGGGTGGGAGCCGGGTAGGCATTCCGCCGATTTTCAAGGGTTTCAGGTTTTGGTCGTTGACAAGGTTAGGACCGAAAGCGATCCGCCAGTTAGTGAAACAATCAATGAAGCGCCAGCGCAAGCCGGACGCTCATAAAAACGTGCATAATTACGCCAACATATCACGGCTTCGCGAGGTGACATGATCACCGTCGACGGAAGTGTGCTCAGCAAGCGACTCGCCCGGCACGTGGGGAAGCACGCGCTGAAGCAGCTGGATCACGTTCGCAAGCTGGCGTCAGGCAAGCGGATCCTGGCGGCCTACGATGACGCGGCAGGCCTGGGCGTCTCGATGCGGATCAAGGCCGTCGCGCGAAGTCGCTACGAGGTGACGCGAAACATCGATCGCAGCCTGGGCGTGCTCAAGACCGGTGAAGGTGGCTTGCGGGCGATTCAGGACATGATGAAGCGCTTGCGCGAGCTCGCGGTTCAGGCGGCTAACGGCTCGCTGAATGACGGTGACCGGTCCATGATCCAGACCGAGGTCCGCGAGGTGGTCGCGGAGATCGACCGCACCGCGCGCAGCACCTTCGCTACCGAGGCGATTCGGCCCCTCGGAAAGTACCTTGTGGACTTCGTGTTCGCCATCGACAGTTCGGGCTCGATGCAAGACGAGATCACGGCGGTAAAGAACGAGGTTGACGCCTTCAAGAGCTCACTCGAGGCACGCGGCGCGGACGTGGAGTTTGGGTTGCTCAACGTGACGAGTAACGTCGCTAACAAGGGGGACAGCCAGGACCGGGTCGTCAAGCTCGCGGACATGGCGAGCAGCGACTTCAAGACGGAGCTGAACGCACTGAACGCGGTGGGCGCCTATGTCGATCCCTACGATCCGATTATCGAGGGGACGGAAAATCCCACGCTAGGAAATCAAAACTACCCGCCCGGTGGCGAGGCTGTGCACCCCGACAAGCTCAACTTCCGCGAGGGCGCGCAGCGGCAGATGGTCTACATCACCGACACGGACACCACCGAGGTCTACACCGGCGCGGCGCGAACCGCGAAAGAGGCCGAGGCGGTGCAGGCCATAAAGGACCACAACATGGTCTTCAGCGTCATTGGCAACCCAGACCCGACGGTCAAGGCCCAATACCTTCCGCTCGTGAGCACCAACGGAGGCAGTTACCACGACATCGGCGTCAACGGAGCGGGAGTCAAGGCCGCGCTCGATGCCATCGTGAATAACACACCACTGTCCGTGTCGACAGCCGAACTCGTCGTGCAGGCTGGACCCAACACGACGACCGAGGACAGCTACGCTACCGGAATTCCGGTGAGCGCCATCGCGCCCGCGCTCGGTCTCGCGGACCTCAAGATGTCGAGCCAGGCCGACGCGCAGGCCGCGATCACCGCGATCGACGATGCTCAGAATATCATCAACGGGCACGCCGCCCGTTTTGGCGCAGCTATCAACCGACTTCAGATCATGCGCAACGCCAACGACACCATGCGCACCGAGGAGGAATCGAGCCTCAGCCGCATCGAGGATCTCGACATCGCGAGCGAGACCAGTCGTTTCATGCGTACCCAGATTCGTATGCAGGCTGGCGTGGCGCTCCTGGCGCAGTCGCGTGAGATGAGCAGCGAGTCGGTGCTGCGTTTGTTGCGTTAGCGTTGAAGTGGCGCTCGGTAGTGCTCTCTTCCGAGAGCCCGATTGGCCACCTTTGCCCTTGGCCGATCTGTCCAGCCACTCCCCGCCACACAACCTCCCATGAGCGAGAGTATCGTCCCGATGAAAGTCCGTGTGGACTTTTTAATAGTTAACAAAAAACTCTTACGCGCAATCGTTGGGGTGGGAGCAGGTAGATAGACAGGGCGGATGACCGCGTGGCAGTGAAGTGTAAAAAACCGGACGATTCAAATAATGGCGGTGGTTTTGATCGTCGCGACAGTCATCGTGGTTCTGTGGAAAGTCCCCTGACGGATTACCCGTGACACCGATGTCAGAGATTTGTGGCGAGTGCCTGCGTGTAGTCTCGTGATTTTAGCTACTTACATGACGGTCCGCCTCTTGCTAAGACGCCTTTAATGCTGAAGACACTCCTTGCAATCACCGCTCTCGCCGTCTGCGCAACCATCTGCACCGGCTGCCCCAGTTGTCCCTACGACGCCGCATGTCAGGGCAACACGCTGCACACGTGTTGGGTCGGTGTGGACCAGATCGCCGGCGATCCGGCAGAGACCTGGAACGAGTGCGAAGGGGTTAACCCTGTTTGTCAGACTATCGACGACCGGAACGCCCAGTGCGTGATCAATTCGGACCGCACCTGCGGCGACGCGCTCGAAGCGTTCTGCGAGAACGGAACGGTTGTCTCCTGCGTCCAGGGGTTCCAGGTCGCCGAGGACTGTGTAGGGCATGGCAACGCCTGCGCCGTCGTCGAGAGCGTCGCCCGATGTGCCATGGAACCGCCGGTCAGCTGTGACGATTCACATCGGAACCGGTGCGAAGGTCATTCGGTGATCAAATGCGTCCACGGCTACGAGAAGGCGAGGGACTGCGAGGTCGACTACGGCCCGTCGGGGTTGTGTACTGAGTACGACACCGAACAGGGGGCTAGCGCCTACTGCGTGGACCGCTAGAGGCCTGCAGCCGTAGTGAGCAGGAGCGCAGCCGCTTCGCCGCAGGTCAGGCCGGTCGGAAGGGTGCCGGATGTCTCGATGAACTCGCAATCGATTGGCAGCCGTGCCCCTCCGTGCGACGTGGGCTGAGGCCTACATCGCGCGGCAGAGCGAAACGCGGGCTCGCTCCACGAGCCCTCAAATCCGAGCCCCATCCCCGACAGCGAGCCTCAAAGCCCCTCTAAACGGCGGTCATCCGCCCCGCCTACCTGCTCCTACCCCAACCATTGCGCATCAGAGACATGATGTTAACTCTCGATGAAAGCCATAAAGGGCGTTCATCGGGACTATACTCCCAGCATGATATTTGTGCTTGCGATGTTACGATCGACTTTGCTGACCGTGCTGGCGTCTCTGCTGCTCGTCGGCTGCGGCAAAAAAACGGATCAGGCACAAACCACGCCCACGGCATCTGCTGGCATCGCTGCGACGCAGCCTGCTGCGGCCTCGACCGGTACCGAGACAAGCAAGGCTGCGGCGGGGCCTTGGGATGAGCCTGAGCCCAATAAGCGCGATCGGCGCGCCTATTTTTCGTATCTGGAGCGTGTCATTCCGACCGCGCTCGAGAAGGTGCCATGCGCTTGTTGCCGCAAATCGCTGCTGCAGTGTTACCGGGACATGCGTGATCCAGCGGCCACGCACAAGTGCCCGTTTGGGTGAGGCCTTTGCTACCACGAGGGCCGTGACGCCCTCGCACTCAAACGGCGCGGTCTGTCGGATGCGCAAGTTGGTCGGGAGCTCGCAAAGAAGTACACGTCGGCGCCGGGGCCTATGGGCCACTGACGCAGCGTGCCTGCGTTGCGGCGAACGGTTGCGATGAAACAAGGT
>JAPYTK010000149.1:0-9266 GCA_029941785.1 Polyangiaceae bacterium | reverse complement strand
AGGTCTTGCGGCGTTGACGCTGATGTCGTTGGCTGCGTGTTTTGGACCAACCCATCATTTCAAGACGGGTGCACCCTCGCGGCCTTCACTGGGCGCGGCAGAGCGAAACGCGGGCTCGCTCCACGACGGGCCTGGGTCGCGACATGACGCAGTACCACAAGATGCAGGCTCTCACGCCGCACTGCCGCCACTGCAGGCGGACCCGCGGTGGGTGGAGCTTCCCTTGCCGCGTGGTCATCCCGCCGTGTTGTCCCTGCCGCGCGGTGCGACCACGCCCCGACCGGTTGTCGTCGCAGCGCATGGCGCCGGTGATCGACCCGATTGGTACTGCCAGGTGTGGGATCGGATCGTGGCGCAACGGGCGTTTGTGCTGTGTCCGCGAGGCTACCCGATCGATGCGCGGCGTTCAGCTGGTGATGCGGGCTACTTTTACGACGGTCACCCTTTGCTCGGTCGTGAAATCGCACGTGCGCTGAGCGCCCTTCAGGCGCGCTATGGCGACTACGTTGATGTGCGCCGGCCGCTGTTTGTCGGTTATTCACAAGGCGCGAACATGGGCTCGTTGATGTTACCCTCACATCCAGCAAAATTCGCGGCGGCCATTTTTGTCGAGGGTGGGGTGGGGGAGTTTCGAGAATGGAACGTGCGCGCTGCACGCCGGTTTTGGCAGCGAGGTGCACGGCGCGTGCTCATGTTATGCGGCCGTGAATCGTGTGCTGGCTTCGCGCGAACGACCGCGCACTACATGCGTTTGGGGGGGCTTGAAGTGCGGGTTGTTTACGCTCGCGGTGCGGGCCATACTTATGGCGGCGCCGTCGCCAAGGCGGCAGCGGACAACCTGTCCTGGCTGTTGGCGGGCGATCCGCGGTGGTAGACAACACCCCTTGTTGCGGCCCGTGAACGAATCACCCGTTGCTGCGGCTCGTGAACGAATCGAGCCAAGTCTGTAAATGGCGGTCATCCGCTCTGTCTACCAGCCCCCAATCCAACGATTGCGCATAAGAGACATTCCGTTAACTCTCGAGAGAGCCCAAAGCGGGCCTTCATCGGGACGTTACTTCCCCAAATGGCCTTCATCGGGACTATCCTCACGCGGCCGGTCGGGTAGACTCTACAGGATGGATCGGCGAACGAGTTCGAAGCGCTGCCTGAGGCGACCTTTCGTGGTGACCGTGCACGCAGGTATGGCACTGTCGCTGCTGTTGGTGGGCTGCGATGAGCTTGGCGAGCGCGAATCGAGAGCGCCGACGCCAGCGGTCCCGGACACGAGCAGCGGAAGCGCCCGCAAAGGGTTGCCCAAATCGAGAGCGCCGACGCCAGCGGTCCCGGACACGAGCAGCGGAAGCGCCCGCAAAGGGTTGCCCAAGTGGTCCGACATCGGCTCGGGCCATCCCGAAGGCGCTTTCAATCCGCCGTACGCCCGGCTGCACCTTGGCCGCGACGGGGCGCGCTGTGGCAAGGCCTGGTACCGTGCCAAACGAGCGCCGTCGGAGGATGAATTCAAGCTGGTCACGGTCGACGGCTCTTTTGAGTCGCGCTACATCGACGTCGCTGGCCGTGTAGGGACCCCGGTCGAGTGTCCGAAAGGCACTGCCGACGCCTTGAAGAAGGTACAGGCTGCCACGGCTGCAAGCGCCAAGAAGGCACAAAAGAAAAAACAAAAATGAACACGCTACGTATTCTTGCAACACTTGCATGGGTGAGTTCGTCGCTCGCATGCAGCGCATCCACATCGAAGGGCAGTTCCTCTGCATCTGCGACTTCGACGCCGATTGAAACTGCGAGTGCCACACCCGACTCCGCGGTGAACCTGCAGATTGCACTTACGAAAATCGACGCCGGCGAATTGGATGAAACGGAGGTTCGTAGCGCCTTTGTCAAGGTGCAGAACGCCTTGAACGACTGCTACGTAAAAGTCCTCGAAACGACAGCTGACGCCAAAGGCCGCATGTTTCTCTCGTTGCTGTACGTCGAGGGGGAACGCAAGAGCGCTGCCTCCTCGTACAGCGGTCCAGGCGCAGCGGAAGTGATGCGTTGCGGTAGCGAAGCAGCGAACGCACTGTCGCTGGTCGTTGATTCCAAGATAGCACGCGTCAGCGTCACGTTGCACGTCGCGCTCGGCGAGCAGTAATCGCGCACGCATGCTGTCTACCAGCTCCACACGCGCATAAGAGACATTATGTTAACTATCGAAAGAGACCCAAAGGGCCTTCACCGGGACTATTCTCTCAGCGGCTGAGCTGAAAGCTGGTGCAACCATCTAACCACGTGACTTTGCCGGTCATGCGGTTCTTACCCTTGAGCTTGCCCTCCAAGCCGACTTTTCTATATCCAGGCGGTCGCAGTTTCCAAGCCGCCGGATCGATCTTGATCGCCCCCTTGCCGTCGGTTTTTATCCTCGTGGCATACAGACCGATTGGGGTCTTGCTGTTTCCCCGATAAGGCGCGAACTGAAACACCCCTTTTTTGCCGCCAATGATGGTCACTGCCAGCGCCGTTTTGCCTTGGGCGCAGGTATAGTGACCGGTCCAAATCCCGTCGATGCCCGTTGACCACCGAAGCCCGCTTCCCTTCCCGCTTCGATATACCGTGAAGGTGGTACACCCTGGGGCTTTAAGCAGTTTGCCCCTTAATACGTTCTTGCCCGAGAGCTTCCCCTCGAGCGCCACCATCTTGTAGCGACGGTCGGGTTGGTCCAACCATTTGTAAGGCTTGAGTACGATGGATCCCGCTTTGGCATCGATCTTCGCGTCAGCGAAAAAACTGCCGGCCGGCACCTTGGGGTTTTTCGGGTGAGCCGAAAACTGAAAGATCGCTCCCGGCTTGCCCGATGGCCCGGCGCCAATGGTGAGCGCTAAGGCGGTCTTGCCCTGACGGCAGACGTATTCTCCTACCCACAGCCCATCCAAAGGGCCGGCCCATGTCGGTGTCGCTAGAAGCGAAGTTAGGGCCAAACCAATGATCGCAAGAAACGTCTTTGCCATGTCATCCTCTCTTCCGCCTGAAGCGGGCATTCGGACAATGCTAGGGCGCCCCTGCGCGGCTCGCAAGGGTCACATCTCCGTTCAGCACAATTCGGTCTGCCATCCGGTGCCCGGGCGTCGCCTTCACGTATGACGTCATGCCATAAGGCACGTCGTGCCATGGATCGCTACGGTGTTAAGCGCTTGAGCGGCATGCTCGTTTCTTCGGTAGCGAGGAGCTGCCTACCTGCTCCCACCCCAACAATCTCGCATAAGAGACATTATGTTAACTCTCGAAAGAGCCACGAGGGCCTTCATCGGGACTATGTTCCCGGCGCGAAGCTCGAACTCGGCGTCGTGGGTCAGCAGTGATTCGAGATGGTGCGCTGATCCTTGTGGCGGAGCTGCACGCTGTCGAAATCGTGCAGCTTGGAGAAGTCCACCGCGTCGAGAAAGGCGAAGGCCTCGCCGAAGGAGTCGAGCAGGTGCTGCGCCATGTCGCGCGTGAGATTGCTCTTCACCACGATGCGGAACATCGTCTGATCGGCGTCGGCGTCGTGAAAGAGCGCGATCGTCTCTTCGGTCAGCGGATGGTTGAAACCCATCTTGTAACCGCTGACGTACCAGTGGTGTTGTGACAACACGTGCTGCAGATCGATGTCGTCGTAGCTGAAGTTGCACTCGGGGTTCAGCATGGCGGTTACGACCGGAAGACAGTGCTCGTCGCCATGATCCAGCATGACGAAGCGCGGCTTACCCTCGGATTGCATCGCCGCGAGGCCGTCGCGGAGAAACTTGGCGTTGCTCATCATGTTGTCGCAGCATTGCTGGTAGCCCGACATGCCGTAGCGAAGCAGCTTGTAATACTGCACGTAGACGCCGCTCGCGGGGCGCGAGAAGTTGAGCGTGTAGGAGTCGGCTTTTCCTCCGAGGTAGGTGACGGAGATGGCGACGTGCTCGCTGAGATCCTCGCGGTCACGCCACACGACCCAACCGGTGCCGCAGCACGATTCGCCATACTTGTGACCGCTGGTCGAGATCGACAGCACGTTGTCGAGGCGAAAGTCCCAGGCCGGGAGTCCCTCCTGAAAAGGCGCGATGAAGCCGCCCGACGCCGCGTCGACGTGGATCCCCACCTGATAGCCCTTCGCATCGTTGACCTCGCGGACGACCTTATCGACGTCCCACACCGGATCGTATTGGCCGCCGTAGTGATTGCCGAGGATGCAGACGACACCGATGGTGTTCTCATCGATCGCATCACGAACCCGTTCGGCGTCCTCGGGGAAGCACCCCGCCGCGGGGTGGATGAGCTTCGGCTCGATGTCCATGTACTTGAACAGCTTCTCCCAGGCTGCCTGGTAACAGGAGGAGATCACCATGTTCGGTCGGATCCCGCGGACGTCTTCTTCGGACAGATCGTGTCGTTTGGCGTACCACTGTCGCCAGCGAAACTTGAGCGCCAGGCCCGACAGCAGGCAGGCCTCCGTCGAGCCGACCGTGCCCGCGCCTGGGAACACCCCGTACTCGTCGATATCGCCGGGCACCGGACAATGCCAAAGCCCCGCGAGCATGTTCACGACCGTGTCGTGCATCTTGTACGACTGGGGGTAGACGGTCTGATCGGCGAGGTTGACCCGCAGGCCCATCATCGCGACCGCCTCCTCTTCTTCCTCGAAGCTCACGTTCACGTACGACGAGGTGTTGAGCTTCTGGTTGAAGTCGAGAACGTGGTTGTTCTCGATGATCGCTTTGACGGTCTTGGCTGCCATCCCGCGCTCGGGGATGTGGCTCGTGCTGTTGAAGTTTTGCAGCGCCTCGTTCGAAAAATAGTAGCTCGAGTCGTTGTGCTGCGTGGCGTCGCGCAGCTCGGCTCGGAGTTTGTCGATCTCTTTCTTGAGGCTGTCGATTTCGGTGCTCATAGCGGTTCCTTTGAATAAGGCCCCGGCCCAGCGACGTCGATCGTGTCTCCGGTGGGGTTTTGGGCTTCGACGCCGCGCGCGTGGCCTCGAAGATTGTGAAGCCTGCCGCCGAATGGGCTGGAGGTCATCTGAAAACAGGGCTGTCGACGATCTCGCACGTCGGGAAATGGCGATACAGCAGGCCGGAAGTGGCTCGATTGCCTGTACATGGGGCTTCGTGCGCCTTCACCACACCACCCGACCCAGCCCACTTGCTCAGAGAGGTTCAAGCAGCTGCGTCCTGCCGCCATGGGCTGAATCTCAAGCGCATCCAAGGGCAGCGCGCTGTTCCGACTAGAATCCAAGCTTCATACCTCCGGGTCGGGTAGCTGACTCGAGGATGTCATCCCAACTTTTGCCACGAGCACGTAGCCACTCGATGGAAGGCCCAAGCTCATCGCGGTAGAGCGTGTACTGCCATAGGCCGCAGGGAAGTCGCTCGATTTCGAGTCCAACGGTGTTCTCTTTGTCATCCCTTCAGCAACCCTTCCTTAGTGCGGTGGAGTACGAGCAACGCCAGGCAGCGCCTCGAGGTAGGCCACAAGCTCGGCCGATGGATGCTTCCATCGGGTGGCTGAAGCGCGGGGAAGTTAACCGTTCAATTCTGTTGCGATGGCTTCTACGGTATGCCCCAGTAGAAGCCATGGCCAATCGGCACCAGAATACGAGCGTAGTCCGGAAAGTAAGCGCCGCCGGAGGGGGGGGGCGCTTCTTGGACTGATTTTACTTGGACTGTTTGTCACGATGGTGGCGGGTTCATGCGCCGAGAGCGGTGTGGAAGCCGCGCTGAAGAGCAACCAGTGGTTCGAGAAGGTCGTCATCATTCCGCTGGCCGCCGTTGCCGCTTTGGTTGGAGCCGCGCTGGCGTCGGCTGTGTTTGGGCTCGTCGCCCGCGCTATCGCCAACGGTTATCGCATGCTGCTGACGGGCCGTTCCGAGGTTGGCCCGCAGTCAGGATCGCTGACGATGGCGGGAGTTGGGTTTGGGACGGTGCTGTTGTCTGCGGCGGTCGGTGGCTGGCGGCTCCACGCCGGTTACACCAGGGGAGAGCCCCACTGGTTGATGCAGGGCACCATCATCGCTGCGGTGGGCGTATTGGTAGGTGTGCTCCTTTTGGCTCCCTATTTGGTGTTGGCAGTGCGTGGGGCACGGATTTCGCCGGCTCGTCGCGATTCGCGCTCCAACGACAAGCGAGACAGCAGCGAGGATGGGTTCGCGGCGGAAGCGCTCTTCACGTTCTTCGCGGTGTTGGGCCTCGTTGCCAGCTTCATGGTTGTCGAGTACGTGCACCTGTCACGTGCACAAGCCGGTGTGGGCCCGCTGCCGAAGGGTGAGTTCGTCAGCGGCTGGGTTCGCGACGATGGATTCGAGAACTACCCGGCAAAGACGACCCTCAACCTGCCGGCTGGGCTCGAAGGCAAACATGCGATCTTTTTCATCGAGGTGAGCCCATGCCTGATGAAGCTCTCCGACGATCGCGACCAGCGTGTGCAAGTGAAACGGGTTGCATCGAAGCAAGACAGCGATGGCACCACCGTCGAGTATGCGCGCCTCGTCTTCGATGCCAAAGCGGACCGTGTCTATCGGCTCCAGCTCGTGGCCACGGACAAGGAGCCGTGCACGTGCGCTCCGGGAAACGCATTCTGCACGACGACTTGTGACGCAAAGCGGGCGAAAGCTGAGGCCGGTGCCGATTGCCTCTATTCGCTTCGGCTCGTCGCGGAGCACACCGAATGAACGCCCTCGAACCCATCCATTGCCAGCGCTGCGGCGCCGCGGTCCCTCTGATCGACGCACCCGAGCAGACCTGCCGCTATTGCGAACACGCCGTGGAAACACCGCCCGAGTACCTCGATGCGGTGCACGCGCGACGCGACATCGTAGCGGCACGCAAAGCAGCAGAGCCCAAGTGGCGGCGTCTGGCCGCCGGCTCGTCGCCGTGGTGGATGATCGCCGGGGGTGCCTTGATGACGCTTGCGCCTCCCACAGCCACCGCGGTTGGTTTCTCGCTCGAGCCGGCGCAAAGCACGGCCTTGATCTTTGCGCTCATGACGTTGCCTTCCCTTTTTCCCGGGAGCCTTGTCTTCGTCTGGGGCGCGACCAGTGATCTCACCCGCGATGGGGTTCGGGCGATGGTAGCGGCTCGGCCGTCCGACAAGGAAGGAGCACCGCCCGAATGTCGCGTGTGCGGTGCGCCCCTCGAAGTGAGCAACGCCGAACTCAGCTGCACCTGCTTGTATTGCGGCACCGATTCGCTTGTCACCGACATTCCAGTCACGGCCATATCCGCTGAGCGTCGCCAGGCCTTCGGCTCCCTTGAGCAGGCGACACGCGTCCTTCGGTTGCGGCTGTGGGTGGTTCATCTTGCGCTGGTCTTGTTCGCGGTTTTCCTCGGTGGACTGGCGGTGGCGCTCTACGCGGCTCACCGCCACCTTCAATAGCGGCGCCCACCATGTTGTGTTGCGCTGAACCCGGCGCGATGCACCGGCCCGTTCCGGGCAAACACACGCTGTGGCCTCATCGCTGTAAACGGCGGTCATTCGCCCTGTCTACCTGCTCCCACCCCAACAACCTCGCATCAGAGACATGATGTTAACTCTCGAAAGAGCCACACGGGCCTTCATCGGGACTATACCCCGATCGGAGTATCCAAAATCGGGCGCATATCTCCGGCAATTAGCTCTGAGAAGTCCGTAACTTGTCTTTCTTACTCCTGCGCTTCCCTTTTTTCGGAGGCGACCCACGACGCGGCTCTTTTGGAGCTTCCGTCAGCTCGAATCCTGGGATTTGCTGCCGCTCGAGCCGAAAGTGATTCTTCTTCTCGATCACTCTAAAGTGAGCTTCCGTCTCATGATCAACGAAGGAGACGGCAATCCCGGATGCACCTGCTCTACCGGTACGCCCAATGCGATGAACATAGTCATGGGGGGATCGAGGTAGGTCGTAATTGACCGCCACCGCGAGCTGCGGAATGTCAATGCCACGAGCGGCGATATCGGTGGCGACGAGGATCGCCGCTCGTCCCGACTTAAAACGCTTGAGGGCTTGAATTCGGTCATCCTGGGTCAGGCCTCCATGGAGCGAAACCGCAGCATGACCTGACTTACGCAGTTTCTGAGCGAGATTGATACTCGCTATCTGCGTCGCCACGAAGACGAGGGTTTGTGCCCAGTCTTCTTGTTCAATCAGTAATTGAAGCAGTGCCCGACGTCGGTTGCGGTCCACCTGGAAAACTCGCTGGGTAACATTGGCCACCGGCGCGTGTCTCTCGGCGAGACGCACAAGCGAATGGTTCCGCAGAATGCGCTCGCCGAGATCGACCACCTGTGGTGGGAGTGTCGCCGAAAAAAGTAAAGTTTGGCGACGGGAGGGCATGCCCTCAAGGAAGGTGCTTAATTCTTCAGTGAACCCGACATCCAATAACTTGTCAGCCTCGTCGAGAACCAGGGTGTGCACATGCTCGAGGTCGATGACGCCACGGTCCACTAAGTCGAGCAATCTTCCGGGCGTTGCAACAACCACGGTGACGCCCTTCTCCAGGGCTACAATTTGATCTTCGATAGCAAGCCCGCCAATGACGGCTAAAACCCTCACACCCGTGGGTGAAAATTGGCCAAGGCGCTTAAACACCTGAGAGACCTGCAGGGCAAGCTCACGGGTTGGCACGAGGGTGACGACTTGAACGGACGCCAAGTCAGTGTCACCGCGACCCTCGTTAATTTTCTTGAGGATCGGCAATACGAAGGCTGCTGTTTTCCCCGAACCTGTCTCCGCTTCGGCGACCAGATCACCACCCGCTGTGACAAGAGGGATCGCTCGCAATTGGATCGGGGTTGGTACGTCGTAACCGAGAGCTTTTACAGCCTTTAGGAGATACGTCGGTAGCCCTAGGTCTTCAAAGGATGTCAAGACGACACGCAACCTCTCTTAGATATAACCGGTCATGCCTACCGGCTCCCAACCCCACATTCTCGCATCAGAGACATGATGTTAGCACTCGACAACGCCCAAAAGGGCCTTCATCGGGACGATACTCCCAGGCCTGTTCCGAGGCCGCAGAATGTGCCAGCAATTCTTGTGCGGAAGGACACCTTCATCGTGCCGGCGGATAGTAGCATCACCGTTGTGAGCGAACTGGCCAATCCAGGCGACTGGATGTACCACTGCCACATTCTGGAGCACGAGGAAGGCGGCATGATGGGGATCTTCAGAGTCCAGCCGTGAACACCGAGTTTCGGCTGCCGCCTTCGACGCGCGAGTCCCAGTGGCTCGCGCGGCGAAGGCGGTGCCGCGGCCGCCGCCACCATCGGCGGTGGGGTTTCATCGCCCGCGGTTTTGGGAT
>JAPYTK010000148.1 GCA_029941785.1 Polyangiaceae bacterium | reverse complement strand
ATGTCGCCGCCGCCCGAGGTCGTTGGACCTACTCCGTAGGCAGCCACGGTCGATTGTTGCGTGCTGCTTACGGAGGCGCCGCCCTGGCTGCTCGTGTTGGTCTCTCCCTCGCCGCAGCCGGCCAGTGTCGTGGCTACCCCGAGGGTAGAGAGGCTTGCCACCAAGAGGCTTCCCGCGCCCAATTTTCGACGGGCGATCGTCGTCGGCTCGCCGCAATGAGGACACGTCGTTTCGGATCGTTGGACGTGGCAGTGACAACTCTGACAGGATTTAAGCGCCATAGGCCACATTGTAGCATATGGGACTGCAGGTTCAGAACTCCTATTCGTCACCGAGTGTCGGTTCGACCAAGGACCATATGCGCTGTCAGCGGAGTGCCTCGCGCCCGGGACAATCTCCTCGCAGTGAAACTCATTTCCGACTAAAATTAACCCTTGAGGATGGCGAACTGAACGATGAGGTGGGCAACATGTCTAGATTTTTAAACTTGACGGTAGCGGCGGTGGCGCTTGTTTCGTGGCTCGGTTGCAGTGAGACCAACGACAACGCTCCTTCTGCAACGAGCGCAGGTAGCGGCGGTAGCAGTGGCGACGGTGGCAACGTCAACGGCGGCAACGGAGCCAACAGTTCCGGTGTCGGTGGCGCCGGTGGTGTAGGCGCTGGCGTCGGTGGTGTGGGTGCTGGCGATGCCAATCCGTGCCAGGTGTCAGCTGATCTGGACGCGTTCATCACCGACAGGATGACGGAGGACAACATCCCGGGCCTCGCCGCAGGCATCGTCACGGACAAGGGTCTGGTGTGGGCGAAAGGCTACGGGATGGCCAACATCGCAGCTTCGATCCCGGTCGACGAGAACACTTTCTTCGCGCTGATGTCGATATCCAAGATGGTCACGGCGGCAGGCGTCATGCAACAGGTCGAGGCGGGGAAGCTCGATCTGAAGGTGGACATCAACACCTATTTCAGCGGCGTCACGGTGAAGCCCAACATTGCGTTTCAAATCGACAATCCCAACGCAAGCGGCACCATCACCTTGGAGCACCTGCTCAGTCATACATCGGGAATTGCTGGCGACGACTACGGTCTGCTGCAGCACAACATCAAGTACACCGACGCAGAAGTCGAGCCGCTGGGTGAGATGCTCGCCTCCTTTTTGCACCCGCAAGGAGGCTATTACGATGGCGGCAACAACTACTCGAACAACGCACCTGGCACGGACTTCATGTACTCGAGCATCGGCATTTCCTTGGGCGCCTATGCCGCCGAAGTGGTGTTGAAGACCGGGTTCGACGAACTCACCCAGAAGAGCATCTTCGACCGGCTCGGAATGGTGAACACCTCATGGCGTCTTTCGCCCTTCGACAACAAGCAGGACCAGCTGGCGGTGATGTACAACCCCATCAATGGTGGGAGCACCCTCGAGGCCATCGAGACCTTCACCTTTGCTGAGTACCCGGCCGGCACGATTCGATCGAACGTCCCGGAGCTCGCACGGTTTCTGGCCGCGATCATCAATGGCGGCACCTATGGCAACCAACAAATACTCAAGCCCGCTTCGGTCGCGGCCATGGAGGAACCACCGTTTCCCGATGCAACCAATGGCAATGCCTACGGTTTGGGTATGTTTGTTGCGGGCGAGGACCTGCGCGCCCATGGCGGGGACGACGCGGGCGCTGCGACCGACATGGCCTACAATCGCAAAACCAAAAAAGGGGTCATCGTGCTCAGCAATGTCACCCGTCGCGTAAACAACGACGTCATCTATCAGCGGATGTTGACCGAGTCCGAGATGTGCCCGTGACCTGAAGCTGCACATGTCCGGTCAGTCGGAGCCGCCTGGCGTTCGCAACAAGTAGATCCCGAAGCCGAGGGTATCGAAGCCCCAGCGGCTGGCCGCTTCCATCCACACCTCTCGTCGGCGCAGTCGCTCCCGCAGCTCCCAGTCCATCGGGTGAGTGTGAGCCTTCTCTTCAGGCGGAACGATAGATGACGAGCGCTCCGCACAGTTCACGCTGGAACAGGGTCGCATCGAACAGCGAGGGCTGTAGGCGATGGGTTGCCACGCAAATCGATCGTCGACGCGCTTCGTTGTGGAGCCGCGCGAGCACTTCGGCTTCCGTCTCCACGCTAAATGGGCGGTGCGTATAGAACACATCGGCCTCGCCAAAGTCTTGCTCCAGCACATTGCCCTCGACGATGGTCACGCGATCGAAGGCCAATTTTCGCACTCGAGCCTGCGCGGCGTGGGCCCGCTCCGTTACCAGTTCTATCCCGCGAAACTGCGCGCCGGTCACCGCCGCACCGTACAGCAGGACTCGCCCGTCGCCACAGCCGAGATCCACAAACACGTCGCCCTTGCCGAGTTCGAGGGCGTGAAACAAGCGACGGCATACGGCGTATGGCGTCGAGAGATTGACGATCGACTCACCGGGATGTCGCGTTTGAAGACGACCATGTTCATCCGATGGCATCCATACGCTTTTCGGCAGCCCGAGCACTTCGTCGAGCTGTGCGTCGTCAATCCGTTCGTGATCGTAGGCGCGCAACAACGCGACTGCAGGGTCGGCAACCATCCGTCGTCTACTAGGGTGAAGCGCCCGGGGTCGCAACGGGTCCATTGCGCGAAATGGCCGCCAGGCGTTGGCAAATATCCGGTCGTGGTGGAAAAGACCCATGTTTTTTCGAGATGCTCCACTCGAACTCGTCGGGCGAGTACACTCCACCTGTTGGAGGTTAGCGACATGGCGAATAAGAACACGAGGGCGCGAGTCGTGACGGGCGTTGCTGCGCTTTGGGTCGGAGCATTCGTGGCGGCGGCGGCGGCTTGCGGCAATGACACGACACAGACGCCCTTCGGTACCTCGAGCGGCGCGGGCGGAGACGCTGGTGGTGGTGGGGTTGGGACGACCGCGGCGACTGGCGGAGGCGGCGGAGCAGGGAGTACGGCGACGAATGCTGCCAGTGGCTCAGGCGGCTCTGGAGTCGGCGGCGGGGGCGCCACGTACATGTGCGACGACGTCATGGACGAGGGCGAGTGCACGCTCGACAAACAAGATCCGTGCGAGTGTTGCGCTGCTGAGAAGTGCTTTTCTGATCTGCAATCTTGCTGCAACACCAAAGGTTGCTACGCCGTGGTTCAGTGTGTGGTGAAGACCATGTGCGAAGGACTTGGTTGTTACAACGCGGCTACTTGCAAGAGCGAGATCGACGTCGCCGGTGGGCCTTTCGGTAAGGGCACTCAGGCCGCACAGGCCGTCGGCGATTGTGCCATCACCGCATGTCGTGGTTGTGGAAGTTGAGACAACCGACAGCGACGTCATCTCGAGGCGGGCGATACGATGAACGATCAAGAAAAGGCGAAATTCGCGCGACAAGCGATGGAAGCGGCGGAGCTTCTCAAACCTGGCAAGATCACCAAGCGGGTGAAGGACTCCGTCTCTGGCGCGGCTGGAAATGCGGCGCTGCGTGGATTGGCGGCGATAGGACGGTTGACGGGCCGGGACACCGAGCGTTCGCCTGCCCGTCAACGTGCGGCCGAGGAGGTTGATGTCAATCGCGTGTTTGCAGCGATTGACGCCAGCGAGACGGCGGAATTTGAACAACAACTCCGTGTCGCCGTGGCGCGCAAGGCGCAAGAGGACCAAGAACGACAAGAGGATACGCGTAGGCTCGATTTGGCCGAGTTACGCGGCTCGTTTCCGGAATCTGCTCGGGAACTCGCTTTGCTCCTTTTCAACTGCGTCGATTTGCTGGAGGAGTTGTCGGGTGATGCCGAAGGGCGTCCCGCAAGCGCAGCGGAACTCGAGCGCAAGGAGCAACTCCTGATGCGTATTGCTCAACTGCTGGCGCCGACGGCGAGCGAGGCGATACTGAGTTTCGTCGGGCACGTGGTGCAGACCAGTCGACGATATCGCAGCGACTAGGCGAAGGAACCCTTCGCCATCGCAGGAGCACACCGAAGTAGGAAGGTGGCACGTGCTCTCAGTTTTTCGCAGGCAGGGCGTAGCTCAGGCCCAGCGTCGTGGTGACGAGATACTGCGTTATTGCGCGCGCGGCCCGCCGAAACGACAGCTGCCCGGCAGGGCGATCTCCGTACCGTCAGCGCTTGTCGCGCGTTCACGTCGGCTTGGTGACACCGCACGCTTCGTTGAAGGCTGCGGCCTTCTCAGGCATTCCTTCGATATCGACATGCTGGATCTTGCAGAGCAGCCCATCCTCTCCAAGCGTGACAATTTGCCGACAGCGAAAGTCCAAGTTGTGTCCCTGGTGTTCGAGGAGATCCCTGAAGCTGATCGTTGCGATGCTGGGCTCTTGGGCCTCCACTGAACTTTCGTAGCGAACCGATTCGAACGTGGCCTCGACCCATTCTCCGATCACACGATAGGACGAAATAATGGCTTCGGCGCCGTGGCTCACTTTCCCCCTGATCTCGTACGTACATTCGGGTGACAAGCAGGTGACAGAGCCGGACCAATCGCTTCGGTCGAGCGCGGATGCGAGAGCCAGCGCGGCTTCGTTGGCCGTTGCGAAACCTGTATTCTCAGTCACCGCACCACCTTAGACCTTTGCCGCGGGCTGCTCACTTGGGGGGGATGACAATCTTCTGGAGATCGAGCCCACCTGGATACATGTAGCTCGCGTACTTGGCGTAGCCGTAGACGACGATGCCAAAGGGCTCATCGGCGTACAGTGCGTGCGCGCCGCCGTCGATCTGTTGACGCAACACGGAATATCCACTGCTGCCGACGGGGACAAAGGCGCTGGCGCTGAGCACCGAGCCGTCCAAGGTCACCGCCGCGCCCGAGGGCGCGATGATGTTGACGAAGTTGTGCGTGAAGGAATCCGGCGCCAAGATCGCGTAGGCCTCGCGGTATTGGGCGTTGGGGATCGCAAGCGATTGTGCGGGATCACCGGCTCCGGCGGGCGTGCCGCTGAACTCCTCTCCAACGAGATACTGCGTGACCAGGATCTTGTTGTCGGCGCTGATGTGCACGTCTTTCTTGATGGGCCCAATCTCGGTCCAGCCACCGGCCTCCAAGGTCACGGGTTGCTGGATGGCGGGCTCGAAGCTGACGGTGTTGTTCGCGGTGGCGGAGAGTATGCGGACGAACATGTTGTCGAGGGCATCGACGGTGCCCCCGATGCTCGCGACGGGAAAGGGAGCGGCCACAGTTACCGCGTCCCCCAGGGTCTCCGTCGGCATCATGCTCTCCTCGAGGTGGTCGCAGGCGTATCGGTTGTAGGGAATGAAGGTGCAATCGTGCCCACCGAGCACGCTGATGGGCTTGGTCGAGGTGATGTGCGTTCCGCTCAGATCGTATTCGACCGGTGAAGGGCAGCG
This sequence comes from Polyangiaceae bacterium, assembly GCA_029941785.1. Lineage (GTDB taxonomy): Bacteria > Myxococcota_A > Polyangia > Polyangiales > Polyangiaceae > JAPYTK01. Next base: position 9,108 of record JAPYTK010000148.1, on the reverse strand, counting down.
CCGGACCTGCACGGCGCCGATGGGATGTGTCTCGCACGGTTTGCCCGCGATCGAGGTGTCGCCGTCCGGCAGGGGGGCGCTCATCAAGAGCAGCACGTCGCCCGCGTTCATCATGTAGTCGGCGTTGTCCCCCGGTGAGAGCGCGCTCACGCCCGGCCCGGGCCGCACATGGGCGCTGCTCGTGACGGAGACGACCGTGCCGTCTTCGGTGGCGGTTACGCTGGCGAAGCCGGGGACGCCGATCCACTCGATGACCTGCCCGTTGACCTCCGGGCCCGCGTGAAAGGTTGGGTAGGCGAGCACGTAATAGTCATCGCTCAACACCGACGAGGGAAGCAGCAGCGAGGCGTCGTTGGAGTGGGAGTAGCTGGTCGAGTCATTGGGATGCTGAAACTCGAAGGGGCTGAACTGGTGCACGGAGACCGGCACGTCGCTCGTCAGCTGATACCCGCCGCCGCTAAGCAACACGGACGTGAGCGCGTTGGCGTTTGGTCCCCCGCTTTGTTTGAGCTCCGTGACCCAGGGGAGCTGGATCTTCGTCAACTGGCCTGGGCTCACCACGGCCCCGGCGACTTTGTCGCCCGCCCGCTTCACCTCGATGGTCGCGATGGCCTGCGTCGGATTCGTGACGACGACGGTGAACTCGAAGTCATCATCGAGACCGTTGTTGCTGGTGACGGTCGGCCAGAACTCGCAGCCCAGATAGCTGCCAAATTCGGCCGCGGCGCTGCAGGTTTGGGGCACCTTGTCCGCGTCGTCCCCGCCAAACAAACCCCCGCCGGCCGTCCCCCCTTGTGCACCGGCTCCGCCCCCGCCGCCGGCTCCTGCGGCGCCGCTCGATGTCGCCTCGCTCGAGCTTCCCGTCGCTGCGCATGCCGATCCTATGGCGATGCACAGCGCAAACATCAGAAAGCCGTTGCACCGGAAGTTTTGGAAGCGAAGACGTGTAGTGGACAGCATGGGAGCCAAGCATACGCCTCCGCGCCACCACCGCAAACCTCGTTGTGGGGTCGAGAGCGTGCCATCACGAGGTCCTGCCTCGGGACGACGCTCTGGCCGGTGGACTTGGGCTCTCCGTGAAGAGAGCCGGACGGCTCGCGCTACTTGATAACGGTCGGGCAGCCGAAGGCCACCGCAACAGAGGCCATGTCGTCGGCCTGCACTTCGTCGCAGCTCCCCTTGCAGAGGGAGATCTTCGATGGCATCGCCGGGTTGTCATAATACCAGCCGTCACTGTCTCCACACGCACTGGGAGACGAGACTTGCGGGATCTTCTTCGGCGTCCCACCGTTGCCCGGCGTGTACACAACGTTGACCTTCTGCGCGTCGAACTCGCTTTCCCCGGAATCGGGAATGAGAAAGTCGCACGCCAGCACGGTGCCTTGGATGTCTTGCATCTTCTGAAGAAAGGCGGAGATGTCGCTGGTGACGTCGAAGGCGGCTGTCGTGCCGCCCGCTTTGGCTATTTTATCGAGATCGGCGACGTTCGCACCGGCTATCGCAATCGTAAAGACCTGCACGCCGTTGAAATAAAATGCGTTGGAAGCGAGCTTCGCGATCTCGTCGGGGTCGTTGGCATCGATGGGATTCGCCGGGCAGCCGTTGGGCGCGCCATCGCTCGCGAGCACGACGATCGTTTTGCGCTGGGGATTCGCCTCTTGATGGCTCATCGCAAAGTTGAGTGTCCCCTTCAGCGCACCGAAGGTTGGCGTGCATTGCCCCTCCGCTGCTTGGGCTTGGAGAGCCGTGAGCAGTGTTGTTTCACCCATCGGGAGTTCACTCAGAGCCACGGGAATCGAGCTGCTCGATCCGTAAAGCGTTTCCTTGCATGCACCGTAACCGTTGGGACATTCGTTGAGGCTCGCGTCGGGAAAGAAACTCATCCCGACGGAGAGCCCAGCACTTTGCGGTGCGGTGATGAAGTCGCTCATGGCTTTGATAAACGGGGTCCAAAGTCCGGATGTTTCCATGCTTCCGGATCGGTCGAGCACCAACACGACGTCCAGCGGTACGACCTCGGCGTCGGCCGTGACTTCTTCGCAGATGTCCTCTCCACCTGAACCACTTTGGACGGTGCTGAAACCGCCGCCCGATCCGCCAACTCCGGCCGTCGCGGTCGTGTTGCCGCCCGCGCTGGATCCCGATCCAACTTGGCTCGAACCCGTCGCGTCCGACGAAGTTTCATCTGGCGAGTCGGACGCCGCGCAGCCGTACGAAGCGATGACCCCAGTGAACAAGATACCTGCTGCCACGCGTAGCAGGTGGTGGTTCGGTGGCGCCATCATTCGGAGACTCCCGGGGTCGATGCGGAAACCGACCACTCGAAACCGTCGAGCAGAACGAGGGAGTCATAGTAGGCATCGCTCGTGTCCCAAATGACGAAACGCAGCTTGATCGTTTCGCCCGGCTTCACGTTGCCGCTCATCTTGAGCCAGCCCGTTCCGCCGCCGGCCAGGTCGTTGTTGCCGCAGCAGCATTTCAATCCTGGGGGAGACGGAGGTTTCTGGATGTCGAAGCCGGTCCCAGCGAGCATCGTCGTGCCAGTACACGCGTTGGTCGTGCTTTGGACGGCGGTCATATTGCAGCCGGTTTGCCCGTTCTCGCACTGCTTGAAGAGGCCCGTGTTGCCGAAGGCCAGATTGACCCCCAAGGGGTAGATGTTGCCTCCACCGGCATCGTAAAAGGCGATATTCTTATCGCTCGGGTTGGCGGATTGGTTTTGGTTGGGCACGAACTTCGAGTCGAGCAAGGTGAGAAAGAAATCGTTGAACTGGCTGCACACCCACTCGGGATACTCGCTGGAGTAAAAGAACGTGGAGACCTTGAAGGAATTGGCGTTTGTCGGGACGCGCACGTCGAGCTCGAGCATGATCGAGTCGTTGACCTGTTTGGCGGGCTCCGGGCAGCCCGGTGAATTGGGCATCTTCCCCCCATTCGCCATCAACCAATCCTGGGGCGGATTGCTCGATTTTCCGGCAGCAACACCTGGCTGAAAGGCCTGCCAATCAGGTTGGGTGTTGTTGGGCGAATCCTGTGCGGCAGCGACGCCGCTCGACAAGACGGCCATGTTGGATCCACTCTGCGGCGTGACGTTGGTCCCGAAGCCTCCGCGGATGGAGTGCGATTCGGCGCTTGGCTTCTGACCGCCTTGGGCGACCTTGAATTTTGCGCCGATCACTCCCCATGTGCGGTCTTTCGGGGATGCTGGCTTGTCGGTCGTGAAGCGACAGAGGTCGATGGATTTGGCAAAATCGAGCGCGTTGGTGGTGTCGCTGGCCAAGCCGTTGTCGCACAAGCCCAGCACGTTGTCGGTCTGGCCATCGCAATCGTCATCGAGCATATTCCCGGCGACCTCGAAGGCGCCCGGGTTGACGAGTTCCGGGCTGCCGCACTCCACGATGGAGTCGCAACAGTCGCCCTCACAAATCGACCACCCATCGCCATCTTCATCGGGTGGATTGTCGTTTGTTCCGTCACAGTCGTTGTCGAGACCATCGTCACACCAGTCGAAGCTCGGTACGACTTGACCTCCGCACGGCGCCCACCCGCTGCCATCGGGAAGGCAGTGGGCGATCCCGCTTTTGCACTCGCCCTTGCCTTCGGTCCCGATGGGCCCTGTGTAGCAGGGGGTGGTGGTGCCGACCGTGCACGTGCATTCGCCTTGGGACAGATCCCATTCGCATCCGTCATCGACGTTTTGGTTGCAGTCGATCCAACCCGCGTCGCAGGAGCCGAGCAGGCATTGACCGCTCGTGCATGTGGTGCTCGCGTGCGGAATGGACGGGCAGGCTGCGCCGCATGCTCCGCAATTGTTGAGGTCGCTACTCAAGTCGATGCAGCCGCCGTTGCAACAAGACTCGCCGGCATCGCATTGGTCCGACGACACGCAACCTTTGACGCAGTTGCCATCGACGCAAACGCCGTCGGGGCAATGACTATCATCGAGGCAGCCGACGCAGCTGTCGGTGTCCTTGTCGCAGTATTGGCCGTCCGGGCAGCTGTCGTCCAGGCAAGCGCGGCACGTGCCGGTTGTCTCGTCGCAGTGGGGCGTGCTTGCGGGGCATCCGTCCGAGCAAGCGCTCGCCGCTCCGCCCGAGCCGCTTGAGGTGGCGCTGGCGTCCGGGGCTGTGTCGCCCTGGGAGTCACCCGCGCACGCCCCGAGCCATAGCGCGAACGAAATCAAGGCGGTGACGAGCAGTGGTTTAGCGATCCGTGTTGCGGTACGAACCCAACGTATGCTGGTTGCCATTGTGTCCTCCCGGTCCATACAAGAATGCCGCCGAGACTACAGGCTCGCCGTACCGAACCCAAGGACTCCAGGTGGATTAAGAAAACTAAGTAGCATACTTCACCACCTATCTCACTGCATTGAAATTGGGCCGTACGGGCGGGCATCAATGTGCAATTTGGGATATGGTCAATTGGATGAAATTGTCATTGATTGGTGTGGTCGGCGGAGTGCTTCTCGTGGCGTTGGTGGACTGCAGCAGCGATGACGCTGACTTCGGAGATGCGGCGCAGACCGGTTCGACGGGTTCGCTCACGGGTGCCGGAGGCACCGCGTTTACGACGTCGAGCGCCGGCGGGACCGGGGGAGCGGGCGGGAGTGTTGGCAGTGGCCCATGTGTTCCCGTCGCGTGCGAGCAGAACAAGGTTTACGCGTGCGCGAACTGTCTCGATGACGACAACGACGGGAAGATCGACGCACAGGACGATATGTGTCTCGGCCCCTGCGACAACAACGAGACCGGATTCAGTCTGGACATTCCGGGCGCGGGCAACGCTCCCTGCAAACTCGATTGCTATTTCGACAAGGATAGCGGTAACGGAAACGATCATTGTTCGTGGGACTCGCGTTGCGATCCCAAGGCCCCGCAAGCCCCGGAGTGTCCTTATGAGGACCCGCCGCCATCGTCTGCGAAATGCCCTGACATGCAGGAGATGTCCTGTCTCGACTATTGTCTGCCGCTCGTTCCCAACGGGTGCGATTGCTTCGGTTGCTGCGAAATACCGGGTGAGAGTGACAACTTCGTTTTCCTCGGCTCCACTGACGACAACGACGTGCCCTCCTGCACGCTCGATGCTGCGGACGATCCTTCCAAGTGTCACCCATGCACGCCGGTGCTCGACTGCTTCAACGATTGTGGGAAGTGCGAGCTATGTCTAGGAAAGACGGTCTTGCCGCCCGAGTGTTTCCCTGGCGACGGGGGTGGCTCGCCAACCGCCTGCGCTGAGGGCGTGCAGTATTGTGGTCCTCCCCAAAATAAGCCGTGTCCGGACAACTATTACTGCATCACGGGTTGTTGTATTAAGGCACCGAGCTAGGCGGGAGGTTTCAACCGCCACGGAAAGGAAAGGCCACCATCATATGCACCACTCGTCCAGACTCACGAATCAACTTGGGATCCTCGCTGCCGCATTCATGATCGCGACCGGCTGCGGCGAGTCGACGGTGAGCGAGTCTTCGGCGACGAGTACCGCAAGCGGTACTCCGGCGGGCAGCGGTGTCGGCGGGCAAGGTGGCGCGAGCGCGGGCAGCGGACAAGGTGGGAAGCCAACGAGCAGCTCGAGCGTCGGCGGTCAGGCCGGTAACAGCGGTACAGGCGGCAAGGGAGGCGCAGGCGGCAAGGGAGGCGCAGGCGGCAAGGGAGGCGCAGGCGGCAAGGGAGGCGCAGGCGGCTCCGTTGGGATCTGCGGCGAGCCACTCCCGGTCAACGGCCTGAGTTTTTGCGGCGGGAGCGCATCGGCTAGTTCTGGCATGGGCGCCATGTGCATGACGTCTTACTGCGATGGCCAGATGAACGCCTACGAGGCCCATTGCACGACGACCCCATCGGGAACGAGCTGCTCTTGCCAGTACAACAGCAAGGAAATGTGCACGTGCAAGACCGCGAGCCAGAGTTGTAGCAACTGTTGTCCGGGTCCCTGGCAGGGCCTCGGAGGTGGTGGTGCCGGCGGCAACGGTGGCGCCGGCGGCGTCATGACCGTGAGCGTGGTTGCTGTGACGGCGACGAGCGGCGGAAACTAACGGCGCGTGAGGGTCATCTTCACTTGCCGTGGCGGTGGCGCCACAACGGCCTGGCCTCGCAACACTTGAAGAGCAGTACGGGCATGAAAGAGAAGCCCGACTGGAGCCACGGCGTCACGATCGCTCGGGGTTGAGCCGCGCTTTGATCCGTTTCCATCATCGCTCAGACTGAGCGTAGTCGCGCGTCGGTGCTGTGCAAAGCTGAGGCGGCATGCAGTGGTGGGCGCCATCCCGATGAAGGCTACGCGGATCTCTCCGAAAGACGGCACCGTGTCACCCGCGCCGGGCCGTTTGCCTCTACGCAAGCGCTCCGACGGGGTCACCTTGTGTCGCTTCCGCCACTCTGGCAGCATCTTGCCAGAACTCACGTCTCGATAACCATGGAGAGTTGCAGTGTACGGACTCGTGAATCAAGCGGTGCGGGGTCTCATTATCGACCAATTCGGCGAAGCCACTTGGGAAGATGTGCGAAGCCGGGCAGGAACCGCAGAATCGTTCGTAGCCATGCAGCCGTACGATGACGCCGTGACCTATAGTCTGGTTGGGGCCGCCGTCGAAGTGCTCGAACTGCCCGCCGAGAAAATTCTCTATGCCTTTGGCGAGTACTGGGTCACCGACATCGCCACGGTCAGTTATGCGGACTTGATGTCCACGGACGGTACGAGCTTTCTTGATTTCCTCAAGAACCTCGATCACATGCATAGCCGCATCAAGGTGACCTTCCCCGACTACAGCCCGCCTTCGTTTCGCGTGAAAGAGCTTTCTGACGATCGTTTGCAGCTCGACTACTACTCAAAACGAGAGGGCCTGCTGCCCTTTGTCGAAGGCCTCATGAACGCCGTGGCTCGGCACTTTGGCTGCGAAGTGACGATCACCCATGTGGATGACGCTGACAACCCCATGCCGTCCAAGCGAATGCTCCTAAACTACGGGCCCTTGCCGGCGTAATCGACGAAGGGGGTAGGGAACGGGTGTCTGGTACCATCAACTTCGACAAGAAACTCTTGGAGAAGCTCGTTCCCTTCTTCTTGGAGTGGGACGAAGCTGGGAATCTCTGTCTCTTGTCGTCGGCCTTGGCCACGATCTGGGGCGATTCGGATTTGATGTCGGTTGCCGATTCGCTTGTGCTCAGTCGACCGTTCGAGCGGAAGTTTTGTGCGTCTTGGTTGCCCGAGCTGACCGATCTGACCGTTGAACTTCATCATCTGGGCCGTGCCGAGGCTGTGTTGAAGGGCCAAGTGCTCGCCAAGGAGGGCGGCTGGCTGTTTGTTGGATTTCCCGTCATGCATTCGATTCGCGACTTGGACGCATTCGGGCTGAGCTTGTCGGACCTTCCAATCCACGATGGCGTCGGCGACCTTTTGATTGCAACCGAAGCCAGCCGAGCATCGCTTCTGGAAGCGCAGAAGACGGCTGCTGAATTGGAGCTCGCCAATGACGAATTGATGTTGGTCAATGAGACCTTCTCTCGATTCGTGCCTCAGGCCTTCATCGATGAGTTGGGCCACGATTCTCCGGCCACGGTTGCGCTCGGGGACCACGTCGGCACCGACAAATTCGTCATGTTTACCGATCTTCGCGAATTTACCGCCATCAGCGAAGCGATGAGTTCGAGTGACATCTTCGGTTTCATCAATCGCTACTTGGCGGCAGTGGCTCCGTGCGTTCGTGCGCAGGGCGGCTATGTCTGTCAATATTTGGGCGATGGGATCATGGCTTTGTTTCCTGGCAACTCCAACGGCGTCGTCGATGCCGCGATTGCCATGCAACAGGCCATGAGAGAGTTCGCGCGTGAGGTCGGATTCGACGGGTCTCGCTTGAAAATGGGTATCGGCATTCATTTTGGCCACCTCGAATTGGGTGTTGTCGGAGAGGCCTATCGTTGGGATTCCTCCATCATCGCCGACGCGGTGAACACGGCTTCGCGTGTCGAAGGGCTCACCAAGACTTTTGCAGCAGAGATCCTGGTGACGGATGCAGTGATCGAGGCGCTGGAGGAGCCGAACGAGTATCGCTATCGCCGCTTGGGAATGGTCAGCGTCAAGGGGCGCTCCAAAAAGGTGAGCCTGTACGAACTCCTCGACTCCCTGCCCGAAGAAATACTCGACGAGCGTTTTCGTGGTCGTGATCGATTCGAGGAGGCACTGAAGGCCTATGAAGGGCATCAGGACGACGAGGCCCGCGCCTTGTTCGAGGAACTTCTACAGTCTTGTCCCAAGGACCGCGCGGCGAGCTTCTATCTCGAACGACTTCACCGGCGCACTCGAACTGCCCATAGTGACCGGTCGGTGTATCTGCGCTGATTGAGCCTGCGCCGAACGTCCGCGTGATTCATCCAGAGCCGCCGACGCCCGTCGAACCGCCGTTCCCGCCACTAGCAGCGGATGTACCGCCACCGCCGCCAGAGCCACTGGCCGCCATTGTAGCCATGCAGTGGCCCATCTCGGCGTGACACATCTGGCCTTTGTCGGCGCAGTCCTCGTGTACGTGGAATTCGCCGTCATGACACTGCTCGAGCGCGGTGCCGGTGCAGCGAAACTCACCGTCCTCACAACTGGATTGGCTGCTGCAAGCGAGGGGGCTGAGAGCAGCAGCTGCGGCGAGGACAAGGAAGGGGGGGATCCATTTCATTTCAAGCTCTCCATAAGAGTGGACGTCGTTCGGCAGGAGGCGCCAACACGGCGGGGCAGCACCCGCGTCGTGCCGGCATCCATAACGCGTACAACTGTAGCGCCTGGTTAGCGGCAGTCAACATTCAACGAACGCTGCCGGCGTGAGCCAGCGCCCAAGCGAGCCCCGTGGTCCCAGTTATCGGAGTTGTCGGGTAGATCGCCGCGGCGGCGGTTGCTTGATGTGCCGATCCGGCTTACGATTTCGAAGGCCATGGGTGGTATTGAAGTCGGAACTGCTGTCACGCACAATGTGCGTCTCGTGCGCCAGATTGGCGAAGGGGGGATGGGCAGCATCTGGTTGGCCGACCATCAGGGGCTCGACACCGAGGTCGCGGTCAAGTTCATCGCGAAGGATCTGGTCAAAGGCGACCCCGAAATGGCGCAGCGTTTCAAGCGTGAGGCGGGGGC
>JAPYTK010000147.1 GCA_029941785.1 Polyangiaceae bacterium | reverse complement strand
CCCCCCACCCACCCACCTGCTGCGGCAGGGTCGGACGTTGGCAAGCAGGGCGTGGCACAACGGGTGGCGGTGGCCCCCGTTCGAGCTGAGGCGTTGATTCGTGGCGGTCGTCGGGCCGCCGCGATACGCCTTCTCGAAAATGTGAGCGGCGAGCCGGCTGCCCATCACGCACGTCTGCTACTCGGCGAGACCCTCATTGGCCTCGGCAAGCGGCGGGAGGGCGAAGTCCACTTGATGAAAATCATCGAGGCTTACAATGCGGATGCCATCACGGATCGGGACGCGCACGGACTCGCGATCGTCGGTCGTGCGGCTTACCTGCTTCGGGCCTACCGCGATGCGAACGACGCCTTCGATATGGCGGAGCGAGCGGGAGCGGACAAGGACGTGCAGGCTCTGCTCTGGCGCGCGGAGCTGTTCCTCGACAAATACGACCCCGGCAATGCGGCAAAGGTCGTCGCGCTCGCCTCGAAGCTCGCACCGCGAGATCCGCGCGTTCAGGTGAAGCGCGCTGAAGTGAAGCTGGTCAGCACCATGAATTTTGCGGCGGCCGAAAAAGACGTCGCTGATGCGCTCGCGATCGACGACAAGCGTGCGGAGGCGTTCTTTGTGCGTGTGGGATTGGCTCTGCGAACCATGAGCCTCGATCGCGCAGAAGCTGCAGCCAAGCAGGGGCTCAGGGTGGACCCAGGGAACCTCAAGTTGCTCAGCGGTTTGGCGGCGACGCGATTCTTGGCCGAAGATGAACCAGGATTCTCCGCGATCGAGAAACGCGTTCTCGAAATCAACCCCTCGTATTCTCGTTTCTACACCATCGTCGCGGAGTTTGCGGAGTGGGAGCATCGTTATGACGATATCGTCAAACTGACACGCAAGGCCGTGGCGGTCGATTCTCGTGACGCCAAAGCGTACGCGGCCCTCGGCCTCAACCTGATTCGCAAGGGCGAAGAACCTGCGGGTCTCGAAGAGTTGCGAAAAGCATGGCGTCGAGACAAATACAACGTGCGGGTTTTCAACACGCTCGAGCTCTACGACGGGCCGATCGCGCGTGACTACGTGACGGTCGACGGCGCTCGCTTTCGCATTCGGTATCACAAGGGGGACAAGCCGATTCTCGAGCGCTATCTGCCGCAGCTACTCGATCAGGCGTGGACGGCGATGGTGAAGCGTTACGGTTTCTCGCCCAAGGTTCCGGTGGGCATCGAGATCTATGCGGACCGTCAGCACTTCAGCGTGAGGACCAGCGGTTTGCCGAACATTGGTATTCAAGGGGTGTGTTTCGGCAAGACCCTTGCCGCCCTCGGCCCGTCGGTGGGGCGTTTGAATTGGGGCATGATCGTATGGCACGAACTCGCGCATGTGTTTCACATTCAGCTATCGAAGAGTCGCGTGCCGCGCTGGTTTACTGAGGGGTTGGCCGAATACGAGTCGCTCCTGGCTCGTCCCGAGTGGCAACGCGAGGAGGAGCCTGCTCTGTACGATGCCTTTCGTCGTGGGCGGGTGCCCAAAGTTGCCATGTTCAACCGCGCGTTCACCCATGTCGAGCGACCCCGCGAGGTGACGATGGCCTACTTCGCCGCCAGCCAAATCGCAGTTCATCTCGCCGAGACACGTGGGAAGGATGTCTTTGCGCCAATGCTGCGCGCTTGGGGAGCAGGCAAGACGACGCCCGAGGTCATGAAGGATGTGCTGTCGGTGGGTCCCGATGCGGTGGACCGTGCTTTTCTCACGTGGCTGAAGCCACGCATGGCGATTTATGCAAAGCAATTTGTGCCGTCCGCCGAGCCGGCCGATTCCTTAGACAAGGCACGGGACGGGCTTGCGGCTTCTCCGAATGATCCGGAGCGTATGCTGACCCTTGCGCTGACCCTGGCTCGCGAACGGAAGATAACCGAAGCTCGGGCCACCTTGCAGATCGCCCTGGCTAGCGCGAAGAAGCATGCGGGCTTAAATTTTGCCGCCCTGCAGCTCGCCATGGGCGACAAGGATGAGGCGAAAGCCAAAAAGTATCTCGCCGCGCTGCTCGATGCTGGGCACGACGGTTACGCGGTGCGACTACGAGCCGCAGATCTCGCCGAGGTTGCGGGTGACAAGACCTCGATGCGTGCGCATCTTGTTCGAGCATCGAAGTTCGACCCGAGTCAAGCCGAGCCCCTGCAAGCACTGTACGACCTGGCGCGCGACCGCAAGGACAGTGCCCAGCAGCTCTCGACCTTACGAGCCCTCGCGAAACTCGACCAACACGACCGCCGGGTGTGGCGTCGCTTGCTGCGCTTGCTGGTGGCGCGCGGTTATTGGGCCGAGGCCGTAAAGGTCGGAGAGAGCGCGATGTATGCGGATGTTGGACACGCCGAGACGCACTATTTGTACGCGCGAGCTCTTGCTCGTAGCGGTCGACATGTGAGCGCCATCTACGAATTGAATAGTGCGATCTTCGCCGGCGCTTCGCCAAAGATCGCGAAGCGCGTTTATCACACCATGGCCGAGGGATATCGCAAGCTCGGTCAGGCTGAGCACGCCAAACTCGCTGGGCGCTATGGGGAATCGATTGTCGTGGACAAATAGACGCGCCTAATTCGCACTGTCTTCGCCGATGTTCGTCTTGCTTTCGCGGAGGCCGAGGGCCTTGCATTTCTTGTACAGATGACTTCGTTCCAGGCCCAGCGCGCGCGCCGTGGACGCCATCTGGCCGCCGTGATGGCGGATGGCCTCGTCGAGGATTGACCGTTCGCAATCTTCGACCAACAGGCGGAACGGCGTGCCGGGCCGATAGACGCCCGAGGCGGTTTTCGCGTGACCGAGGCCCAAGCATCTCGCGACGGCGTGTTCGTCGATCGTGTCCCCCGGGGTCAGGATCACCAAGCGCTCCACGAGGTTGCGCAATTCGCGAACGTTGCCTGGAAAGTTGTACTCGGTCAATGCGCGGACCGCGCCGTCTGAGAAGGTCATTGCGGGCCGCTCATTGATGCCACGCGCGACATCGAGAAAGTGTCGCGAAAGGATGGGAATGTCGTCTCGCCGCGCGCGGAGCGGCGGAATGTCGAGGGGCAGCACATTGAGCCGGTCGTACAGGTCGGGACGAAACTCGCCGCTCTCACAGGCCTCCTCGAGATTGCGGTTGGTGGCGGCTACTACCCGGACGTCGATCCGAATGGTGTCATCTCCACCGACCCGTTCGAGCTCCCGTTCCTGCAGCACGCGTAACAGTTTCGCCTGCATCGACAGGGGCATGTCACCCACTTCGTCGAGGAACAGTGTTCCTCCACTTGCTCGTTCGAATTTTCCGCGCCGCTGCTTGGTCGCGCCCGTAAAAGCACCGGCTTCGTGGCCGAAGAGCTCGCTCTCGATGAGTTCGTTGGGAACGGCCGCGCAGTTCAATTTCTCGAGGGGTCCATCCGCCCGTTTCGATTGGGCGTGAATGGCGCGAGCGACCAGTTCCTTGCCTGTTCCTCGTTCTCCGCGCACGATGACCGTGGCCTGCGCTCGTGCGCAGCGTGTGATCTGGTCCCGTAAGGCCAGCATGACCTTGCTGTCGCCGATGAGGTCGCTCGATACGCCGGTTTGGCAGCGAAGGGCGTGGGCTTCGGCCTCTGCGCGCACGAGCCGAAGCGTGTTCTTGATGAGTAAGAGCAAGCGGTCTGTGTTCAGTGGCTTCTCGAGAAAATCCGTCGCGCCGAGCTTGGTCGCGCGCACGGCGATATCGACGCTGGCGTGGCCGCTCATCATCAGGACCGGCAGGGTGTGTCCGAGCGCACGCCACTTCTCGAGCAATTCGACTCCATTGCCGTCGGGCAATGCGACGTCGAGCAGCGCGAGATCGTAGCTGCAGCGATCCATTTTCTCGAGCGCGACCGCCACACCGCCAGCGACATCGACGCTATAGCCTTCGAGCGAGAGGACTTTTTTCAGTGTCGCCAGGATGGAGACCTCGTCGTCGACGACCAGAAGGTGATTGCGAGGCATGCGCGTAGCGTAGTTCTGAGCTTGATGGCAGGGAAGGCGCCTGGGTAGGCTGTGCGTGATAAGCTGCCCGGTGAGTGGTCTTGGTGGAGTAATGGCGGAACGTCGAGTACCGGACGTTGGCGAACAGGACAACGCCGCAGACCCCACCGAGCATTCCGGCGATTCAGGGGAGTCGCGCGTTCTGGGCTGCGTCAAGTTGGCCAAACGCCGGGTTGCCGCCGACGACCGATGGGCGGGAGGGACGACGCCATCGCAGCCGCCGGCTGAGATCGGATGCGACATCTGGCATGCCCGCGCGGTCGACGCCTTCGCGAGCGGACACCCGGACGAGGCGCTCGAATACTGCCACCAGGCTCGGAGAATCGAGCCGGATCGCGTCTCCTATGCAGCGACGGAGGTGTGGATACGGGCGACTTGTCACGGCCCGATTTGAAGGTTCGTGAACTCGAACTCAGCATGCTCATCGGTGACCATTCTTCGTGCATCAACTCGTGATATTACAGGGGAATAATCCGTGGACGCCTGGGCGACGATGACGGGGCGCGCCGAGATTTCGCGCACGTTCTGGAGGTCGAGCCGAGCTATGCCGGCGCCGGGGCTGCGGTCGAGAGCCGAGGAAGTTGGCGTCGGGGCTGAGCTCACACGTCGGCGTTGATATTCACGCCGAAGGCCCGTCATCCCCCCTCGACGGCTCGCCCTCCAGGCCAAAGGTCTCCGTGCCCTACCGGCTTTCATCTGGCCGCGGGCTTACGGTCTCAGTATAGTGCGCCGCCCATGGCGCAGAGTTCATCTATCACAGCCGCGAGCACGTCTCAGGCGCTCGACGACGACACCAAGGTTCACGCGGCAGGGACCTTCAAGTCCGGCTCACTTCGGTGGGGTTATTTCTTGGTGCTCAACGCGATCGCAGGGGTCATCGCAACGGCTTTCTTCGTAGCGATTTTCTACGCCGATGGGATCGACCCCTACATGCAAGGGACTTACGATTGGCTTCTTGGGCATCCAGGAGCCACCAGCATGATGGCCTTCTCGCCGCTCGCCTGCTCTCTTCTTGTAGGCTACGGCTATTCTCAGCGAGCGCGGAAGCGAAAGGCTGCGGCGCAGCGGCGGGCCGAGGCCGCCGGAAAAACCGACGAGAACGTCGAGACGACGAGCGCGGGAGCAGACGAGGCGTGACGGTATCCAATCACTCAAGGGTGGTTCTGGCGCTTGGCATCGGCGCGGCAATCGCGGCGACGGCGGTCGCTGGTGGTGGTGCTGAGCGGGTGGTCGCGAAGATCCACAAGCACGAGATCACGGTGAGGCACGTCGAACAACAGTTCCAGAAGATGCCCCGTTACCAGCTACGACTTCTTGGTCCCAACGCCGATACGATTCGCGCGCGCTTCGTCGATCAAATCGTCCGAATGGAACTGCTGTCGGTGGCCGGCGAGGCGAATGGATTGGCCGCTCGTCCCGACGTCCGAGCGCGTATCGACAGTGTGCTTCTCTCTGCCATGCAGAGCGAGCTGGCCGATGAAATCAAGATTTCGCCCGTCAGTGCCAGTGACGTCAAAGCCTATTACGACTCACATGGGGATCGTTATCAGTCCGAAGAACGCATCAAGATTTGGCAGATCGTCGTTGCCACCAAAGCGCAGGCGGATGCGATCCTCCAGGTCGTTCGTGACGATCCGAATTACCAGAAAGACCCGGTGAAGGCTTGGGGTGATTTGGCTCGCAAGCACTCGACCGACAAAGCGACCGCCATGCGCCGCGGAAACCTCGGTTTCGTCAGGCCCGATGGATCGACGGCGCATAAGCACGTGAAGGTTGACCCCACCCTGTATCAGGCGGCTGCGAATATCGGTGACGGCACCGTGTTTCCTGCTCCGGTGCCTCTGGGGACGGCGTACGTCGTGCTTCAGCGTCGCGGCAGCCACCGTACTCCGCAACGCTCACTCGCGACCGAAGCCAAGAGCATTGCCGGTTTGCTGGAGATGCAACGAAAGCGCGCCGCCATCCAAGCCCACATCGCCGATCTCAGACAGAAGAACGTGACGATGGTGAGCCCCGAGAAGCTCTCGACACTCGAGATGACCTTTGATGGCGAGCTGCGCCCACGTCGCCGTCCGGGGACGCTCTCGGAGCGCGCGGCCCGTCGCAAGAAGTAGGTTATCGTTGCGACACCGCTGCGGGCTCGTCGACCCGCCTGAGGGGATCAGTGCAGGGTCTCGTCATCATGTCGCAATTGTTGCGTCGTGTTCAAATCGATGGTCGAGCCGCCAAAGCGCAAGGCTGCGACGAGAGCGACGAGTCCAAGCGCTCCGGCTGCGTACAAGCCCCAACCGTATTCGAAGCGCAGGGGAACGTAGGGGCTCGCTGTCGGCGATATGACGAGGCGCGCGACCACGGTCGTCACGACGATGGCAGCCAACATGCCGATGGCGAATCGCGCGCCACGCATCTGTCGGATCGTGCGACGGGTGACGGCGAGCGTAATCATGATAGGCCACGCAATCCCGGCCGCCCATAGCCAGCCCAGGCGCCGAGCGAATTGATATCCGGACCAGGTGCGCAGTTCTGGCGCCGTTTGCTCCAGCCAGGGACCGAAAAACGCCGCGATTCCAGCGATGCCGAGCACGATCAGAAGACCACGGCCGCGGCCCATGAACTGTGGATTCAAGCGCTCGTCGAGCGGGTCGACCGCATCCTGTGCGTCGAGCTGTCTTGCGTCCTCCGATTCCTCTAGCTCCGCGAAGGGGATGACGGGTAGATCGCATTGCGGACAGATACTCGTCTCTGATTCGACATACATCTCCCGACAGAACGGGCACGCGTAGAGGGACGATTGCGGTCTCACCCTGCTACTATAGCGCAAACTTTCAGGTCGGCACTTTCAAGCACACTTACGATGGAACAAGACGAGAGCGTCATTCGACAAGCGGCGACGGCGGCGATGTTTGCGCGCCTAGGGGTGCCGTTGCCGGCCGCACACATCGAGGAGGCCCTGACGCATTCGAGCCTCAGCAACGAGCATCCTGGTCCCTTGGCGGACAATCAGCGGTTGGAGTTTCTGGGAGATGCGGTCTTGTCCTTGTGCGTGAGTGAGATGTTGATGGGTCACTTCGACCAGGTGGACGAAGGAGAACTCACCGTCATGCGCGCGGCACTCGTGAATACCGGGGCCCTCGCGGAAGCAGCCCGTGAGAATGGCTTGGGGATGCTCTTGCGCATGGGGCGAGGGGCGGAGGTGGCGGGCGCCCGTGAACGGGACAGTGTGCTCGCCGATGCCGTAGAGGCCTTACTCGGGGCGGTTTTTCTCGACTGTGGGTTGGACGCATCACGTCGTGTGGTGGCCACGATCGCCGGGCCGAGATTCGATGCGCTCGTGGCGGATGGTGGGACGGAGAGGGATCCGAAGAGTCGTCTTCAGGAACTCGTGCAATCGCGCGGCGCGACCGTGCCGGATTACCGGGTGCTGGCCGAAGACGGCCCGCCCCACGCCAAGGAGTTCACTGTCGGTGTGAACGTGACGCTCGATGCGGCGGGCGAACAGTGCATCGACGCCCAGGGACGAGGTCGCTCCAAGAAGATTGCCGAGCGGGCTGCGGCGCTGAGGGCCTTGGAGCTGTTGTCCGAGTCCGAGCCTCGGGCGGGCGAGTCATGATCACGCGGCGTGCAAGCGTGTTGGGCGCCGCGGCTGCCACCGCGCTGTCCGTCATCAGCGAGACGGCATTCGCGAGCAGCTACCTGCGTCGGGCGTCGCTATTGCTCGATGGTTCTCGTCGCGACCGGAAGATGGTCCGGGCGCGCAGAGATGACCGAGAATTGCTGCTCGTCGTTCATCGTGTGGCGGCGGCACGTGCTCTATCCGGCCGGCGCATGAGGGTGTCCAAGCTCGCCGCGGCCGCTCACCCTCATCTGTTGTTGGTCCTCGAGAATTGTGAGCGGGCCTACGCCGCGGGTTTGCGCGACGATGGTCACAAATTCGTCGAACACATCGAGCGAGCGCGAAGCGAAGATCTCACCTTTCGTGCGATCATCGAGCGACTCGGTCTGCGACTGCCGCGGTGAAGCTGCCGGTATGCAGGCCGAATGTTATCTAGAAAACGGCGCCTAGCTCGAGCGCGATCGTCCATTGGGTTTTGACCGCGTCGTCACCTTCGGTGCGTGGATCGTCTTCGAAATAGTTGATCGTCAAAGTCGACTTGTTGCTCGGATCGCTGGGGTCGAGTACTTCGACTTTTTCTTGGTTGGCCTCGGCGATGGGCACCACTTCGGTGATGGCGTGAATGCCAAAATGCATCATTTGGTAGCGAAGGTGTGCACCGAAGTTCAGCCGGTGACGAGTCAGACGGACCGCATCGAAGACGACGTTGTTGTTGAAATCAGCGCTCGAGCCGGTGCAGGTGGGCTGGCCGTCAAAATTCGGCGCCTTCGCTGGATCGGGGGAAGCGGGGCTGTTGTCGCCCTGGTAGCCACACTGCTGCACGGCATCCGTGTTTGGCGTGAGATCGACCAACCCCGAGTCGCCGAAGATCCGTAGCCACTGGTAACCCACGTGCGGGGTCAAGATGACGCTGCCGGCGATCGGAATCGGTTTTGATACTTGCGCGTCGAAGGATGCGACGGTCAACTTGACCTCAGGAGTTCCGGTGATCGTGCGTACGCCGCCACCGACGCCGACGTCGGGTAAGAAGCCAGGAACGCTGGTCCGAAAACCTTCGAAGAGCGCGATCCGCACATCACCACCACCGGCGACGATGGTGGTGTTCGCGAGATGGCCGAAGCCTGCACCGAGCTCGACGCCAAAGGGGAAACCCTTGGAGAGCTTGAGCGTGTACATTTGCAGCAGGCTGTCGGGGCTCGGGTTGCGGATGGACGAGCCGCCGGTCGATTCGTCGACCGCCCCCTGAGTACCTTCTTTCCAATAGTGGGCGTCGGAATCGATCGTCGTGTACGCAGCCTCGAAGGAAACCTTGTAGCCACCGAAGCCGGTGGTGCGCGCCGCGTGCGATGCCGTGGGCGCGATCGCAAAACCCATTTGTGCGATGAGCTTGGCGAATGCAGCGTCGTTCGTCGGGCAGCGTGCGAAGCCCGTCAGTGGATTGTAGTATTTTCCAACATTGCCGCTGGCGTTGCCCGTCCGGCAGCGTTCGTCGAGCACGAGTCGAGCGAGTGCGGGGTCCATGGTGTCGGCCATGGCGGGCGTTGCCATGATGACGGAGCCAAGAATCACGGCTGCACACGGCATCCACGCGGGATGCCGTCGCTTCGCCTCGAGCATAGTAAACGGGTTCGGCTTGTCGTGCCTCATGCGGTCATGGACGGTAGTTGTACCCCTGTAGCCTGGCAAGGGATCGCTGCAGCCGGCGTGCGCCTTCAGGAGGGACAGGACGGCCTCCCATATGCGAGGTATACGACCCGCCATGGCAAAAGATGGGTCACCTCGGCTGAGGGCGCCGCAGATGCGTGAGCCCTTCCACATTGTCCTGGTCGAGCCCGAAATTCCCCAAAACACAGGAAACATCGCCCGACTCTCGGCTGCCTTGCAGTGTCCGTTGCACTTGGTGGGCCGCTTGGGCTTCAAGACCGACGAAAAGTCAGTTCGTCGAGCCGGAATCGATTATTGGGACCAAGTTCAGCTCGAGCGTCATCTGGATCTGCCGCATTTCACGCGGTGCTGCGACCCGTCGCGCTGGAAGCTCTTCAGCTCGGTCGGGCGGCAGAGCTACCTCGACGCTCCGTTTCGACCGGGGGATGCCCTCCTCTTCGGATGTGAGAGCCGCGGCCTCCCCATCGAGCTGCTCAAACAGTACGAGACGCAGACCTACGCCCTGCCGACCATTGGCGAAGTCCGATCCCACAATTTGGCGAATACTGTTGGAATCGTGCTGTACGAAGCATGTCGCCAACTTGGCGTGTTCGATCAACTCGAGCGTCGGCTGTGAGCATCGTTTTTTGCGGACGACGACACCACCCGTTCGCACCGAAGCTCTACGTTGGCCGCGCGAAGGCGCGCGCTGGCCACGTCGATGGCTTCGTCACTTGCGTCGATCCCGATGCTGCGCCGACCGAGCTTTGCGGCGACGGCCATCGTCGTGCCGCTGCCGGCAAAAGGATCCAAGATGAGATCGCCTTCGTAACTGCATGACTCGATGAGCCGCCGGAGCAATTTCTCGGGCTTTTGGGTCGGGTAGCCGGTGCGTTCCTTGGCCACGGGGGCGATTACGCTAAGCTCCCAGACGTCCCCCAAAGGGGCGCCAGGCGAGGGTTCGGCGGTCTTGAGGGAGCGCCGCCTGTGCCCCTGCTCGTCGATATCGGCGACCTGCTTTCGGTCGCCCCAGGTCGCGCGCGTCGATGCCGCCAGCGGCTCGTACAGTTGGACAAAACGCGGCTTTACTTTGGGGTCTCGTCGATAGCGCAGGAGCACATCGTGCATCTTCTGAAAATTCGGTGTCTTGGCAGGCCAGCGCCGGTACCGCCAAATGATCTCGTTGGCGAAGGCCTCAGGTCCAAAGATCTCGTCGCACAGGACCTTGACGTAGTGGCTCGTCGCGGGATCCACGTGGATGATCATGCTGCCATCGTTCGTCAATAGGTCGCGGGTGGCGCGGATCCTCTCTGCCAGGGTCAGCAGGTAGTGATCGAGGCTTGGCCAGCGATCGTCAAAGGCAGGAGTCTCGGTGCGTTCGATGCGGCCGGTCTTGCGATTCCTGTTGCGCTCGACACGTTGGTGCAGCCTCTGGGTGAAAAAGGGGGGATCGAGGTAGGCGAGATGGGCCCTCACTTCGCTCTTCGCGAGGGCTCGCAATCCGAGAAGATTGTCGCCACAAATCAACCGATGAGCCATGTCGCCGCCTTGGACAACCTCGAGCTTCAGCGGCCCTGGATCGATGTCGCTCGCAGGCAGATCGGAGTTGTCGAGGTCGAGGCGAGCCATGATCTTCAGGCGCATGGTATAGCCTGATTGGCTCCCATGTTCGACTCGTCCTGCCTTCGCTACTGTCTGCTGCTCCTCAGCGTGCTGGCGCTCGGCTGCGATTCTCCGCCCCAGTCGACTCCGGATGGCGTGGTGCGTACCTTCGTCGAGCGGCTCACGAGCTTCAGGGGGAACGCTCGGGACGCCGAACAACTCTTCGAATTGATGTCTGAGCGTGCTCGAGACAACTTGAACCAACGTGCCGAGCGGTATTCGGCGGCGAGTGGCCGCAAGATCGCTCCGGCCGGGATGCTCGTGCCGGCGCGCTTCGCTCCGGGGGTGATTCGCTCCTATAAGGCGCAGCTGTCGGGGAAGTTCGCTTTGGTCGAGGTTGTGGGCACCCCACCGGATCGCCGCGCTCAGATTCCGTGCGTGCTCGAGAAGGGCCAATGGCGAATCGATATCGTGATGCCACTCCTGGCGCCGTTACAGCGCCGCCCCCATCGAGAGCCCTGAACGACCCAGCAAGGGGCAAATGCAGAGCGACCACCGTCCCTCGCGGGGGGTGGTCGCTGCGTCGCCCTGGGGACGAATGATGATCAGTTCGAGAAGAAGATCGCCTCGATCTCTTCTTTCACCTTCTCTTCGGTCTGCTTGCGGGCGATGGCGATCTCCTTGACGATCAAGTTGCGCGCCGTGTCGAGCATGCGGCGCTCGCCGAACGACAGTTGCTTGTCGGTCTTGAGGCGGTAAAGGTCGCGCAGTACCTCAGCCACATCGTAGATCGACCCGGTCTTGATCTTGTCCATGAAACCGCGATAGCGTCGATTCCAGGTCTGGTTGTCGAAAGCGATCGTCCGCTCGCGTAGAATATCGAAGATCTCTTGAATCTCCGGCTCGGTGATGACCTGACGCAGGCCAACCGCATCCGCGTTCTTGACCGGCACCAGGATCTTTCGATCGGTGTCGAGAATTCTCAACACGTAAAAGGTCTGACGGTTACCAGCGATATCCTTTTCCTCGATGTCGATGACCTCCGCGACGCCTTGCGCGGGGTACACAGCCTTGTCGCCAACCTTGAATGAGATTTCACTGACCTGCATTGTACCGTTTCTCCTCGTCGTGTCGTAGCTAGAACAAATGTAAGCGTCCTCGACGCGCACGTCGGGTGGACTCTACCTGCGCCGCCCTCAGATGTTGAAAGCTGACCTGAGATTTCCTAAATTAGGTAAACCGCGCCAAGCGCGCGAACCATAGTTAATGGGGTGCGAACTGTCAAGAAGATTGTGAAAAACAGTGACTCAGCTAAGCGAGATCGTATGGTTTTATACACTTGACGTGGTGCGTCAGACCATGTGGGTGCACGTGGCCGCGTGTCAGATAGTCTCGGATTCGGCGAGACGCTGCGCCACGCCCCATCGGACGCCCCGATCGGAGACCAGCAGACGCTGCATTCCGGCCGCTTCACAAATCTCGTCCACGATGATCGCCCCGGCGACGATGACGTCTGCGCGTTTCGGGTCGAGAGCCTCGAGTTGCTTCCGCTCATCGATCGTCATGGAGGCTAGTTCGTCGGTGGCTTCGCCGAGGGCGTCACGCCCAACAAGACAGCCGTGCACCGCGTTGCCATCGTAAGGCGTGATGTTGTGGATCAGGGCAGCGAGGGTGGTGACCGTGCCGGCGACGCCGATCAGCGCTCGGCCGGAGATGTTGGGCGCATCTCTCATGATTCTGCGCACATCGCGTCGAAGCGCGAGCAGTTCTTCGGCGCGTGGAGGATCGCTGGTGAGGTGTCGCTCGGTCATGCGCACCGCTCCCATCGGGAGGCTGACCGCGTTACGGAGGGTGGCGACGCCATTCCCTATGCGTGTGCAGGCAATGATCTCGGTGCTTCCGCCACCGACGTCGAACACCGTGAGCTTCCCCTCAGGCTCGAGCCCAGACAATGCGCCGTTGCATGTGAGTTGTGCTTCGAGCTCACCTGAAACCACTTGGGGGCGCACGCCCAGGATCGCCTCCGCGCGATCGAGGAAAGAACTGCCGTTCTCGGCGTCGCGCATCGCACTGGTGGCGACCGCGTCCCGTATCGTGACATTTCGCACGCTTAGCTCGTTGGCGTAGGTCTGCAGGCACTGCAGGGTGCGTTCGATCGCCTCTTCACTCAGTTTCCCCGTGGCGTCGACGCCTTCGCCGAGTCGCGTGATGGTCGCTTCATCGACGAATCGGCGGAGGCGCTTGCCGTCGAAGACGGTGATGAGCAGCAACACCGAGTTGGTGCCGATGTCGATGCTGCCGATGAGCTTCGCGTCCATGAATTGTATCGGGTTTTCGATGGGGCTATGGGGTCAGGTTGTCGAGATCGAGCATTTCCTCGATCTTCGGTAGCGCAACCAGTTCACAACGTCGATTCGATTGCCGAGCGTCAGCCCCCTCACTGTGGGGAACAACGGGATCGGTGTCACCGTAGCCTGCTGCGCTCCAGTGGGCCGGGCTCAACCCACCGCCGCCATCGTCGGCTGGCTTGACCAAATAGGCCAATACTTCCCGGGACCTCATCACGCTGAGCCCCCAATTGTCCTTGTAGAGTCCCAGGTACTTCTGGTCGTCCGTGTGGCCAGCGACCTGAAAGTCGCGTTGATTGAGCGCCGCATCTCGAGCGATGACCGCCGCCACCTTTGAGAGAATCGCCTTACCTTCCTTGCGCAGGGTCTCCCGTCCCGAATCGAAGAGCACATCGCCGGGCAGCTGGATGACCATGCGATTCTTGCGCACGGTGACCTTCAGCCCGAGCTTGCTCAAGCCCTGCAATTTTTTTCTGAGTTCTTCGTAACGATTTCTTATCGCCACGAGTTGAGCTGCGCGTTGCTTGTATTCTTCGAGCGCGCGGGCTTGCTCGTCGATATTTTGGCGGAGATTGGCAACATCAACGCCCGCTGATTTGAGCTGATTTCGTAGCTGCTCGACTTGGGCGCGCGCCTCGGAAAGTTCCTTTTTAGATTGGCTATAGCCCTTCTCAGAAGTCTTCAGCTGGCTAGACACTGAACTGATTTCATTCAGTTTTTTGCGCCACTCTTGTTCTGAGTGTCCACATCCAATGATAAACGGCATCGTCATCGCGCAAACGATGAGGCGCAAGGCCGACCGTCGTGAAGAGCTTGATCTAATCATGTGTCGAACTACCGATCCGAGCGTAACCATGCGCGCGGGATGCGACAAGCCGGAGACGGCTCCACCCGCAATCTGACGGGGCGCACATCGAGGTGCTTCTATTAACGGATATCTTTTTTGTTGACGCGTTGCCATAGATTGCAATATACGTCATGCACATCTGTTGCCCTGTACCCATTGTCGTGTACGGGGCGGCCATACAGGAGGTCACCTCAGATGGCTGCGAAGAAGACTGCGAAACGTAAGGCTGCTCCAAAGAGAAAAGCCACTAAGAAGCGCGCTACAAAGAAGCGTACCACCAAGAAGAAGGCCACCAAGAAGAAGGCCACTAAGAAGAAGGCCACTAAGAAGAAGGCCACCAAGAAGAAGGCCACCAAGAAGAAGGCCACTAAGAAGAAGGCCACCAAGAAGAAGGCCACTAAGAAGAAGGCCACCAAGAAGAAGGCCACTAAGCGGAAGGCCACCAAGAAGAAGG
>JAPYTK010000146.1 GCA_029941785.1 Polyangiaceae bacterium | reverse complement strand
ACGCATGTGCTTCGGCATTGTCGGTGGTCGAAAACGTAATGGCGCAAGGTTTCGCTCATGGTGCCCGCCGAATCTCCGCCAGCAAAGACGTTCTTTCCTTCTTTGATCAAGCTCTGATGAATGTGCCCGCTCGAGCCCGGAAGGGAGGCGTTCCATTTTGCCATGAACGTCACGCTCAAGCCGTGTTCGCGCGCGACCTGCTTGAGCCCGGTCTTGAACAGCGCCGCCTTGTCAGCGGCCCGCAACACTTCATCATAAACGAGGGCGGCCTCGTAGACGCCCGGTCCCGTCTCGGTGTGAAGACCCTCGATCGGGACGTCGAAGGCCGCCAGCTGATCGAGAATGTCCGCCATCAGTTCGCGGTTCTGGCCGGTACGGAGCCACGAATAGCCAAACATTCCAGGCGTCAACGAGTCGAGTCGTCGAAACCCCTTTTCGTGCAAGGTGTCGGGGCTCTCGCGAAACATGAAGAACTCAAACTCGGCGGCAAAGTTCGCCTCGTAGCCAAGCGCTTTGGCTCGGTCGCGGATCGTCCTCAAGAGCGACCGCGGACAGGCGGGGTGCGGTTGTCCGTCCTTCAATCGAAAATCAGCGATCACCACCGCGGTGTTCGGCTCCCAGGGCGAATCCCTCAAGGTGTCCGTATCGGGAACGCCCAGAGTGTCGGGAAAGCCACTGTCCCACCCTGTCACGCTGGCCTGGTCGTACAACTGATCGGCGATGTCCCAACCAAAGATGACGTCGCAAAACCCAAATCCGCCGCTCAGCGCGGAGCGGAATTTGTCCAACGACATGTACTTGCCTCGCGGCACGCCATCGATGTCGAAACCACCGATTTTGACACGTGTTATGCCGCGCTCAGTCAGACTCTTTAGAAGCTCTTCGGGACCCATGCGCCGACAATACCACGGCTCGTGCGTCAGGCATCGTCGCTGTCGTCGCGTATGAAACTCAAAAAGACCACCAACACGGCCGCTCCCGCGAAAAAGGCGGCTATCCAGCGAAACCGAAGCGGGCCAAGAGCGATTCCCGAGCCTGTGAACCGAGACGCGAGTGCATCGATGATCGTGCACGCGACGGCGACCGCGAATAGCTGCAGGGGCAAGCGCAACTGTCCGGACAAGGCCTGCGTCTCACGGCGGGACGCGGGAGATCTCGAAGGAGCCGCGGGGTCATCCGGTGACGGAGGCTTGGCTAGACGCGTGCTCTTCGGTGGCTGCATCGCCACATCGACGTCCAGGTCAAACTTGACGTGCTTCCGGCCGCCAGCGGTGACCTCCGGCACGGATGACAAGGACGCCTCTGCTGCTTGGAGCGTCGGCTGACTCGAAATGGGCCTATCGGATGGCGGAATACCACTGGCCCCGATCGCCAATTCGAGCTTTGGCGCCGGCCTACTCGCAAAGCTTGAGGGGAGCCCGGTCGCGAGCTGCAACGCCGTCCAAAAGGCCTCCACATCGTCGTAACGCTCGCGAGGATCGACACGCATCGCCTTGTTGAAAACGACCTCCACCTCGTCGCTGACATCCACCCCTTCGCTCCTCGGTGTGGGCCGACGATTGATGTCCAGGGCGGTGCCCATCATGGCGTGCATGTCGCCGTCGATCGGTGGATGGCCGCACAGGCACTCGACCATGGTGAGAGCCAGACCCCACACATCCGTCCACGGACCGCTTTGACCGTAACGCTTCGGGACCCATTGTTCGGGCGCCCCGTAGCTCGGCGTGAAGGGATTGGTGCCCTCGCCGCTCGAGATTCGGCCCGCGCATTGGAGGGCCAGTTCGCGCGCCTTCGCAATTCCGTAATCGAGAATTTTGGCGCGCACTGCACCGCCCGCCGGGGTGATGATGATGTTCTCGGGTTTGAGATCGCAGTGCGTCACGCTGACGATCGCTCCGCCCGGCACTTGAAAGTGGTGGGCTCTTGCCAGCGCATGGGCGATTGGGTCGAGCATCTCTATCGCCTCGAGTAAAGTGGGCATCGGTTTGCCATCGAACTCGCGCGTCACCAAGATGGTGTCCAGGGGATCGCCCTCTACCCACTCCATCGCCATGAAGGGCACGATCGTCCCATTCTCTCGACGAAAGGTATCGACGTGAAGAGGGCGAACCACCTCCGGGATCGCGGCGGAAAGATGAAAGAGGATCTCCGCCTCCTCGCGAAACCGCTCGATGAAGGAATCTTCGCGTTCCGAATCCATATTGCTGGGTATTTTCAAACATTTGAGGGCAACTTTGGCGCGGAACTTCGCGTGCTCGGCGCGGTACACCACGCCGAAACCACCTTCAGCGATCGCCTCCTCGATGTAGAAGGCGTCAGCCAGGGTCGTTCCCACTATTTCAAATGAGTCTTTGACCATCCTTTAACCACCAGCCCGATCCTAACCCCGCTTTGCATCGCGACCAACATCTGGTCGGGTATAAAAGGGCGATGCCATGCAGCCCGCCATTACGGTTCGACCCGCATACGGTAACGGGACAGAAACTCCAGCATCGCCTTTTCGGTCGATTTGGGCCACCGAAGGTGGTTCCTGAGACCGACGTTCTTCTTGCAGCGCTTTGCATCCGTCGAGCAACTTGCCGCTCGTTTCCCGGCAGCGCCGAGGCGGCGTGTCTCGGTTGTGGCGCCGGTGGCCTCTCGCATCTCCACCCAACGTTCGACAGCACTGCAACTGGCGATCGTGTCGCACGCTCGGTAGGCGATGAAACCCGGAGGTGGGGGGCTCTCGCAGGACCATGACCAATGCGATGCGTCGCTCGCCACCGTGGCGAAGGCCGCCACCCGCTCGGGCCGGTTCATCGCGTACATCACCGCCATCGATCCTCCGCTGCCGTGGCCTACCGTGTAGATCTGGCGCCGATCGACGACGCCCTCTGACACGAGCCGGTCAACGAAATAGTCCGTGCTTAGGACATCCACATTCGAACGGCTATAACGACCCGTCGAAAACTCCAATTTCGCGGTGTTCCCGTAGCGCCTGGCCTGCATCGCCAAGATGATGAAACCTGGCCGGTATGCATCGGCCGTCATATCGAATGTCCGCTGCTTGCGACGGAGTCGGGTCTTCTTGTGGACCGCGGTTGGCCGGTCATGGGCGCCATGAAAAAACAACACCAGGGGCAAGCGCAGTTTGGCTCGGACACCAAACACACATGCGTACCTCGGCAAACCGCTCGGATCGCGCCACTCGAGAATTCGCGCGCCGCGGCATGCTGGCCGCTTTGCAGTGCGACGACTCGGTGGCCTGGGAGTCTGCTCCACCCGCGCAGCCACACAAGGTCCTGCCACAGGCGTCCGAAGCCGGGACGCGCCTAGGGTTGGCACGCTGGCGGTGTTCGTCGCCACCTTTGCTCCTGCGGTGGCCGAAGCGCTTCCGCTCGCGACCGCCTTCGGTGAGCGAGTGAAGAGGTCGTGCAATTCTCCGGTGTCGACCTTCGATGATTCGCAGGCGGGCATGAGCGCCAACCAAGCGATGATCGCTATGCGGCACCGGTGATCAGGCATCAGCCCCTCTGCGATCGCTTCCCCGCCATTCATCCGGCGTGAGGTGACAAGCCACTTCGTGGTCGTGCGAACGAGCTTCAAGTCCGGGAGTTTCGACGCGGCACTCTTCGACCGCGTGTGCGCAGCGAGGGTGGAAGGCACACCCGCTCGGCGGATCCACTGGGCTCGGAACGTCGCCGAGGAGAGGTAAACTCCGCCGATCGCGCATCGGTCGAGGTGGCAGGACCGCATCGAGGAGCGCTTGGGTGTAAGGGTGTTCCGCCGCGGTGAACAGGCGCTCGCGTGGCGCCCGTTCGACGATCCGGCCGAGGTACATCACCACCACCTCGTCGCAGGTATGGCGGACGACGGCCAAGTCATGAGCGATGAACAGATAAGCGATCGAAAGTTCGTCTTGTAGTTCGCCAAGCAGGTTGATGATCTGAGCGCGAATGCTCATGTCGAGGGCGCTCACCGGCTCGTCGGCGATGACGAGACGCGGTTTGAGCGCAAGGGCACGCGCGATCCCGGCACGTTGTCGTTGGCCGCCGGACAGCTCGTGCGGATAACGACCGCTCATGCTCGTCGCGAGGCCAACCTGATCCATCAACACCGCGACGCGCTTACGTTCCTCCGTCCGGCTTCGATAGACGCGGTGCGCCCGGAGCGGTTCGGCGATGATGTCGCCGAGCATCATTCGTGGATCCAGTGAGGAATAGGGATCCTGAAACACCATCTGCATGCCACGGCGCGCCTCACGGAGCGCCGGGCCATCGAGATCGGCCATCCGCTTGCCAGCGAAATGAATTTCGCCGGCTGTCGGTGTGTTTAGACCAACGATGGCCCGGGCGGTGGTCGACTTACCGCACCCAGACTCACCGACGAGGCCGAGCGTCCTCCCCTCCTGGATCGTGAAACTTACGCCATCGACCGCCCGGAGCCATCGTTGCTCGCGCTCGAACCACCCGCGCCGAACCGGGAAGTGAACGCTGAGGTCTTTGACCTCCAGAAGGGCGCGACTCATCGGCGTTCTCCATCCTCGGTGGCGATGTCGTCGAGGTGGCAGACAACGTGCCGCCCCGAGCCCCACCGCACGGTCGGGGGATCCTGCTGCCAGCATCGATCCATCACCCGGTCGCAACGTGGCGCAAAGGAGCAGCCCCGTTCCGTCGAGCCGGCAGGGGGTGGCAAGCCCGGAATCACCGGAAGTGTTTCGCAGGGGCCCGACAGTTGTGGCAAGGACCGCAACAAGCCCGCTGTGTAGGGGTGTTTCGGGTCATCGAAGATCGCTTCCACCGGTCCTTGTTCGACGATTCGCCCCGCATACATGACCGCCACGCGGTCGGCCATATTGGCGACGACGCCAAGGTCGTGGGTGATGAGCAACACGCCCAAGCCCGTGCCCTCCTGCAGCTGGCGTATGAGCGCGAGAATTTGCGCCTGAATCGTGACGTCCAGAGCGGTCGTCGGTTCGTCCGCGATCAGCACATCCGGTTCACACAACAAGGCCATGGCGATCATGACCCTTTGGCGTATGCCACCGGACATCTCGTGTGGATAATCGTTGAGGCGTTGCTCCGCGTCGCTGATCCCCACCGAGGTCAGCATCTGTGCGGCCCGCTCCCGGGCTGGTTCGCCACGCATGCGCATGTGAACTTCGAGCACTTCCGTGAGCTGCACGCCGACCGTCAGGTAGGGGTTGAGGGAGGTCATCGGATCCTGAAAGATCATCGCTATGCGGCGGCCCCGTACCTGGCGCAGTTCGCTTTCGCTCGCTTTTCGCAGATCGAGCGCGCTGGCCCCATCTCCACCCTCTTGTTCGGGCGCGAGCAGCACCTCGCCTGCCACCACGCGTCCCGGAGGACTCGGCACCAAGCCGAGCAAACTCATGGCGGTCACGCTCTTGCCGCATCCGGACTCCCCGACCAAGCACAAGATCTCACCGCGCGCGATCGCGAAGCTGACACCGTCTACGGCACGCACCTCACCCTCGTCGGTCGAAAAGTACGTCTTGAGGTTGCGAACGTCGAGCATCAGCGTTGTCCACCGCGGATCTGTGGATCGAGGGCATCACGAAGGCCGTCGCCAAGGAAGTTGAAGCAAAAAAGCGTGGCCGCGAGCATGACGGCGGGGAACACCAAGATCCAGGGGTAGATGTCCATCATCTCGGCGCCCCCACTCGCCAACAATCCCCAGCTTGCGAGTGGTTCCTGAGTGCCCAGGCCCAAGAAACTCAGAAAGGCTTCGGTGAGCATGACCTGGGGCACGGTCAAGGTCGCGTAGACGATGATGGGGCCGAGGGCGTTCGGGAGCAGATGCCGAAAGATGATCCCGGTGTGGCTTACGCCCATCGTCCGGGCGGCTTCCACGAAAGGCTGCTCGCGGAGAGTCAGGACCTGTCCCCGAACAATCCGGGCCATGGTCAGCCAAGAGATCGCGCCCAACGCGGCAAAGACGAACACGATTTGAAACACGGGGAAATAGGCCGGGTCCTTCGGATCGGCGACGAACACGCCCAACACGCTTACCCAGACTCCATAAGGGGCGCCGTCTTTGCCGGCAAAAAAGACCATGAGCAGGATAACCAAGATGAGAAAGGGGAACGTGTACATGACGTCCACCAAACGCATCATCAGGTTGTCGATCCGGCCGCCAAAGTAGCCTGCGACTCCGCCATAAATGACGCCAATGACGAAGCTTACCATGGTGGCTACGACGCCAACCGCAAGCGAGATCCGTCCCCCAAAGAACACGCGGGTCATCAGGTCGCGACCCAAGTAGTCGGTGCCCATCCAATGCCCCCACGAAGGCGATGTGGGGCCGAGCGCGAGGTTGGCCTCATCGTAGCGCCACCGGCTCAGCTCCGGAACGAGCACACAGCACAAGGTCAGCACAGCGAGGATGCACCCCGAGACGACCGCGGCCCGGTTTCGCTTGAGGCGCCGCCAGGCATCCCGCCGCAAACTATTGTCCTGAACCTCAGCCATCGAGCTTCACCCTAGGATCGAGCCACGCGTAAGCGAGATCGACGGCCGTGTTCAGAACCATCAACAAGCTCCCGTACACCAAGGTCACACCCATCACGAGGCCGTAATCGCGATTGAGAGCGGCCTCGACGAAGTACCGTCCCATTCCCGGGATGTTGAATATCGTCTCCACGACCAAGGAGCCCACCAACAAGCCGCTGAAGCCCGGACCGAGGAAGCTCACCACCGGGAGCAGTCCGCCTCTCAGCGCGTGGCGCCATATGATCCGCCACTCGCTAAGGCCTTTGGCGCGAGCGGTACGAATGAAGTCGGCACGAATGACTTCGAGCATGCCCCCGCGGGTCAGCCGGGCAATGTAGGCCGCGGTTGGAAGACCGGCACAGATGACGGGCAACACCATGTGTCGGGGGCTCTCCCAAAGGGCGACCGGAAACCAGTAGAGCGTGAGGGAGAAGACCAAGATCAAGATCGGCGCAAGCACGAAACGCGGGACGGAGATCCCAACCATCGCCACAGACATTGCAATCGTATCCGCCGCGCGGTTGTGCCGAACCGCACCGACGACACCGAGCGGCACCCCCACCAGCAGGGCGAGCACCATCGCAAGGCAACCGAGTTGCATCGACACGGGCAAGCTCAATGCGATGATTTCACGGACCGACCGACCAGGGTATTTGAAACAAGGACCGAGGTCGGCTCGAAACACGAGGTCGGCGAGAAAGTCGCGATACTGCACGAGCAGCGGAGCATCGAGATTGTACTTTGCCTCCAGGGCGGCCATGACCTCGGGAGGTACGGCCCGTTCGGCATCGAAGGGGCCACCCGGGGCGAGACGCACCAGAAAAAATACCAAGGTGACGACGAGCCAAAGGGTCGGCACCAGACCGAGCACGCGACGAAGAACGAAACGGCTCATGGCATGAATCGTCCTGGTGCCGGTAGCTCGCGGGGGGTGATGGCGGGCTTGTTGTCAGCGCCTGGCGTTTTGAGGGACCACGACGGATCGATCCAAACCCAGCGCATCGCGTGTTCGTTGAGCGCATTGGGAAAAAAGCCCCGAACGTAGGGCTTTACCATCGTGGACTTCGTATAGAAATAGAGGGGGATCCGCGACATGCCCTCGAGCGCGAGTTGCTCCGCCTGCCGATACAGGCTGATGCTTGCGGCTCGACCGGGCGTCTTGCGCGCTTGAGCCATGACGGCGTCGAAGGCTGGCGAACGCCACCGGGTGTTGTTTTGACTGCTGTAGGACAAGAACACATCCAGAAAGGTGCGCGGGTGGTTGTAGTCGGCGGTCCATCCAAACCGTGCGAGCTGAAAATGGCCATCTCGGAGATTCTTGAGCATGACCTTCCACTCTTCGTTGCGTAAGGCCACCGTGATGCCGAGGTGGCGTTTGAACATGTCCTGTATCGCCACCGCTATCTTTCGATGGCCTTCGGACGTGTTGTAGAGCAGTTCGAGATCGGGAAAGCCCTTCGCCTTTCGCCCCCTGCCTGCTTCCACGACTGGATAGCCAGCTTCTTCGAGGAGCTTGCGGGCGCGTCGAGGGTCGAAGCCCCAGTCCTTGGCGGAAAAGGGATCGGTGCCTGTACGACGGTTCTCGGCGGCCATCTCGGAATAGCCCGAGCCGGTCGCGTCGGGCACATAATGAAGAGCCGGTGTCTGCCCTCCGCGCGTCACCTTGTCGACCAGTTGTCGTTTGTCGACCGCGAGATTCAGGGCCAAGCGAACGCGGGGGTCGTCGACGGGCTTCTTGGTCACGTTGAAGGCATACCAATAGGTCGACAGGTACATGCTTCGTGAGAAGTCTTCGAAAGCGCTGAGACGGCCCATGTGCGCCGGGGGCAGAGACATGGCCGCACCGACGTAATCGAGCTCGCCGGTCTTGTAGAGGTTGAGCGTCGCATTGATGTTCGGCACCTCGAGCCACACGATGCGGTGGATCTTGAGCTGGTCGTGGTCGTAGTGATGGGGATTGCGCTTGAAGACAATGCGATAGCGAAAACGCCAGTCATCCACGGTGTAAGGGCCATTGGTGATGATGTTCTCCGCGCGAGCCCAGCGGTCTTCTTGCCCTTTCGCAGCGAAATGCTCGATGAGATCTCGGCGCACGGGATAACTGACGACGTAACTGCACAGCTCGAGGAAGTACGGCGTTGGATCTTCGAGCTGCACCTCGAGCACGTGGCTCGAGGTTGCGCGGACACCGATCACATCGGGATTGGCGACGAGAACAGCGGCTCGGACAAAGCCGCGGGCGGGCTTGGCGAGCGGCTTTGGTGGCGGCTTGCCGAAATACGGAAGATCATGGTGCTCGACGACCTCGGCCCAGTCTCCCTTTCGCGACAGGATCTGCCAGGCTGTCCCCGCGGCGAGCTTTTGGACGATTTTGCCTTTCGCGGATTCGTACAGCGAGGAAGCCTCACGCAGGCGCATCAACTTGTTCTGGTTGAACAGCCGGCCATTTTTGACCACGTGAAGCAACGTGGCACTGCGCGAACCGGTGGCGGGCGTCAGGACGCGGCGCCAAGCGTAGACGAAATCAGATGCCACCACAGCTCGGCCATCGGACCACCGGGCTTCCTTGCGGAGGAAGAACCGAAAGAGGCGGTCGTCTTCGCTCTTGTCGTACCGCTCGGCCACGCCTTGAACGGGTTCGAGCGTGCGCGGATGTTTCACCACCAGGCCCTCGAAAAGGTCGCTGATCAGAATCGAGCTGACCTGGTCGCTGGCGAGTGTCGAGTCGAGGTACTCCGGCTCGTCGAAGTTGTTCACCACAATGGTGGTCAGCGGTCGGCCATGCCTACTGACGGTTCCATAATGGCGATCGCTCGTCGCTTCTGGGCGACATCCGACGATGGCGCTCAACAAGACCATGCCGCAGGCGATTCGCTGGCGCGCCATCACCCAGCACATCTACCACGCTCTGACCGCTGCTACACCTGCGGCGCATGAGAGAGCGTGGACCGCTGCCGCTGGGCGCCACATGTTGCTATGGTCGGCCTGATGGTGAGTCGACACGCTCAGCTTGGCTTCCGGCCCTGGAGCCTGGTGGTTTCGCTCTGCCTCGCGGCGGGGTGCGCACCGAAAACGCCCGCCATCGCAGACGGATCGACGGCTTCGTCTCATGCCCAGAAGTCCGCATCAGACTGGCGGGCCATCACGGGCGCGATGCAGCGAGCCAAAGGGGGTGCGCTGGTGCTTTTTGATGGCAAAGCGCCGTCGACCACGCTCAGCCACGTCCGTCTGACCGCGGACCCGCAGCGGTCGGTATCCGCTGAGCGGCATCGCATACTCGAGTTGGCCCGTCGGGAGGGGGTCCGGCACGTGCTTCGCATTCGTGGCCGTGAAAGCTGGCAGGCGTTCCCTCGTGATCCGCTCGCGCCATGGACTCTCGGGCTCCCTGCCGTGATCGCTGCAGACGAGGCACATCTCGCGGAGGACCACGCCATCGCCGAGACGCTGCGACGGGCGCTGCAGTACGCGAGCCGTTTCGACTACGTGGCGGCCGCCGACGAGATCGACATCCTGCACAAATCGGTGGGAAAGGCGTCCGCGGAAGCTGGCTGGCGGGCGCGCCTCGCGATAGGGCTCTTTGAGCGAGCCGGGGTGGCACGGCGCTTCGTTAAACCCCTTGCCCCGGTGCAAGGGCTCCCCTCCCCGATTCGTTCCCCGTACGCAGCATGGCTCGCGATCCGGGTCTCGGAGACGGGGCGCAAGGCGTCGTTTTCATCACTCATGGACCGCGTGAAACCGCACCTCGACGAGCGCCGGGCAGCCATCACTCGAAGGCTCCACGACCCTGTCGAGCGCTGTCCGGCGGATCTGCTCGTACCGATGGAACGGCCCTCCGACCTGGTCTTTCTCGGACCATTTTCGCGCTCCCTTCGGGTCGATTCCAGCGCACCTAAGCCGCGCCTCGAACTCGACGAGTGGTTGAAGGCTTACCACCGAGCTGAACAGTTCGTGACGAGCACCGGGACGTATTGGGCACACGCGGCACATCTGTTGCGTCAACGCGGCCGACGCAGCGGCTTGAGTGCGAGCGGCACGGCGACCTATCGACGCGTGACGGAGCGAAGTCTCCAGCACGTAGGCGGGCTATTGAAGTTGGCCCGCGGGGACGCCACCCGTTTTCGAGCCGCTGCCCTTACCGCTTTGAGCTACCTCCCTGGAACCATGCGTGACCGGAGGCTTTACCGCAGGCTGAATGAAGGCTTGTCGGGGCTCGTCGCGTTGCAGATTCAGTCCGCACAGACGGAGAGGGCATTGCTGGAAGCCGGGTTCTCTGCCGTCGCCAGCATCATGGCCAGCCCACCCGCCCAGCAAGCCGGCAGGCTCGACCATGCGCGCGGTGTTTTCGGGCGCAAGCTCGATTCGGATTTTGCGACCGCGGTCGGGTGGCGCATGGCGGGGCTGAGACTCGGCGAGGCGGTCACCGCAACGTTCGCCGGCGACGCGCGCCGACTCCGGTCGGTTCTCCCGGCGCTCCGAGCGACGCTCGACTTCGGTCGCCTCGACGGTGGGGCCGAAATCGCCCCCTTCATGCGGGTGTTGGTGAAGTATGCGGAGCTGGGCGCGGCGGGTCAGCTCGACGCTTCGGTTACGAATCCCAAAATGCTTTCACCCGAGCGACGCGAGGCGCAAAGCGCATTGGCCACGGCTCTGCGCGAGCTCGCACCCCGTGGCCCGAGTGTAGGACCGGAGAGAGAGTTTTGGCGCGATCTCAGTGTGCTCGCCGATGGGCTCCTTGCCGCGGCCGTCGCGACCGTCCACGCCGAAGACAAAAGTCAATGCGAGGGCCAGCGGGTCATCGGAGGTGGCCATCCTCTGCGCGATACGCTCGATCGGCTGCGTAAACGCCAACAGCGCATTCGGAAGCGACGCGCGTTCAAGCGAGGGGACTCCACCTGGTTGCGACGCGCGCGCGCCATCGCCGTGCTCCTGACGGACTGTCTGGACTTGGTTGACAGGACGCGAGGCAAGGTTCGGTTCAGGCTCGCACGAACCGATGCGGTCATCGCTTTGCGTTCGGGCCTCACTGCGTGGACGGGGCCGAAGATCGCCACGCAGTTCGCATCGGCTTATGCGCTTGCCACCGCGCACCTTGGCGAAGAGCGCGTGTCTGGCGCTTTCGTCCGCGAGCACCTTCCAAGAGCACTCGCCGGTGTCGACGCCTTCATCGGTAGTCCACTCTTCGGGGACTCCGACACCACGATGGCCGACGGCCGCGCCGCAGGCCCCGCCGACGCCCAGGTCCCTGCACTCTTTCTCAGGTACTCCGAGGCGGCACGGAAAGCCGGTGATGACGTGCGCGCCGACTTGATGTCCCTGCTCGCCCTCACCGTCGCTTCGGGAAGCGAGCACCCGCTGCCCGCTCATCGCGTCGCTGCAGCAAAGGGCACAGCTGCAGAACTGCCCATCGCCTTGCACCAGAGCCGTTTCGATGTCGAGGTCGCGCGCATTCTGCCACGTCTCGTTCGGGAGAGCACCGCTGCCAGTTGCAGCCGCCCCAATCCGGATGCGACCCTGCTGGTGCGGAAGGCCCTGGCAGCCGCACGAGAGGGAAAGCTCGGCGTGGCCAGGAAGCAACTCGCTGGCGTCCTGAGAGACGCGCAGACGCACGGACTCGATGTCGCGCTGCAGCAGCACGTGTACCTGCACCAACACGGGCCGCGCCTCTTGAAGCTCGCGACGAGCTTTTCACTGGGTCAGCCCCTGCTCCGGGGCGCCCATCAATTCAACCTGTCGCTGGGAATTCGGAGCCAGACCGAGCGGGAACGCCAAATCGAGATCAGCTGGGCCGATCCCCGCAGCTCGGAGGGCCTGACGCAGGCGGCCCGGTACTTCGCCCACGCCTCAGCCGTCGCTTCGCTGCTGCACGGCGTTCAAAGCCCTGCCCATTCGGCCCAGCCGAAGGACGCGAGCCGATTCGCGAGAAACGCTATCGATAGCTGGATTCACGGCACGCGACTCGGTCCCCGTGCCGCGCGCGGCGAAGATTGGATCCGCGACGCCCGGTTCAGCCTACCGTTACTCGCCCAACAAGCTGCTGACCGCGGCGATGCCCTGCTGTCCGGCGACCTGTGGACCCTCGCGCGCAGGGCGCTCGGCAAGACGGTCAGTGATGCGCAGGTGGCCGGGTCGATGAGCGCACTCCCCCACTGGTTGCGTGGCATTCCCGGCCTCGATGCGCTCCGTGCCCGCGCGAGTTCGTCGTTAAAGGTGGCGGCCTCGACCCTGCCGTGCACCTCCCGAATGACGAACTTCAAGCCGTGGCGACGCGTCGGCTGCCATCGCTACCCGCTGGCATTGGGCTTACGGGTCGCCGAAGCTCTTCCCCTGTTGCCCATACTGGTCCGACACGCTGAGCGCCACGATGCCACCGCTGGCCGATGCAAGGCGTGGCGCAGTCTGGACCAGTTCCTGAGCCGAATGCAGCAAGGCAGCTACGATCCCGACGCCCTCGTGGCCGCCATCACTGCGCTCAGAAAGGCCGGTCGCCTCGACGACGCCGCGGTGATGTTGACCCGACACCGGAAACGCCAGCATTGCAGCCCCACCCTGGTTGCCCACGCCCGAGCGCTGGGGGGATCTGCGCAACTCG
Organism: Polyangiaceae bacterium; assembly: GCA_029941785.1. Classification (GTDB taxonomy): domain Bacteria; phylum Myxococcota_A; class Polyangia; order Polyangiales; family Polyangiaceae; genus JAPYTK01. The sequence continues at coordinate 1,687 of JAPYTK010000146.1, read as the reverse complement.
GGCTCCACTTGCGCGCCGATGCGCTGAGCGTGGCGCTCAACTGCGGTGGCGACGGAGAACTCGCCGCCACGCTTTCGAAACTCGACAGATTGACGGTTCAGTTCGTGGACTTAGGGCGCAACTTTCAAGTATTGCTTTTTGCTGCGCGGGTCGCGACACAGACTGGCAATTTCGACCCACTGGGAAAACTGACGCGCACAGATGGTTTTCTTGCTCGTTACACCGCTCGGGGCCCTGCGATCGCCACCACGGCGTTGTTGTTGCACGAGGCGGCCCGTCCCCATACCCAGCCGGTGCCGAGCTGGAGCGACGATGCCTACAGGCTTCTTTGTGGCACCGTCCCCACGAAGGAGCGCGGGCCCAGTTGCCAGGCCATCGCGCTGCTCCGGGGAGAAGACAGACCCGACGCCCGTCGCCGACTCGCCAGGCGCGCGCTCAGCGATGGTCTACAGCGATGGCTGAAAGCTGCCCGATGATCAATCCGGCTCAACACTTGACCCAACCGACCGGAAAGACAAGGCTCACTTCCCGTGATGCATCGACTCCTCCTCACTACCGCCAGCGTACTCGCGCTCCTCGGCAACGGTTGCACCGCCCAGTCGGTCACGGCCCCGATCGACGGGGAGCCCGTATGCGCCGACTTTCAACTCGGTGTGACGAAGACGCTCCACAAGGGTAGCTTGCGGCGGCCCGTTCGCGTCCAAGTGATGGACGACGATGACGTGCGTTCCGAGAGGCTTCTCCTCGGGCGTCGAACCGCGGATGCGCCGAAAACGGTCGTCGTCGTCAAGGACAGCAACGAGAGCTTCACCGTCAGGTGGCAGCAATGCGCGAACATCTTCGCTCCCAAACGCCTTGTCGAAGGAAAGGCGCCCAAGGGCACGAGCGGATACGACTGCGGTGAAGCGAAGACGTACAAGGAGCAAGAGTTGAAGGTCCGGGAAGGCGATCCTTCGTCGCGGATCGTCCACTACATTCCGCCGCCAGAGCCCGCGTGTTGGACCGGCACCGATGCTCCTCCAGGCAGCCCGGCACCCACCGGCCAAGCCGCGGCATCTGCTGATTCCGTCACTCCTGCCGCGAGCGCTTCAGCATCGGCGTCGGAGCCATCCGTGACTCCCGCCCCCAGCAGTTCGGCGTCGGCGACGAGCCCGCCCCCCCAACCTTCGACCCTGCCCTGAGACGAACGACGGCCGTGCTATAAGACCCCCAGTAGCAATTCCATGAGGCGAGATCTTCGAGAGGAACTAGACGAACGACGGGGCGCCGGTGCGCGGTTTTCCCTGCAGGAAACCGTCGCTGCAATCGTTCCGCTGATCACCGAATTGCAGGAACGGCACGCGAAGGGTGAGCGGTTCTTCGTGTATCCCGAAGCCATCGAGTTGGGCACGACGGGCGGAGGTCGTCTCGACGCAACGACGGCGGGGATTATGCCGACGGCGCAGCGTGACATCGCTTGTCTACCTCCGGAGCAGCGCGCAGGCGATCGAGGAGGTCCGCCCAGCAGCGTCTTCGCCATCGGAGCCATTCTGTACGAGATGCTCACCAACGCGAGTGTCGGCCCCGGAATGGTCCGACCCAGCGATGCGGTCGGCGACTTACCGGCGAGTATCGATGTGCTGTTGAGCAAGGCGCTCGTAGGCGAGACCCAACACCGGCCCTCCGACTTGGCCGCACTGGCCCAAGC
>JAPYTK010000145.1 GCA_029941785.1 Polyangiaceae bacterium | reverse complement strand
ACGGAGGGAGTCATTCCCGGAGGCATCGTATTGGGCCTGACCACGCTCGTTCGACCGCCCAGTATTCTGTGCGCCCCCGCGCTCGGCTTGCTCGGCCGCACCAGCATGAGGCGAACCGCCCGCAGCTGGCTTCTCGGCGCACTCATCGCCACGGCCATGACCATCGTCATGGTGATTCCATGGAGCGTGCGCAATTGTCGCGTCATGGACGGCTGCGCCTTCGTCTCGACGAACGCCGGTTGGAATCTCGCGATCGGATCCACGCCACGCGCAACCGGCCGCTTCACGACCCTGCGGGCATCGGATGGGTGCACAGTCGTCACCGGCCAGGTTCAACAAGACCGCTGCTGGCTGGAGCAAGGCGGTGTTTGGATCTCCCAGGCCCCCATGCGGTGGCTACGATTGATACCGCTCAAGCTCAGCCAGACCTTCGACCACGAGTCCTTCCCGATCGGCTACCTCGCCGAAGCCGACAACGGTCGATGGCCCGCGGCTCGCCAAGCCCAAGCCCGCAAACTGCTATCGCTGTGGCACGCCGTGATTCTGTGCCTCGCCCCCTTGGCCTTCGTACCCCGTAACCCGGGCCGACGAGGCCTGCTCGGCCTGGGCTTGGTGACATCCCTGGTGGCGCATGCCGCCTTCTCGCCCCTTCACCCGCTGTGGCCCCTCGCGTTGGCGATCGTCGTGCTCGCTCCTTTTGCCTATAGAGACCTGAAATCGACCGGAGGCGTGCTGCATTACGCGGCGTACGCCATCGGTACCGTGTGCCTCGTTCACGCCGTTTTCTTCGGGGAGGACCGTTATCACATGGTCGTCTCGCCCTTGCTCTGTCTGCTCGCTGCATCCGCTTGGCGAGCGCCAAACACCAAAGCCGCAGCCCATTGAGCGCAGCCGATGGGTGGTGGGCCAGCGCGGGCCACCGGCGCGCATCTACGCCCCTCGACCGCGACTACTTGTTCTTCCCGCCCGCAGCCTTCTTTTGTTTGATCTTGCTCAAAGCCATCTGCGCACACGCCATGTCCTGAAGCTGCACGCAGGCAGCCTTCAGAGCGTACATCTGTCCCAAACTCGCCCGGCCCGAAGCCACCGCGCCATACAAAGAGTCGCGCGAACGCTTCGCGGCGCTGCTCCCAAACCGACCATCATCGGGCGGTGGCGGTGGGGGAGGAGCAGGAGCAGGAGCAGGAGGCACCGTCTTGGCTGTCGGCTTGGTAGTGGTCGTCGCGCGAGTCGTCGCTCGGCTGCCCCCATTTGCTCCGGGGCGCGGCGGCACGATGACGCGCCTCCGCGGTCGATCCGGTTCGATCGCGAGCGCCATGTCCGCAGCGCGCTGACGCTTCGCCGCACTCACCGTAGGCATTTCGATAATCAAATTTAGGATGTTGAGCTTCTCGTCTTTCTTTTTCGCCTTTTCGACGAGCTCAAACTTCGCGTCTGCCCAGTTGTCTTCGATCTCCGTGAAGGCAGGGTCTTCGCGCACCGGCGAATTCTCAGGGATGCGTTGCAACATCCGGTGAGCCAATTCGAGATCGTCCTTGGCGAACTTTTTCGCCGAATCCAATGTGTTCTGCGCGTCGCTCGATGTCTTGGCCGACGTGTCCGGCGCGGTACCTGTCGTCGGGTTCGTGGGGCTCCGGAGCATCACCAAGCCTGCGACCACGAGCACACCGAGCACCGCAGCGACAACAGCAACGCGGCCGAAGTTCTGGGCACCACTCATCGTGGTGTGTGGCCCAGAGTGTGCCGGTGACATCGCCTCGAACGGCACCATCGGGAGTTGTTGGCTCAGATCGACGGACGGTCGGAAGTACTTGCCGGCGGCAACGAAGCGCAAACGAACATCGCCGAGTTCGAGCGCATCACCCGGCTCGAGAATGCCCCGCGGAAGGTCGACGCCATTGACCCGAATCCCGTTGGAACTACCCTGGTCAAGCACTTCCCATCGGCCGTCGTCGAGGCTGACCATTTCGGCATGCAGTCGACTCACCGAGGCGTGATTGATCGAAACGCCAGCCTCTTCGGCACGGCCGATCGTGATGCGATCTCCCTCGAGCGTGAACTCTTGGCCCGGCGTCGGCCCAACCACCATGACGAGTCGGTCCGGCCGTCGTTGCCGCGGCTCGGAATCGACGGCAACCTCTGCGGCTTGCGCAACCTCATGGATCTCGATTCGATAGTCGCCGACGTGGATGACCGCGCCGCTCAGCACATCGGCGCCATCGACGACGCGTTCGCCATTGACGTAGGTGCCGTTGTAGCTGCTCTGATCTTCGAGGGTCCAGCCCGTTTCAGAGCGACGCAGGCTCGCGTGCGTTCTCGAAACGTTACGCTCCGTTAGACGAATGGCCGCAGCTTCGTCGCGGCCAATTGAATAATCGTCCTGAGCTAGTTCCAGCGTCGTGCGCTGGCCGTCGTCGTCCTCGATAGTGAGCTTCCACATGTCGGGAAACCTGCGTGTAACATACTGTAGACGGCGCAGGTGCTTAGATGCAATGCCTTCGACGATTCCAATTGCCGCTTTCGGTGCCGATCGCGGGGTGCGCACCGGTATCATATTCTATGATTACAAGCACTTATGCGCACATTTCCCGAAAAATCGCATCGTAGACAACTGGGCGCGCCGTCCGGATGGCGAGATGATCTCGTGTGGGGTGGACGCGGTTGGTGAGCAGAACGCCGACGAGTTGTGCTTCAGGATCGATCCAGAGGCTCGTCCCCGTGAAACCAAGATGACCAAACGTCTCCATGCCGAAGGCGACGCCAGACGACGGATTGGGGGTCGTCCGACGCTCGAAGCCCGAACAATAGCTCTGTCCAGGACCGCCTGGTCGCCGGCGCCGGATCAGGGGCTCGATGTCCTGCGCGCGCAGCCAGGCGTCTCCTCGCCCAGCAAGTGCATCGACGACGGCGATACCGAGCCCCGCGACGCTCTCGGCATCGCCGAACATCCCCGCATGCCCTGCCGAACCACGATCCGCCAAAACCCACGCATTTTCGTCATGCACGACACCACGCAAGACCCCGCCTCGCCACAGCACATGCTCGGTAGGTGCGACAGGCCCGAGTGAAGCTTCGGCCCCTAACTGCGCCATGGCCCCCAGGCGTAAGTCCAACGGCCCGCTCAATTCTCGCGCCACCAACTCGCCCAGGCTGGCCCCCGCAGCACGCTCGATCGCCGCACCGGCCAAGATGTAGCCCAGGTCGCTATATACGGCGTCAAAGCCGCCGGGCGGCAGCGGCCCCCCACATTCCGCTCTTCGCGCAGCTGCGGCACGGGCGAACACCGTTTCGGGGGAGGCTTGCACCACTTCGGCTTGCTTGATGAAGAACTCGATGTGGGCCTCGAGGCCGGCGCGGTGAGCCAGCAACACGTCCAGGGTCACACCACCGGTCGGGGTCCCGGCCAACTCGGGCCGAATCTCGCCGAGGGTCTGCGAGCGTGACACGATCCCCTGCCGCTCGAGCCGCGCGAGCAGCAATGCCGTGACGGGCTTCGTCAACGACGCCAAATCAAACACCGTGTCGGTATCGGCGCTCGGCGCTGATGACGCTTCGCCGTCCGGCGCCACCTCCCACAGCTGTCCCGCCACGCCGAGACCCCTAACCCAGGATCCATCTTCCCAGCGCGCTGCCGCAACGACCGCACACGGAGCTACCCCGTGCGTCTCGACAGCCCATCGCGCCACTTGGTGTAAGTCGATCACGGTGGCCGGGCATAACCTCGGGGCCCTGCGCCGTCGAGTGCCCGAAACTCCATCAGAGCGGTCAATCTTTGACCGCTACCCCCGCTGGCACGTATGCTCCGTACTATGATTCAATTTTCGTGGGTCGCCCGCGACGCCAGCGGCGACATCGAAAAAGGCATCATGATGGCCGACAGCAAGGAAGTTGTCGAGAAGCGGCTGCGGCAACAGCAGCTCGAGCCGAAGAAGATCAGCAAACGGATCTCCCTCAGCATTGGTGCAGATGTCGACAGCACCGAACTGGTCAAGTTCATCCGCCAGTTCGCCACCATGATCGACGCTGGCCTGCCGCTCGTGCAGTGCCTCGAAATCCTTTCGAGCCAGGAAGACAATCCAGTTTTCAAAGCCGCCCTCATCGACATCAAAGCTACCGTCGAGCAAGGTGCGACCTTCAGTGATGCTCTGCGACGGCACCCCAAGATCTTCGACAACCTATTCGTCAACTTGGTTCATGCCGGTGAAGTCGGCGGTATCCTCGACACCATCCTGAACCGCTTAGCGATCTACATCGAGAAGAACGTCAAGCTAAAGCGGCAGGTCAAGGGAGCGCTCAGTTATCCGATTACGGTCATCGTGATCATGATCGGCGTCCTCATCGTGTTGATGACGTGGGTCATTCCAGCGTTCGAGAACATGTTCGCGGAGTTCGGCGCCAAAGATGCGCTGCCCGGCCTGACAAAGATGGTCATCGCCATCTCGAACAACTTCGTCGGCAATTTGCCCATCATCATCGTAACCGCCGTGTTGCTCGTGGTGGGGGCGGTGAGGTTTTACCGGACCAAGAAGGGCAAGCGAATCGTCCACAGGCTCCTGCTCGTGGTCCCGGTTCTAGGTCCAACCATGAAGAAGATCGCCGTCGCGCGCTTCTCTCGAACGCTCGGCACCCTCCTCGCTTCAGGTGTCCCCGTCCTGGACGCACTCGAAATCGTCGCAAAATCAGCCGGCAATGTAATCATCGAAGAAGGGCTGCTGTACGCCCGCGAACGTATCTCGGAAGGTCGAAACCTCGCCGACCCCCTCGCTGAGATGAAGGTGTTTCCGGGCATGGTCGTGCAGATGGTCGGCGTCGGAGAGCAGACCGGCGCGCTGGATCAGATGCTCACCAAAATCGCGGATTTCTACGAAGAGGAGACAGACATCGCGGTGGCCGCGCTCACCTCGATGCTCGAACCGATCATGATGGTCTTCATCGGCGGTATCGTCGGCGTCGTGCTGGTCTCGATGTATCTCCCGATCTTCGAACTCGCCGGCAACATCAAGAGTGAATGACATGTGGCTCGGCATCACAGCAGGCGTGGACACTCCGCTTGGACGGCGTCTCGCCGGTGTGACTTTTTTTCGCCTGACGGTTCTCACGATCTTTCTCGTCATCATCGAGCGCTACTACCTGACGGAGATGGTGTTTGGCGGGTTCTCGAGCCTCGTCGCCGTCACCACCGCAAGCACCGCCTTCCTCGCCTCGGCGGGCTACACGATACTTCTGCGTCGCGGTCGGCAATTGGCAGCCATCGCCCACGCTCAGCTCATCACCGACCAACTCGTGTGGACCGCCATCGTCTACATCTCGGGCGGCGTGACGAGCGGGGCAGCCTCGCTGTATGGCCTCACCTGCTTATCGGGAGCGATCACGCTCGGCACTCCCGGCGCGATATCTGCCGCCACGGCCGCCATGTCGAGCTATCTGATTCTGTGTCTGGGTTTCGCATACGGCTTCGTGCCGATCCCCAACGATCAGCCGGTGGGGCTTTATGTCACCACTGCCGACCAGATGATTTACCCGGCCTTCAGTACGCTGATGGCCATCTTGGTCGCGACCGTCCTGGCCGCGTATCTCTCCGAGCGTTTGCGCGCATTCGGCGGCCGACTCGAGGTCGTCACCCAACGAGCCGAACGGGCAGAGAGGTTGGCCGCACTCGGTCGACTTGCAGCCGGATTGGCCCACGAAATTCGCAATCCACTGGGCTCGATACGCGGCTCGATCGAACTGTTGCGTACCGGCGGAAGCTTGTCGGGCGACGACCAACACCTTTGCCGGATCATCGAGAGGGAAGCGATGAGACTCAACGATCTGGTCGGCGACATGGTCGACCTCAGCCGACCACGACAGCCCGACAAACGCCAAATGGACCTGGGTACCGTTGCCCAGGCCGTCGTGCAACTCGCACAGCACTCCTCGCGCGGTGGCAACATCGAGGTGTGCTACGAGGGCCCCGAGTCGTTGCTTGTCGATGCCGATCCCGGACAGCTCCACCAAATCCTGTGGAACCTCGTGAGAAACGCAATTCAAGCGAGCAAGGCCGGCGACGGGGTGACGGTCCAACTGTCCGCTACCGATGATGAGGTCATGATGCGCGTGATCGATCAAGGTGCGGGGATCCCGGTGGAAAAACACGACGAGATCTTTGAGGCGTTCTTCACGACCCGCCCGCACGGCGTAGGGATCGGGTTGGCGGTCGTGACGCAACTGACGCAAGCGCACGACTTCCAACTCGACTTCGAGAGCGCCGAGGGACGGGGCACGACCTTTTCCGTGCGCATGCCGAAAACAGCCGCTCTTGCCGTCTCCATCGTCCTCCTCGGCTTCCTGCCGCTCGGGTGTCAGCCTCCCGCCAGCCACGAAGGGGCCAACCATCCAGATGGGGCCGTCGACTGGTGGGCGGCGAGTGGTCCCGCAACCCCGACCACCGACGGATCGGACGCTGGCCGCGCCGGCGGCATTCTAACAAGCCGAGCTGTCAGGCCCGCCGATGCGCGGACCGCTGAGCGGCTACCGACCACGAGTAACTCAGGAAAATCATCCGTCTCGATCCGGATCCACACGCAGCCGGCGTCGGACGGTGGCACGTTTCGAAACACCTATTACGACTTCCCTAAGGAATCGCCCAAACCGGAAACGGGACCGGTCCGAAAGATCTTTGACAGAAAGTGCCAATCTCTACGCACGGTTAGCCGCGCATTCCACGATGCCGTGTGCGTACAGGGTAGCGGGCGCCTGCACACGGGAGAAACCATCAGTTTTGCCCGACGAAACTGCGCCTGCGCCGCCGTGTGCCCACGTACGAAGCAGCACATTTGTTTTGATTTGCTCGATGGGCAGCAATTTCCATACGGCCGAGGAGCCGCGGGGACGGCGATCACGCCACTGCGCAGTGTTGCTGTGGACAGCGACGTCATTCCGCTCGGCAAGGTCCTGTACATCCCGGCTTATCAAGGATTGCGAGACGCGACGGGACGAGCACACGATGGCTGTTTCATCGCCGAGGATCGCGGCCTCAAGGTGCGCGGGAAGCACGTCGACATCTTCATGGGAAGCCCTCGTCTTACGCTCGTCTGGAACGCAGCCGTCCCTTCCAATCGTGGGGTCCGCGTCATGATTGACGCGAGTCGTTGCGCGTATCTGCGCCAGCAGTGATAGCATGTCGCCGGCAGTCTACTTCGCTGCCGACTCGGGCATTCGCCCGCGACGTGTCCAACCCGGAACCCAAGATTCTCTGTGTCGAACGACCAAGCACCCCCGGCAGCCGGCGGCGTCCGGGAGATTCGCCAACGGGCCAGCGAACGGCTGGGTAGATGGGTACGCAAGAAATACCGTCTCGATTCCTTGCTGGGCGTCGGGGGCATGGCTGCGGTGTACGCTTCGACCCACCGAAACGGGTCGCGGATGGCCATCAAGATGTTGCATGGCGAGTTCGCCGGCGACGAATCGGTGCGTGGACGATTTCTCCGGGAAGGGTACGTCGCGAACAAGGTCAGTCATCCTGGACGTGTGGCCATCATTGACGACGACGAGACCGACGAGGGAGAGCCCTTCCTCGTCATGGAACTGCTCGAGGGGCTGACTCTCCAGCAGCTGTGTAAGAAGCATAACCGCAAGCTCGGTATCGCCCAAGCGATGGAAATCGCCGAGCAGATCCTCGACACCCTGATCCCCTTCCACGAACTCAACATCATTCACCGTGACCTCAAACCCGCCAACATCTTCATCACCAAGAAAGACGAGGTGAAGATCCTCGACTTTGGCGTAGCTCAATTTCGCGAAGCCGGTCAGGAAGCACTCACCCGCGCGGGCTCGGCGCTCGGAACGCCCTCGTACATGTCACCCGAGCAAGCCATGGGCAAGAGCGACACGCTAGACGGACGCTCTGACGTGTACGCCATTGGCGCCACGCTCTACGCGGTTCTGAGCGGCAATCGGCTCTATCACGACATGAGCGACAACGAGGCTTTCATCCTCGCAGCCACGCAACCTGCGCCGTCGCTCGCGCGCGTCGCGCCCGAACTGCCCGTCGACGTGCTCACCCTCGTGGACAAAGCCCTACAGTGGGATCGTCGAAATCGTTACGCCAATGCGCAAGCCATGCGTGACGCATGCCGCAAGCTTGCCCAACAATACGGCGGCAGTGGCGCCGCCGCCGCATCGACGGCAACAGGGACCGTAGCTCCGTCACCGGCGACGTCCTCATCGCCGCCCGGCAGTTTTCCCGAACGGCACATGATGCCGACGCCCCACACGGCGCCGCCCGCACAGACCGCTCCCGGTTCGATGAGCGCGATGCTGACGCCCCACACGGTCAGTGGTCGGTCGCCCTCCGCGATCCCCGCAGCGGATCCGCTAAGTTCAGCCTCGTTTGGCAGAGCAACCACGCCGCATTCAATGGATGTGGCAGCTGCTCCGAGCACGCCACCGGCTTCAACCGACACCGCGAAGCTCACGCAGATTTTCACGCTCCTCGAGCGCGCGATACCGACCTTGCGCCAATACGACGGTAGTCATCCAGAAACGGTGTCGAAGATCGGCACCATTCACCGCGCTGTGGTCGCAGCCTTGCGGGCCGCTCCCCATGGCATCAGCTGGACAGTGCATCCCTTCTGCTTTTCGGTGCGAGGAACCACCGTTTGGGAGCCCGACCCACCGGCGGACGGCATCCCCTACACCCTGAGCGCCGCAGGCATTGAAGAGATCGCCTGGTTGCCGGGAATGACCGAACAAGAACTCGGAGTCTTTTGCAGCGCATTGATGACCGGGTTCAACCCTGACAGCGACGACGTCGACATCGCTGAGGTCCTTTGGGAGGCCCGCCTCGAACACGTCCGCATCGAACTCGGCGACGATATCGCCGATGGGAACAACCCTCGAGCAGAGCGTAGCTTGGCCGAGGCGGATGACATGGAGGCCCTCGCGCGGGAAGACCTGGCCGAAGCCGCCGCCATGGCACTCGCGACCACCGCCGGATCGGCTACCCTGGGCACAACCCCAGCTTGGGCGTTCGACCCACACACGCGCATGGCACTGGCGAGCCAATTCTCTCTCGACCCGGCACGGTGGAATGATCGTTACCTCGACGTGCTCGTCGCTGGCTATGTCGACTCCGTAGAGCGAGGCGATCCGACGCTCGTGCTGGGCGCGCTTGCCGCGCGTGCCCAACGCTTGATTCGAAACGGTGGCTACGGAGAACTTCTCGCGACCCACCACGCCTTGCTCGAGCGCTTGGTCGCGAGCAACCCTCCCCCTGAGGCTTCTGCCGCCATGTTGACGGGCGGGCTCTACTCGGAGTCGGTTCTGAAGACCTTGCTCAGCGCCACCCACAACGCTCAGCTGCCAAGACAAGATCATCAAACGATCCTCGATATTCTGCGTTACCTGAGCGCGACCTTGGACGTGCGCGCCATGCACGGTTGCCTCAAGCTCGCCAACCGACTGCCCGAGGGCGAACCCCTCACGATCATGCTCAAGTACATTCAGCGGGCTGCGCAAGGCAACGAGCAAGCGACCATCGAACAGCTCGAGACTCTGCGGCCTAGTTTCGCCCAAGCGGTCCTCTGTACCATCGCCAATCCAAAGACACCTGAGGGGGCAGCGATGTTGCGATCGTTGCTCGACAGTCCCATCGCTGCCCTGCGGTGTGAGGCGGTCGCGCTGCTCGCCACCTCGCCCGAGAAGCTCAAACAACAGCTGCTCAAACTCGCAGAGGGCAGCGACCCTCAGGTTCTCTTGGCTGCGTTGAACACGATGGTGCGCCACCATGTGCGCGCGGCCGGACCGGGACTCATCCGTCTGGTGGAACACGAGCACTTTGTGGCCCGTCCCCGCGAGCAGCAGCAGAAGATCTTCGAGACTCTCTGGTTACTCAACTCGAAACGCGGCGAAGACGTGCTGATTTCGGTCATCGAGAAGATGCACGGCCTCATGGCCGACGACAATGCCGACCGCACCCGCGCGCTCGCTGCCGAAGTTCTGAGCGAGCGGGCGGTTTCCGACGCGGCCATCGAGGCCCTTTCCAACGCCACGCGACGACGACCCTGGAACACCCCAGAGATCCGGACCGCGGCAGCAAGAGCCATCGAGCGAATCGAAGAAAGACGCAACCAAGAAGCCGCCGAGAAGGAGGACTCTTGAGCGCCGCCTCTGGCAAACCAGGACGCGGCGGTTCGTCCGAGAACGATCTCGCAGTCTCGATACTGATGGCGCTGCACCGCCTCGCCAAGCAATCAACGCTTTACGACGGCGAGAACCAAGCGCAGTTACGGCAAATCGAATCCGTCGCGAAAGCCATCGCCGCCTACGGCCGAAGAACGGGTGAGAACTTCAAGATCTCTTTTGGACAAAAGGGTATTTTTATCGGCAAGCGCCTCCTGCGTGCGAGCCGCTCCGTGTACCAAGCCGCCCGCGAACTGGGGAGCATGCTCCGCCCGCTTGGGATCGACGAATTGGCCATTGGACACGATGTGCCGCTCGATGACCTCCATCAATTCCAAGTGGCGCTGGGTGCGGCATTGCGGCAAACGGGTCCGTCACCAACGACGCTGAAGTATCATCGCATTCGCTTGCGGCGCGGTCGCCCCAATGGACGAAGCGTGGACGAGGAGCGCGCGAAACACGCCACGCCCGAAGATGCCATCATCCATAGCTACGCCTTAGCGGTCGTCATGATGCGTCACTTCTTCGAGGACATCCTTCATGGCCGCTACGATCTTTCCACGCGGGTGCGCCGCGTCGCTCAAAAGCTGGCCGACTTGTCGGAGGTCCAAACCCCGACATTCCTCGGCGTCACCGCCCTGCGCAACACGAAACACGACGACGCGGGACGGGCGGTCAATGCCGCCCTGCTCTCGCTAGGCATGGCCCGTCAACTGACCAACGACAAGCGCATCTTGGCCCGTATCGTAACCGCCGCGCTGCTACACGACATCGGCCGAGCACGCGTCGCTGGCGCGGGACCCACGGGGGAAGAGCGGCTGGGGTCCTCGCTGCCACGACTCGCGGAGTTTCAGCTCGCAGGTGTCTCGGCTGCGACGGCCGCGGTGGTGAGCGCCCTCGATGCCCGGAGTGAATCGGCAACGATGGTGGGCGTGGTGGTCTACGAGGCTGCCCTGCTGAGCACTCGGCCTCACAGTCCACTTCTGTACGGCGGGCTTCAGACAGCATCTCTGGAAGCACATATTGTGTCCGTCGCGGCGCGCTTCTCGACCGGTATTGGCGAGGACGGTGCGGATGATGCCGTCGATCGCGTCGTTGGCGCCATGTGGCGCAACCAGGAGAACCAAGGAGACCAAACCGCGATGCGACTGTTGCTCGGTGCCCTCGGACTTTTTCCGGTCGGAGCCGTCGTCGAACTGTCCGATCGGCGGGTCGCGCAGGTCGTCCGCACACCGCTTGAGGCGCAATACTTTTCCCGCCCCGATGTGCAACTCACGCTCGACGCAACCGGTGCGCCCTTGGCACAAGCAGAAATTCTTCAACTCTCTGCGCCCGCCTCACAGGACATCCATGTCGCTCGCGTACTGTCGGTCGGGGATTCCGCAGAGTTTGGCACGGCCCCGACCATATCAACCTCGGCTCCGGCCGCCGGAAGCAACCTTAAGCCGGCAGAGCCTTCAGCACGCGACGACGACACCGACAACGGCGGCCTGAGCCACGAGCGTCCTGTGGGTGCGACCCACGAGCGGCCAGCAGCGGGCGGCGCGAGCGGTCCCAGCGACCCCAGCGACCCCACAGACGACGATGACGCGGCCACGAATTATTACGACGGAGGGCCCCCTCGCCTCAGCGCGCTCGGCAACGCCATTGTCGGAGCCGTCGCCGAGAGCAAAGATGCGCTCGACATCGACTTGGACGTCGAGCCAGATTTACTCAAAGTCCCGATGGCGGATAAGGCGCCCGAAGCGGACGACGCCCTCGAAGTGTCGTTGCCCGGCTCCAACATGGCCAGCCCCGCACCCCCCTCACCCCCTGGGGAAGCGGTACCCAGCACACCCGCCGCGCGAACATCTCAGCCACCGCCCACGCCTCCCACCGAAGCGATGCCCAGCACACCACCGCCGTCGAAGCCTTCGTCAGAACGAGTTCCGATCCCGATCGCGCCCAAGTCGCGACCGTCATCCAGGCCGCCGCCGCCCAGCCAACGCACAGCAGGCTCCAGCGACTCGTCGGAACCACCACCGAGTTCAGCTAGCCGCGCTCGGCTCCGTTCCCGACACTGGCTCCAAGAACGCCTGACGGGGAAAAAGCCCAGTGCGCAAGGCGTGCTCACAAAAACGCCGATCGTGCACTTGTTGGTTTATGCGCTCGACCAGGAGCTCACCGGTAGCTGTGTGTTCACCACGCCCGAAGGTGACACTCACATCGTGATCTTCAACGAGGGGGCACCGGCGAAGGTACGCACAACCGGCACGATAGCACCGCTCGACCGCGTTGCCGTCGAGCTGGGCTTCGCTGACGAGAAAACGCTCGACAAGACGCTTGCGGCAGTCTCCACGACGGGACAACTCCACGGCGAGCTGTTGGTCAGCCGCGGCCATATCGACGCGGCGCAGCTCGACACGATCCTCCAGCAGCAGCTCATGCGAAAGATAGGCTTCATCGTGCGGCTCCCCGCCGCGACGCGGTTTGCCTACTATGGGGGCCTCAACCTGCTAAACGACTACGGGGGCGCCGATTTCATCGTTTGCGACCCGCTCGCCATGATCATGATGGCCGTTCGACTGCGCGCTCAGGCGGCGGAGGTCGACGACACGCTAAACCGACTTGGTGAAACCACGCTCACCATGCATCACGCGGCAGACGCAACCAAGCTTACCCTGACCGACCGAGAGGAGCGTGTGTGCGATCTCCTTCGGGCCCAGCCCATGACCCTCGCACAACTGGTCGGTCACCGCGTCGCGCAAGAACGCGTGGCCATGCTCACGGTCTACGCCCTGGTCATTACTCGCTGTCTCGCCCTCGGTGGCAAAGCGCCACTCGGGGCGTTGAAGCGGGAACACCGGACGTCTCCACGTCCACTACCCGATACGGCCGCCGATTCATCCCGAGCGAGCAGTCGACCGTCAGCCCCGCCGCCACCATCCTCACGATCGTCACGTGCTCATTCGCGCCAACCCCAGCAACAGGATGTGACGCACAGCCGCAAGGAACCGGCTCGCCGACGGGCCAATCCAGCTCAACAACAGGCGCGCATTCGAGCACTCCAAGAACGAGACAAGGCGCGTCGGATACCGCTCGCCGAATCGAACGCGTTAGGCAACAAGGTCGTCGTCGTCGCCATCGACGTCGAGGGCACACCGACCCCCCAACAAATCGATGCCGTTGCAGACCAGCTCGACACCCAGACGTTCTTCGAGATGCTGGGCGTGCAGACGACCGCGACCGACGACGAGATCCAAACGGCGTATTTCAAGATCGCAAAGATCTGGCATCCCGACCGGCTCCCCGATGCCCTCGTCCACAAGCGAGCAGACATCGCAAAGGTGTTCGCCCGCTTCAACGAGGCCTTCCAGGCACTGTCGCAAGCTGAGAGTCGAGCAAAATACATCACCTTGGTTCAATCCGGAGGCGGCACGGTCCACGACCAAGAAATGGTCGAGCGGGCGGTCGATTCTGCTCTCTTGTTCCAGAAGGCTGAAGTGCTCTTCAAGAAGGGCTCGCTAGCACACGCGGAGGAAATGCTAAAGCAAGCCGTACAAGCCGACCCAGAGCAACCGGAATACCTAACGCTGCTCGCGTGGGTCGAATCGCAGCGGATCGCCGAACGCCCTGCGCCCACAGATCAAGGCGAAGACAACGGCAAAGACGGGGACGATAGCAAGAGCGACGGCGACAAAACGGAAAAGGAAAAGGAAAAGGAAAAGGAAAAGGAGCGTCTCGCCCGTTACGAGAAGCAGATTCAGATGCTCAGCGATGTGTTGAAAAAGGAACCATACTTCGAACGCGCGCTGGACTACCGCGGACGCCTGTACAAGCGCTCCGGCATCCACCGCAAGGCACTCCGAGACTTCAAGAGCGCGGTCGAGATCAATCCGCACAACATCGATGCTGCACGCGAGGTGCGCTTGTACGCAAAGAAAAAGAAGGAAGAACAGGCGACTTCGAAGGGCGGCATCTTTGGCGGACTTTTCAGCGGCCGTGGCAAAGACAGCGACAAGGACAAGTAGGGGGTTTCCGGCGCTCGATCACGACCGCGGACCGAACGCGCCGTCGCAGGACTAGCAGCACAACAAGCCTGCGTGCTAGCATCCCCCCCATGAGACGCGTCTTGACCATCGTCACCGTGTGCGCGAGCCTCTTCGTTAGCGAACTGGCCACAGCGCAATCCCCCTCACCTGCGGCGACTCCCACCGCCACATCCACGGCCAAAGCGAAGGAAATTCGCCGCGATGCCAAAGGCCTGACAGGGATCAGCCCAGCCATGGAAGCGATCGCCGAAGGACGCGCCGCCTATGTCCGTAAGGACTACGGGGCCGCGGTCGGGAGTTTCGAGAAGGCCGCCAAGGAGGAGACGAACAAGGCATTGGCGCATTACCTCGTCGCGCAGACGAAACTCACGCTCGGCGACGCCGCCGCCGCGCTGGCAGCACTCAAGAGCGCGCGTGACAACAAGCCCCAAGCACGACTCGCTGCGAAGATCATCTTTCTCGAGGCCGAGATTTACGAACGACGCGCCAACGAGGGCGCTGCGGCAACCGGCAGCGGTTTACGCGAAGCACTCGTGACCAAATGGGAAGCGGCCCGCGACGCGTGGACAGCGTACGCC
>JAPYTK010000144.1 GCA_029941785.1 Polyangiaceae bacterium | reverse complement strand
CCGACAACCCCGACACCGACGCAGACGGGATTCCCGACTCGCGCGACGACTGCGAACTTCTCGCGGAAGACAAGGATGGCTATCTCGACACCGATGGCTGCCCGGAGCCCGACAACGATCTCGACGGAATCGCCGACGCCAAGGACAAGTGCCCGCTCGAACCCGAAGATCCTGACGGCTTCGAGGACGCAGACGGTTGTCCTGATCCCGACAACGACGGTGACAAGATTGTCGATGTCGAGGACCAGTGCCCGATGGTTCCTGGCGTCAAAGACGCTCAGCGCCCGGGTTGCCCCAAGAAGAAGGTCCTCGTCGTCGTCACGGCCAAAGAGATCAAGATCACCCAGCAAATCCACTTTGCTTTCGCCAAGGCGGTGATTCGGCCAATCAGCTACAAGATTCTCGATGCGGTGGCTGAGGCTCTGCAGAAAAACCCCAAGATCCGGCTCGAGGTGCAAGGTCACACCGACAACCGCGGCTCCGCTCGTTTGAACAAGCGACTCAGCCAACGCCGAGCCGCTTCGGTTCGAAAGTACCTCATCACCAATGGCATCTCGCCAACTCGGCTCGTCTCGCGCGGTTATGGTATGGACCGACCGATCGTCGCGAACACCAGCGCTCGCGGGCGGGCGATCAACCGGCGCGTCCAATTCGTTCGCACCGAAGGAAACAAATGAGTTCCCGCGTGCATCACCTTTCGACACTACCTTTACTGTGCGGTGAGCTGTGCGCTCACCGAGCACTCCCCACGGAGAACCGTTCGTGAAGATCCGCCACTCCTTCGTCGCCGCGCTCTGCACCCTTCTCTGCATCGCGCTGTCCCCGCTCACTGCCGACGCCAAGCCAAAAGACGGCCAGGCAACGAAGCTCTACGACCAGGCCCTCGATGAGGACTACCTCAACACTGACTTCGATGCGGCCATCAAGAAGCTCAACAAGGGCATCCAGCTGTGTGGCAAGAGCAAATGCTCTGCAAAGGTGTTGGGGAAGCTCCACGTCGGATTGGGCACGATTTACGGTGGCGGTAAATCCGACATGGGCCGCGCGAAGGCCTCCTTCATGGCCGCGTTCGAGGTCGACAAGAATGCTCAACCCCTCGAAGACTTCATGACCGAGGAGCTGCAGGCCGTTTTCAAAAAGGCCAAGGCGGCATCTGCGAGCAGCGGTGGTAGTAGCGACAAACCTGGGGGCAGCGAGGAGCCTTCCGGTACCGCGAGCGAGGCTGCCGGCGATATCGACTACGCGCCCCCCGCCGAGGCCTTGGTCAACACGCCCCTCCCCGTGTACGTCACCGTGCCCTCCGACGTAGGCGTCGAGCAGGTGAAGCTTCGTTACAAGCCCTTCGGCGGCATCAAATGGCTGGGTGTCAAACTCGCCCCCTTGGGCGAAGGCTTCGGCGTCATGATCCCGTGCGCACAGATCACGACAACGGGCAAGCTGCGACTATACATCATCATGAAGGACTCCGAGGGCGACCCCATCGCCACGGCGGGTACGCTGAAGCAGCCGCACGAGATCCAAATCAAGAACAAGATCGATGGTGACCAACCCGCTCTTCCTGGCCAGGAGCCCCCTAAGAAATGCCAAGTCAAAGCCGACTGCCCTCCCGGATTTCCCGGCTGCGGCAGCAGCGGCGGCGGCAGCAGCGACGAAGCGAAGGGCAGCGGCAAGAAGAAGCGCGGCACCAAGGGCTGGGGAGCCACATGCGAAGCAAGCAAAGAGTGCCAAGCCGGCTTCATCTGCCTGAACGGCAGCTGCGAGATGGGTGAGGACGACAGTGACGACGACGACGATTCGTCGGACGGCTCGGACGATGGCTCACCAAAGAACTACGCCTCGCTCGGCATTCAACTCGACATCCTCGCGCTGAGCGGCGCGGAGAACGTCTGCGGTTACGTCAACAGCAGCGGCGAGTACAAACAAGAGCACGACAATTTCTTCTGTTACACGGACGATGGCGAATTCCTCGGCAAGCCAGCAAAGGACAAGTTCAACGAGGTCGTCGGTGGCGGAGCGCTCGCGGGTGCGCGTTTACTGGTGGGCTACGACCGCGTGCTCTGGAAGGGCCTCCTTGCCGGGGCTCGCATTGGCTACGCCTTCGGCGGCTCGCCGGACGTCGGTTCCGCCGCCGATCGCCAAGAGGAATGCAAGGACAACGACCAGGCGAGCGGTTGCCGCGCGACGAACGCCAGCAACTTCCTCCCCTTCCACGGCGAACTTCGCGCCAGCTACATGTTTCCGAAGATGGTCGGGGGGTTGATTCGGCCTTACGGTTTCTTGGGTGGCGGTCTCGGCCAGGTCAGCGCGGGCGTACCGGTGGCGGTGTGTGACACGGTTCGTAGCGGCGGCGACAACACCGGCGAGCCCTTCGCCAGCACGCAGAAGTGCAAAGGCCAAGCTGGCGCCAAGCAGCGCGAGGTCGAAGCCTACCAAATCACGGGGCTGAACTTTATCGATCTCGGTGGCGGTGCCATCTTCAACGTGTACAAGAACTGGGGCGTTAACGTCGAAGCCAAGTTCATGATCATGCTCCCGACCATGGGCTTCGTTTTCGCTCCGAGCGTCGCGCCTGTGTTCATGTTCTGAGGGCCACGTGGCTTACCGAAGCGCCGTGAACGGCGGCGCACAGGATCCTGACGCTCTCGTCATCGGCTCCGGGCCCAACGGTCTCGTGGCGGCCTGTCATCTCGCGCGCGCGGGCTGGAGAGTCCACGTCGTCGAAACGGCCGATACCGCCGGCGGCGCGGTGCGCAGCGCCGAAATCACAGAGCCGGGCTTCATCCATGATCTCGGCGCGGCGTTTTTCCCGTTCGGCAAACTCAGCCCAGCTCTCAAACCGCTGGATCTCGAGGGAGCCGGACTCCGGTGGCTACATGCTCCGCTCGAGAGCGCCCACATCGCGAAGGACGGGAGCTGCGCGTCGATCGCTCGCGACGTCGAGCTCGCCGCGAGGTGCATGGGCGGGGGCGATGATGGCGAGACCTGGCGGAAGATGGCCCGCTGGCATGGCGAGACCGTCCACGAATTGCTCGCGCTTCTCTTGTCCACGCTTCCCCCATCGCCGTCGGCGGCCATCAAGCTGGGTTGGCCGGGCCTCGCCATGTTGGCAGATGCCGCCCTGTCTAGCGGGCGCGACTGGTCAGAGCGACACTTTCGCAGCCCCGCGGCTCAACGGGTGATCCCTGGCCTCGCCTTGCACACCGACATCGGCCCCAATGATCCCTGCGGCGGGGCGGTTGGTTTCATGCTCGCGATGCTCGCCTCGAGCGGTGGCTTCGCCGTACCGGAGGGTGGAACCTCCGCCATCACCAGCGCACTCCTTGCGCGTCTCGCCGATCATGGCGGCACGGTCGAAACCGGCGCTCGCGTCACAAATATTGTCACCCGCCAGGGTCGCGCCGTAGCCCTAAGGACCGCAGATGGACGTGAGTTGACCGCCACGCGCGCGATCATCGCAGATGTGTCAGCCCCGTCCCTGTACCTCGACCTGCTTGCCGAGGTGGACGTACCGTCGCGGATCCGGCGCCACATGCGCACGTTCCGCCAAGGCTTCGGTACCTTCAAGATGGACTGGGCGCTCGACGCCCTACCCGCCTGGATCGCCGAGGACGCACAGCGCGCGAGCGTCGTTCACACCGGCGACGACAACGACGACCTCGACCGTTTCGTGCGCCAAGTCCGCGCGGGCGAACTGCCAAGCGATCCCTACCTCGTGATCGGGCAACAATCGCTGTCCGATCCCACTCGTGCACCAACGGGCAAGCACACCCTCTGGGCCTACTCCCGCGTACCCTCGAATATCGAAGGAGGATGGAAACAAGCCAAGCAGCGCTACGCCGACCGTATCGAGGAACGCATCGCGAGCATGGCTCCGGGCTTCCGCAGCCAGATCCGAGCTCGCCACATGACCAGCCCGCCCGACCTCGAAAAGATGAACGCCAATTTGCGAGGTGGCGATCTAGGAGGAGGCTCGGCACAGATGCGGCATCAGTTGGTGTTCCGCCCGGTGTTCCCGTATTTTCGTTACCGCACGCCGGTCCAGGGTCTGTACCTCGGCTCCTCCTACACGCACCCTGGAGCGGGCGTGCACGGTGCGTGCGGCCACAACGCCGCGATGATGGCCTTGCGCGACTTGGCCTGAAACGCTCGACGCCCCAGTGCCCAGGCCCCCAGTGTTCCAGGCCGCAGCGTTAGCCAGTGGCAGTGGCAGTGGCCGCCGGACGCTCAGGAGAGCCAAGTCTCGATGCGCGCCGCGACCGCCTCACCCGTCATGCCGAGCTTCGCGCGAATCTCTTGCCAGGGTGCCGAGTGACCGAAATCATCGTGGCCGATGCACAGGCCATCCCGACCGACGATGCCACCCCACGGTTGGGTGATCCCCAGCTCGACCGAGACACAGCGCGCAGACGGCGGAATGACACTGTCTCGATACGCCTTGTCTTGCCGCTCGAAGGCGTCGAGACAAGGCGCAGACACCACACGAACCCGGCTCGCTTTTTCGCCGAGCAGCTTCTTGGCGTCGATGGCGACCGCCACCTCCGAGCCGGTAGCGACGATGACGACCTCGACCGTGCCGCTGCTTGCCTCCTCGATGACGTAGGCGCCTCGAAGCATGTCCCCCGCGGCGAAGCCCTCTGGACGGGCCAACGGCGGAACGCCTTGACGAGTGAGGGCGAAGGCAGTGGGGCCATCTTTCCTCTGTAGCGCATGAGCCCATGCCGCCGCGCACTCGAGTGAGTCGGCAGGACGAACCAAATCGAGGTTCGGAATACTGCGCAAGGCCCAATAGTGCTCGACCGGTTGGTGCGTAGGCCCATCCTCGCCGAGATAGACGCTGTCGTGCGTGAAGACGTAGATGCTCTGCACTTTCATCAAAGCCGCTAGGCGCATCGCAGGCCGCATGTAGTCGCTGAAGACGAGGAAGGTCGCCGTATACGGGATGAAGCCGTCGCTGAGGGCCATGCCGTTGGCAAAGGACCCCATCGCGTGCTCTCGAATGCCGAAGTGAATGTTGCGACCCGCAAACTCGCCCCGAGCAATGACCGGGTTCTCTTTCAGGAACGTCTTGTTTGACGGCGTCAGGTCGGCGGAGCCTCCGACGAGCGATGGCACGAGCTGGGCGGCCGTCTGTTGAATGGTGCCAGCCAACGCTCGCGTCGCCGCCTCTTTGTCTGGCGCGGCGGCGATGAGCTGAGCGAGCAAGTCGTCGGGCATACGCCGCTCGAGGAGCGCATCGTAGCGGTCCGCGGCTTCCGGTTGATCGGTTCGGAAGGCAGCGAGCTTGGCCTGCCACGCTTGGTGCAACACCTTCCCGTCTTCTGCTCGATCCGCGAACAAGACACGCACCGGATCGGGCACCCGAAAGGTCGGCTCGAGCGGCCAGCCGATGTTGTTCTTGGTCGCCGCCGTTTCTTCCGCTCCGAGCGGTTCGCCGTGGGCTTTCGACTTGTCCTGACGATTGGGCGAGCCTTGGCCAATGTGGGTCTTCGCCACGATGAAGGAAGGCCGTTCGGTCTGCGCGACGGCCGCCTCGAGTGCCGCGGCAATTTGGTCGTGGTCGTGCCCATCGATGCGTTGCACGTGCCAGCCGTAGGCCTCATATCGCTTGCCCACGTCCTCGGAAAAGCTCAAACTCGTCGGACCGTCGATCGTGATTCCGTTGTCGTCGTACACGACGACGAGATTGTCGAGACCGAGGTGCCCGGCGAAACTCGACGCCTCGGCGGACACGCCCTCCATGACGTCGCCGTCGGAGACGAGGCAAAACACGCGCGCATCGATGAGAGCCGGGTCGGTTCGTGCCGCGAGCATCTTGATGCTCGTCGCCATGCCAACCGCATTCGCGAGACCCTGCCCGAGCGGCCCGGTGGTCGTTTCGACTCCTGGCGTGTGATGGACTTCAGGGTGGCCGGGAGTCTTCGAGCCCCACTGGCGAAACTGCTTGAGGTCATCCAGTGAGACATCGTAGCCACTCAGATGAAGCAAGCTGTAAAGGAGCATCGAGGCATGTCCGCAGGACAACACGAAGCGGTCCCGGTTTGGCCATCGTGGATCGGTCGGGTCGAAGCGTAGCTGCTTCATCCATATTTCGTAGGCGATCGCGGCCAATCCCATCGGTGCCCCGGGGTGCCCACTGTTGGCCTGATTGACGCCATCGACGGACAACATCTGGATGGTCTGCACCGCCTCGTTCACGAGCTCTCGATCCACGTCTTTGGGCATGTCCTATCCTCCACTCGGGGTTCAGAGCCGACTTACGCGAAACACTAGTCGGCTGAAAGCCCGATCGCCGCCGACCTGAGGAAAAGCTGCCGGAGCGCCTGGAAAAGGACTCAATAATGATACGAGATGACGTACTCGTTACAGGTCGTCGACTTTGCGCCAGGCTGATCCACGCGAAGGAAGACGAAGGTATCGTCGCTGATGGTGCTCTTGCAGTTGAGGTCAACCTCGAACCCGTCGGTGTGACAGCAGCCTGGCCGATTCGAAGGACTCATGTCCGCCATCGAGCCGCCCTTGCAGACCACCTCGGTTTTGTCGAGACCGTTCAAGCACTCGAAGTACTTGCACAGTCTCAGCCCGCTCTGCGTCTGACTGATCGCCCGAGTCGGATCGACCGTCGCAAGCGCAACGTCCTCTGCCTCATAGGTGTACCAGTCGACATCTTGGTCGGCCTTGATGACCCCAGAGAGGGTGCCGCCAGTGCTGTCCTTGTCCGTGATCTTGGGAAGCGTGTGCGCGGCCCCTTCGTTCTCGTTGGGCTCTCCCATGCCCGTATCGACACAGCTGGGCGCAGCGCCCGCTCCCGTGGAGGAAACGCTGCTGGTCCCGCTGCTGGCCATACCGCCCGCGCCCCCTGCGCCACTGCTGCTCGAAGCGCCACCCGCGGAGGAGGTCGATGAGCTGCTGCTCGACACGGCCGAACCGCTCGATGCCACGACCGTGGTCGCGCCGGTGTACACGCCCGTTCCGCCGGGTTTAACCGCCGTCTCGCTCTGACCTGAACACGCAACGCAAACCGTAAGAAAAACCACGCCCGGTAACCAAGTTCGCATGGCCGCATCATAGCTCCATTCACTCGGCGCGTGGGCAGCGCTATCGTTGCCTGCTTGCCTAGGGGGGGGTCGACGAAAAGCTCGTCGATAGGACCAGGTCGATGCCGGCTAGGTGGCAACCCGTACACACCGGCGCGCCGAGCTCAGCGGCCACCACCGACGCTCCGTCGAACTCGTACCAATACCAGGCGGCGCCAGCGTCGCTATCGACGGCTGTTTTCACAGAAACAGCCCACCCTTGTACGGTCGCCCCGGTCCGATAAAGCTCCTTCACGGCGGCCGCGCCCGGGGGATGGGCTTCCGCTCCGGTGGCGAGAGACGCCGCGAGCACATCGTTCACGTAGGTTCGCACCTTCCCGAGGTGCGGCCCCTCCGACGGGTGCACAGCCGCCTCAGCGCTCCAATCGAGATAGCGTCCATCCACGAGCCAGTCCTGCAGCGGAGCAGAGTCGGTCGGCGGCAGGTCATCCGACGGGTCCATACCGCTAGCAGACGATGTCGCCGAATCGCTCGTCCCGGTCGTCTGCAAGCCCGCGCCTTGCCCATCACGGCGATCTGCCGGGACGCAAGCGCTGAAAATGAGGCCGATCAGCAAGCTCGTGCGCAACACGTCGAAACCATAGGCTAGGACGGACGGTACGGCCAAGGTCCGCTATTTGGACAAACCTGGTCCAGATCCGCGTTAATGCCTTCGTCGTGTCCCCCAGCCCCTCCCAACCCCCGTCAATGAGCCAAGGTGACCACGCCCGCGAGGGGCGATCAGCGGCCGTGGTCGCCGGAGGCATCTTGTCGAGCAAGCTGGTGGGTCTGGTGCGGCAGCGCATCACCGCCCATTTTTTCGGTATCGGATTCGTCGCGGACGTGATCGCGGCTGCCTTTCGTATCGGCAACGTGTCACAGAATCTGCTCGGCGAAGGGACGCTCAGCGCCTCCTTTATCCCGATCTACGCCAAGCTGCGAGCCGAAGAGCGCCACGACGAAGCCGAATCCTTCGCTCGTGCCGCCCTCGGCTTGCTCGCCGTCGTGGTCATACTGGTCTCGGCCATCGGCGTCGCCTTGGCACCACAGCTCAGCCTAATCGTCGCTGCGGGCTTCGAGCCAGAGAAGCTCGCGATGACCACCCGTCTGGTCCGCATCATCTTCCCCATGACCGGGATCCTCGTCCTATGCGCCTGGGCTCTCGGTGTGCTCAACACCCACCGCCGCTTCTTCTTGCCCTACGCGGCACCCATCATCTGGAGCGCAGCACAGATTGCCGCGCTGATCATCGGGGGCGGCTGGCTGCTGTATAGCGGCGAGGCTCTCGCGCGGGTGCTCGCCTTTGGCGCGCTCGCCGGAGCCGGGCTCGAGTTCTTGGCGCTGCTCACTGCGGCCAAACCTTGGCTCAAGTCACTTCGTCCACAGTTCGACACCTCCAACCCGCACGTGCGGGAGGCCGCGAAGCGACTACCAGCCGTCATCCTGGGCCGCGGCGTGATTCAACTCTCTGGCATCATCGACACGCTGCTCGTCAGCTTTCTCGGTAGTGGCGCGAACGCGACCTTTGCCTACGCCCAGATGCTCTACCTCTTACCGATGAGCTTGCTCGGCACTGGCGAGGCTGCCGTGTCCCTGCCCGCCATGGCTCGCGAAACAGCGGGGCAAGATGTCCCCACTCAACACGCCCGCATGAGACAACGCTTGGGGGTCATCTTGACGCGCGTGATCGTTCTCAGCGTGCCGGCAACCATCGCTCTCGCGGTGTTCGGTCGAGAGATCATTGGCCTCTTGCTACAGACCGGGGCCTTCGATACCCGCTCCACCGTTCGGGTCGCCGCCGCCGTGAGCGTGTACGGCTTCGCGCTGTTGGGAAATGCCTCCGTGCGGCTCTTCGCCACGACGTTCTTCGCCTTGGGCGACACCCGTACCCCCGCCAGGTACGCTGTCGTGCGCGTCGTCGTCAGTACCGTCATCGCCGTGTCGCTGATGCGGCGCTATGGAGTCGTTGGCGTCGTCGTCGGAGCCACCAGCGCCGCCTGGCTGGAGGCCGCCATGCTCGGGCAGAAACTCCGCAGCCGGATCGGTGGACTCGGACTGCAAGCATTACCCTATGGTCGGCTCACACTCCTTGCGGCAACCACGCTTGGCCCAGCATGGGCTGTTCGCACCTGGCTTGGGACGACGAGCTACGCCGACAGCATGCTCGCGAGCGTCGCCGTTTTGGGCACGCTCGGCCTGACCTTCCTCACAGGCGCAATGCGCTTGGGCTTGCTCGACCCGCGCAGCTTACTGAAGCGCGGTTGACGACTCAGACAGCTGACGAGCCCCGACGAGGAAGAGCACCATTCCGAGCGACATCACCGCGGAAGCCAGCAACCCGAGAGCGCTCACGCCCACCGAACGAGCGAGCACAGCCGCCCCGGCCACGCCAACCACCCAGCCCGCTCGGTGAGCCCCCCACGATGCTGCGGCGGCAACCGAGCTGCTCGCGCCGACCGCCCGCAGTCCCGCCGCCATGGGATAACCCACAGCCGCGCCCACCAACAGGGCAATGATGCCGGCGCTCACCAGCTCCAATCCCGGCACCGCATGGATCACCGTCGCCACGAGCGGATCGCCAAAGGCAAACGGCAGCACCGAGCCCATGCTCACCACGCCGGTCAACAACACGCCCCGCACCGGAACGACCGGGACATCCGGGTCGTTCGCCACGCTGCCATCCACCGACCTCCAACCGACATGCCTGACGTCAACAAGCAGTCGACTCCCTGCCGCGCCGGCAAGCATCGCCGGGATAAGGAGTGTGTACGTCGCAGACATCGTGCCAAGCTCCTCGATGAGCGCGTCCAGAACCAACATGCTACCGAGCGCGAGTGCCGCGCCAAAACACGGCAGGGACCAACGCAAGGCACGAGGAACACGCTCTGCCCCTTCCTCCGTCCGGTACGGCAGAAGCCACACTACGAACGCCACGAAAAACACGAACGCGGCTGTGACGAGGGCGAGCGCGAACCGCATGACCTTTGGCTCCGCCGCTACCACCGGCTTTGGCGGCGGTTGGCCACTCGGTCGCCCTCGCCGTACCGGCGCCTTCGCCTTGTTCTTCTCGATGTTCAAGGCCTTGCGCGTGGGCGACGCCTTCTTCTTGTCGGCGACCTTTGGCTTCTTGTCGGCGACCTTCGACTTCTTGCCTTTCAGCGACGCCTTTTTCTTGTCGGCAACCTTCGACTTCTTGCCTTTCAGCGACGCCTTTTTCTTGTCGGCAACCTTCGACTTTTTGCCTTTCAGCGACGCCTTCTTCTTGTCGGCAACCTTCGACTTCTTGCCTTCCAGCGACGCCTTCTTCTTTGACGAGCTATCTCGCGGAGGTCGACGGCCTCGGCGCAACAGAACGTCGGGAGACAAGGCCGCAAGCGTCATGCGAACATCATCCATCGAGGCGGCGCGCGACGCCTTGAAGAACGGGCGATCGGCCGACACGGCAACACCGGTCTCCGCACGGCTCATCTTGGCGTCGCGGTCGGCCTTCTTCATCTCGTAGTCGCGATTCCCCTGCCGCACCACTTCGATCGGATAATCGACATCGAGCCGCCCACGGCGGCATCGACTCTTCAATTTGTGGCGCATCTTGGCATCGAAATCGCTAGCGCGAAGAAGGAGGATCGCGTCGCCTCCCTTGCGCTTCGAACAGACGAAACTTCGCTTCCGAAGCAGGCTCGCGCGTCCCCCCAATGTCGCCCTCGCCGCCGCTAGCACCGCGGGCACAGCCGGGCCGGGGACCTTGAGCAACAACACGCCATGATCGTCGAGCACGCGAAGGTAATTCTGAATCGCCGCGCTCGTGTAGCGGCGCCCTACTGTCGTCGGTAAGACGCGCAACGGATCGGCAGCGAACTGCTCGCTCCGCACAACCACGATGCGCTGGTAGGTTCCGGGTGGCGTACCCGCAACGAGACTTCGCCCGTCACCCACCGAGATCCGAACCCGACGAGGGTCGTCGAACAGTCCTTTGGTCTTGTCATGTCCATGCCCAAGCCACACGCCCGAGGCCACGGTGCGATCCGCGACCACGACGTCGATCTGCTCATGTCCATGAGCGAGGGCCGATGCGACCTCATGCCCACCGGCCGAGCCGATGACGAGGGCCCGTCCCGCCGGCGGCGGGTCGACGTAGTAGATCAAGTCGGCGGCCTGAAAACTCGGGCGCTTGTTCTTCTTGGCTGTTTGACCCAAATGGACGGCAGCGCCTCGATCGGTGCTTACCTTGAGGGATCGACGACTCGACCGATGGACAGAGACCAGTCCTCCGACGGACCACGATCGCGCGGTCACCTTGCTGCGGTGACCGTTGTGCGTGCGATACTTGAGCCAGGGTACCCACAGGTCGCCGACGAGCAGAGCCACGACCGCCAAAGCAGCCGTCGCGAGCAGAGCCCAGTTCACGGGCGCGGCACTCGGACGGGACTGACGAGCTGCCAAGCCGAAAAGCAAGGCCGCCACGGTCACCAGGCCGGCGACCAGTAGCGCCGCTCGCGGCGCCCCGACCTGAAGCACGAAGCCCGCCACCAGCAATCCGCCCGCACCGCCTGCGGCTTCGAGCCATGTGAGCCAGCCGATACGCCCAATACGCGTCGTGCGATACACGGTCGCAAGGGCGCCGCCCGCGAAAAAACTCGTCGCCATCCAAAAAGCTGCCATCACCGCCAGGCGCCAAAGATGAGCGTCATCGACGCTCCGCGCCACCTTCTGGCTCACCCATGTCAGGGTGATGAGCGCCGCCATCCAACTGGTCGCCGTCAACCCGGCGAGATGCGCGGCGCGCGCCCGTAGCTCAGCTATCGAAGCTTTCGCATTGCGCGGCCCCAACACACAAGCACCCAGCGCAAGCACGGCGCCCAAGCCGATCCCGAACACGAGATCCATCTCGGCGCCCAACAGTCCAACGAGCAGGCGAAATCCCAATAGTTCGATCAGCAGACATCCCGCGGCCAAGAAGGACACGGCGCTCCCTAAACTGAGCCGTTCAGCACGCGACATGGGTGGCCGGCGTGTACCACAGAACTTGGCCATTTCCGTCGTGATTCGGCATGGGAACTCTATGGAGTTTCATCGTGCTAAGGGTTTTGTGCTCGTCACCGCCGTCAGCGTGCTGGGATGCGCTGGGTGTAGCAGCAACGATTCGCCAGGCGATCTCGGCACACCCGCCACCGCGCCGCAAGTTCCCGTGCCATCGGCCAACGGACCGAAACTCGCCTCGCTAAAGCACGGACTCGCCATATACGACCGACCCTCGGTCCAGGGACGGGTTCTGGGCACGCTTCGCATGGGCGGACGCGTCGCGCGAGCCGAACAACCCTACACGAAGGGTGATTGCCCCGGCGGCTGGTACCCCATCCGACCCCGTGGCTTTGTGTGTGTGGGTCCAGACGCCACCATCGACCTCGCGGCCCTCCCTGCTCGTACGCTGAGCGAGGAGCCCGACCAAGCCCTGGCACTGCCCTATCGATACGGCCGAGTGAAGTCTGGTGGCGGAGTGCTGTACAGCACCTTGCCCTCCGCAGCCGAGCAACTCGCCGCCGAACCCAAGCTCCGCCGCCGCCGCAAGCCCAGCGGGCCCAAACGACTCGGCGCGGGCTCCAACGACGTGCCACTCGACGAAGATGGCTTCCCGAACGGGCCGCCCGTCGTCCGCCCCGACACGGCGGGCGTCAACGCTGAGGGTTACCGAATGAGTAACGCTTTCTTCGATTTCTCCAGTGGATCCACATCACGCGTGGCGACTGGCACCTCGCTGCTCGGGAGCACTCCCGCGGCGCGACAGGTCACGGTCGTCAACCGCCGCAGCGGAATCGCCGTCGCAAGGAGCTTTGACACAGGCGAGGGTGAGGACGCGCGGCGCTTCGGCGTCTTGCCGGATGGTCGTTTCATCCCCCTCGATCGGATCGAGCCGGCCCAAGGAACCACATGGCACGGCGCCGATGTGCGCAAGATCGGTTTGCCGATGGCCTTCACCCTACGCGCAGGCGTTCGTCCTTGGGAGCTACAAAAAGGGCGCGCAAAGACGCTCGACGACGAGTTCGATGCGCGCACCGCAATTCCGATCAGCGGCCGCTTTCGCACTCTGCGCGGTCAGCGCTACTACTTTGCGCGCGACGGTCATTGGATTCGGGCGCGGGACATCTACCTGCTCCCAAAGCGCCACAAGTATCCCGAGTGGGCCACCGGCGAGCAGAAGTGGGTAGATATTTCGCTCGCCAACCAAACCTTGGTTGCCTGGCAAGGGCGCATCCCGGTCTACGCAACACTGCTCTCCTCTGGTCAGGACAGGCTCGGCGATGCCAAGACGGGTCCAGCCACCCCGCGCGGCGTGTTCAAGATCAAAGCAAAGCACATCACGGCACCCATCGATCGTCGTGAGGTCGGTCAGCGACACACCGTGCTGGAGGCGCCCTGGACCATGGATCTCGAGGGCGACTCGATCGCGATCACAGGCGCATACTGGATTCGAAACTTCGGCGACGCGCAGGGTTTCCACAACATCGCCCTGTCCCCGATCGACGCGCGTTGGCTTTACCACTGGTCGGGTCTGCGCGTACCGGACGGCTGGCACAGCGTCACACGTGGCGACAAGGATGAGGGTACCATCATCTACGTCCACAAGTAACAAACCGACTTCGCGCACCACAGCTGCGCGGAGCATAGGATAGATGAACGCCGTCCAGTTAGTGCGAAAGTGAGCGACGGCCCCCTCACGTAGCTACAGCATCTGGCGAATGTCTGTCCGCCATGCCCCTCCGGCCGTGGCCGTAGAATCGGTGTTCATATGGAATAGGAAACATTGGACCACCGCCGTCGTTTAGCCTATACAGCCCGCACTGTGACACTATTTGGACCCAACAAGCGGAAACAAGCCAAAGCGAAACGACTCGCCAAAGAGATGCGCCTACGCGTCCTCAAGCACTGCGAAGACTACACAGCCAAAGAGGCTGGCAAGCTGATGGGCTTGGGACCCAATGACATGGCCAATCTCAGGGCCGGCAATGGCGTGAGTTTGCTGATGCTCGTCCGCATTATCAAAAACGGTCGGTTCACTCCGAACTCGCTGCTTAGTGGCAAAACGCTGCGTCGCCTTCGCACGGGCACGTCAACCCGCGGAGTGCGCGCCGAGTCGATCACCAAACGCATCTGCAAGATCGCGCTCGATGGCCCCCCTCAGCACGTCGCCCGCAAGACCGGGTTGGCAGCCGTGACGCTTTATCAGTTTCGGACCCAGCCACCGAACATCGTCAGCTTGCACACCGTGCTCAGTTTCATCGAAGCGGGCTACAGCACCGACCAGTTGATCCTCGGCCGCAAGTAGACCAGTGCTCATGACGGCAAGACCTTCCCGGTCTCGGTCGTCACCTCGCCTCGCACCCCCTCTCGGGTCGCCGCGTGGGCATCGCTGCGCGCAGTGAAAACGCGCACGTTTACGCATGTACTTGTTTTCATTGATATATTTCGATGTATACAATGTGGGTAAACGTGTTATAACGCGTCGCGTCAGCCGGCGATGCGCCGCGCTAGGCAACTCTTTTACCCCATCCAGCTCGTCCGCATCGCGGCACGAAGCAACAGGAGACCCAACATGAACAAGCATCTTCTTTTGGCGGCCGCCGCGGTGGCCCTACTCAACGGCTGCGCCGATCCCATCGTCGGAGAATGGGAAAACGACGACAACGACTCGAGCTTCGAGGACGCTCTGACCATCTCCTCGGACGGGACGGGCATTCGCACGACCGAGC
>JAPYTK010000143.1 GCA_029941785.1 Polyangiaceae bacterium | reverse complement strand
GCATACAGGTTGGATCTTGTAGGCACTGAAGCGCCTCGGGGCACTCTTGCCCGATGCACTGAAAGCAGTCGAGCGGCCCGCCGCCAGGCCCGGTCGTGCCCGGCCCTGCGGCGCTGCTTCCTGGCCCTACTCCGCTGCCTCCTGGCCCTACTCCGCTGCTTGGATCTGCCCCCCCGCTGCCGTTCGTCACGCCCGAGCCTGCTCCGCCGCTGCCGGTCGGAGAGGAGGCGCCCACGCTCGAGGTGACCTGGCCGCCGACGCCTTGGGCTGGGCCTGCGCCGCCCACGCCTCCGCCGTTGCCCAGACCACCCGGATTGAGATTCGATCGACCCCCGCAGGCTGCGAGAAGGAGCGCGGCGATGGCGCAGCCGAGCCAGTGGGTCAAACGAGGCATCAGCGCTAGTAGAGCCTAGCTTGACGCGCCGCGCAAGGCGGTCCGCCTCTGCTGTGAAGGTCTCGTCTCAGTGAACGTCGCCGATGAGCCAACAATGGCTTGGAACGAGCACCTCTTCGGGGGAGGCCCCGCCCTGTTGACCTGGACCCGTCCCGGCGTTGGTGCCTGCGGCGAGGCGGAACCCGTGATCTCCGAAGATGGCGAGCATCGTGCGCGGAGCGAGGGATTGGGCGAAGCGCTCGACGACCGAGGCGACTTCGTTTGCCAGTCCGTGGAGCCGCTCGCCGTAGCTGGGTCCCGCTTCGCGTAGGCGTGCCTCGACGACATCGAGTTTGATCAGGGTGCGCGATCCAATACGGATCCGGCGCAAGGTCGTGACCGAGCGCCCGCGGTGCACCAGGGCGTGGCGCTCCGATTCTTCTTCGTGTTTCTCTCGCAAGCCCCGAGGTCCTCGTGCGAGCAACCGGACCTGCGTTGGCGTGAGCGTGGGCAAGGCGGACCAGAGCAGCGTTTCGTCGACGCACACCGCGTGCTGGCCAATGCGTTCGTGAAGGCGCGCTGCTACCTGACGACCGAGGTCGAAGCGCATGGAATCGACGAGCAGCAGTTGCACACTGCGGGCGCCGTTCGCTCGCGCGATACGGGTGGCGATGTCGGGCATGTCGAGAACCATGGTAGGTCGTCGGCCCGTCACCCGCATGGTCGTGTAGCCTTCGCTATAGCTCTTCTCGAATGACTGTCGCCACTGGTCAACGGCATTGGTGACCGCTTGGTGCTGGCAGCCATTGCCGATCGCGTCGAGAAGCGGGCTGTAGTGGTCGGAAAACAACTGCTCGATCGCCCGCACGGGTTTGGGCCCTTGTGCGCGCTCTAAGGCATCGATGTGAAATTGAAGGTGGTCGGGGAGTGCGAGCGTGCACGGGGAGTCAGCACTCGTCTCGTCGATGATCTCGGCCTTTTCACGGATCAACTCATCTGGCTCGCTTCGCACCTCGTTGTGCTCATCTTGGACGGTCGCGGCTCCCGAGGCGATGGGAATACGGTCGAAGAGCGATGCCTGATGTGGCACGGATGACACGTGCTCCGCGTTCGGATTGTTCGGTGCGTCATCCGGGCGCGCAAAGAAGTCTCCATGATTAGATTCGTCGTCCAAGTAGTCCTGCTCGTCGAACAACTCCAAGCCTGCCAGCGGATCTTCGGGGATGATCGATGTGCCGCTCGAGCGCCGAGGTGTTCGGCTGCGCTTGGGCGGCGCGTCTTCGGTGACGGCGTCGGCGGGCGTGTGGGTTACCAGGGGCGGGGGCTGCACGTCGATGTCCGGCCGAGCGGTGGGCTCAGCAAGCCACCCCGGCGAGGTGGGCGTGGAGGGGGGGGGGGGCTCGTCGAAGACATCGCAGAGTGCTTGCGGCGCGAGCAGCGAGAGACCCCGGTCGATGGCATCGAATAGGAGTACGACAGGTTCAGTGACGGCCAACGCGCGCCACACGACGAGCGCTTGGCTATCGGGTGTTCCCAGAATGCCGTCCGCGTCGGCGAGGTCGCTGAGCCCCGGCAACACGATGCACAATCCCGTCGATTCGAGGTTCCGAACCCGGAAGAGCTGATCGAGCGCGGTGATGTCCGGATCAGCTCCCACGTCGACAGCCGGGGGTAGCGCGCCACGGCGCGTGAGGGCGATTTCCACGGCGCCGTCGATGGCTTCGCGCAGCCCGCCGCGTCCCACGACTTGCTTCGCGAGCGGGTCTTCGTCATCGAGTGTGACCACGCGCGCGATCGTGTAGCCGAGCTCGTCGAGTTGCTCGCTCAGCTCACGTCGTTGGCTCCGGTGAAGGAACTGCGGGCCGTGGGGATTTTCGGCGAGGGACGCGTCCTCAGGTGCGTAGGCCAGGTTCATGCTCGCAAGCTCGCCCACAAGGACCTAGTTGGCCGAATTTTTTAGCTGTAGGCAGATGTGGTTACGGGCGATGTTTTGCTCGAAAAATACTTTACAAGCCATCGTTCTAACAGCGGAAATCGATGGGCCCACCTCATTCGTACAAAATCCGAGAATAAACGGCTACCGAGACAGTAGAGCAAGTGAACCCACAAGGAGATAAGCCATGAACCACAACAGCTACGACATCCAAGGATATCTTTTTGGAGTGATCCCCTACGACTTCCGACGCCCGAGCTGGGCAAAGGCGGCTCGCCGCATGTACCGGCCCGGCAGCTCGATGTGGGCGCCCAAGGTCTTCGGCGTCGGGTGGACGCTCAACTTTGCTCATCCGGGCTCGCGGTGGCTTCTCGCTGCCGCTGCGCTGTGTGCCGTCGTGGCATCGCTCGCGGCCTGAGCTCGCCGGGGGGAGTTGACGAGCCATGCGCGCGGCGGTCCTATGCACCATGGGTGAAGGCATCGAGGAGCAACTCGGAGAGGCGATGCGTCGGGGCTACGTCGCGGCGTACCGCTGGTTGCGGCACCCCGACCAAGCCAGCGACGCTTGCCAAGAAGCAGCCGCTCGAGTCCTCGCGCATCGCGGGCGCTTCGATAGCGAGCGCCCCCTTTATCCGTGGTTTTACCGCATACTCAAGAATCACTGTTTCGATCGTCTCAAGGCAAAGAAGCGCTTCGTTGGTGCGGAGGTCGAAATTGCCGACCCCAAGGGTACGGTCGAGGCCGAGGCCGTCGTGGTCGAACGTCAATTGGCGGTGCGTCGTGGAATCGAAGCGCTCGAGCCCCCACTGCGGGAGATCATCGAGCTGCGGCACTTTCAGGAAGCCAGCTATGAGGAGATCGCGATGATTTTGGATATTCCTGCGGGTACGGTCATGAGCCGGCTCTACCGAGCACGCCGCGCCCTGCGGGCGGTGCTGTTGAGCGATCCGGATGGGTCGGGTGCGGCTCTGGCTGGCCCGAGGCCGCACGGAGACAAAGCATGAGTCAGCCCTCATCACCGGACGATGAACATTACGAGAGTTTGGCGGTCAAGGCCGTCGATGGGCAGCTCTCCGCGGAAGAGCGAGCCGAACTCGACGCCTTGCTCGCACAATCCAGCGAACGTGCTGCCGAACTCGAGGACTTTCTCTCTATCAAGGAAACGACAGACGCCATGACACAACGCATCTTGACCACCGCTCGTATCGAGCCCCCTCGCGTCGGCCGCGGCGCTCGCTGGATTCAGCGATCGAGTTTCTTGGCGCTACTGTTCGGGGCGCTGCTCCTGTGTGGCTACGGGACGTATCATCTGTTCGTCGATCCCGAACTTCCGCCGGTCGTCAAGTTAGCCACCCTCGTGGGGATGAGCGGACTGTTCGCCTTGTTCAGTTATGCCCTTACGGTGCGACTCCGCGCCACTGGGAAAGACCCTTATCAGGAGATCGACCGATGACCGACCGAGCACTTATTCACGCGGCTGATGGCGCTATCACCGGATTTGAACACGAGATCACGATGACCACGAGCGACGCCATCGCGGGTCAGCCGATCGCGAGAAGTATCGGCCTGGTCCGGGGCAATGCGGTTCGGGCGCGGCACATCGGTCGAGACATATTGGCCGGCTTTCGAAACATCGTAGGTGGCGAGATCAGCGATTACACCAAGCTGCTGGCCGAGGCCCGCGAACAGGCGCTCGACCGCATGGCTGAGCAGGCGCAATCGCTCGGGGCGGACGGGGTGGTCGCAGTACGCTTCACGACCAGTATGGTGATGGGTGGAGCCGCGGAATTGCTGGCCTACGGCACGGCGGTCGTGTTCGATGAATCGACCTGAGCGTTTGCTCGTTTGACGCGCGACTTGAGTTGCGAAAAGCTGGCTTTGCGCCGCGCGGAGCCAGCTACATGACGACGAACAAACTCGACTCGGCTCGCATTTCCAAGATGGTGACGGACATGCCGGCGTTTCCGCGAAGTGTCCAGGAGGTGTTGGCGCTCACCAATGACATCAACTGCGCACCGCGGGATTTGGTGCGTGTGATCGAGCATGATCCGGTGTTGAGGGGGCGGATGACCAGGCTGGTCAATTCGGCCTACTTCGGTCTCTCCCGTCGCATCGACTCAGTCAAGGAAGCGGTCGCCTACATCGGTTTGAACACCCTGAAGCACCTCGCCATGTCCGTGGCGGCGGTTGGCGCGTTGCCGAAGAAGAACAAGGCCGGGCTTCAGATGGACGAATTTCTGAGAGACTCGCTCGCCGTGGGGGCGGCCGCTCGTTGGTTGACGCCCCGTCTCGGTCTGGGCACCCGCGACGGGGATGACCTGTTCCTGGCAGGTCTGGTGCACAAGATTGGGCAAGTCGTGCTCGCGCTCCACATGCCGAAAGTCTTTCGCGCGATCCGGCAGCGGTCCCAAGAGCGGGGGATCCCAGAGCACCAACTCGAGTTGCAAGTCCTAGGTACCACGCACTTCGAACTTGGCGCGCTGGTTGCGCTGAAGTGGAATCTACAAGAGCACATCGTCGACACCGTTCGCCATCACTGGCTATACTCTCCAGATGTTGAGCGTTCGGTGTGGATGGATGGTCTTTTTGGGGCCACGTGGTTACTCTCCATGATCAACGGCACCGACCGGGCGCCTCAGTCGAAGCCCATGCCGGAGTGCGTGGTGGCCCTCGAGACGCGGTTGGGGCACCCCGCCGTCGAACTTCTCGAAGAGCGTCAGAGCCTTCAAGATGCGGTCAAGAAGACAAAGGCCTTTGCGGAAATAACATGAGGGTGGGCAAGGAGGACGAGTCGTGTTCGTGAAGTTCTGGGGGACGCGTGGGTCGATTGCGACACCGGGCAATGACACGGTGAAGTACGGCGGAAATACCACGTGCATTCAGGTGTGCCGTGACGAGGGGCCAGCGATCATTTTCGACGGCGGAACCGGGATTCGAGCCTTGGGTTTGGAGCTGATGAAGTCGATGCCGGTCGAGGCCCATGTTTTCATATCCCATACGCATTGGGATCATATCCAAGGCTTGCCCTTCTTCGTTCCGCTGTTCGTTCCGGGCTGTAAGGTCAACTTCTACGGGGCCTTCGATCCGGTCTATCATCGAGGATTGGCGGACATCCTGAAGGCTCAAATGGACTATTGCTATTTCCCGGTGCGGGAAGGCGAACTCAAGGCGGAAATTAGCTACCGCTCGCTCAAGGAAGGCGAGACGGTTTCGGTCGGTGGTGCCCGGGTAACGGCAGTGTTGATGAATCACCCGGTCATGAACTTTGGTTACCTGATCGAGGCGGATGGTCAGAAGATGTTCTTTACGGGCGACCACGAACCGCCCCGTAACATCTACGAACCAGGTGACGAGGAGTACGAAGAGTACGGCGAGATCTTACAACTCAAGAACGAGAGCATCTACGAGAAGATCCGCGATGCGGACATGATCGTCGCCGACTCGATGTACACCGAGAAGGAGTACCCCGCCAAGGTGGGGTGGGGGCACGGGACCCACAGCACATGTCTGGAGATGGCGCGTCAAGTGGGGGCTGGCAGTGTGGTGATGACACACCACGAACCGATTCGCCTCGACGCTGAACTGGACGCGATCGATGCCGAGTTTCGAGGGAAGCGTTCCGACGATGATCCGAAGGTGGTCTTCGCTCGGGAGGGACTGATGATCGACGTAGGGCAAGGGGAGTGAGTGATGGGGTTGAGCGATATTTTCGATGATCTCGAGCCGGTAGAGCGGGTGAGCTTGCTTGAGCAGGCCAGCGAGGAGAGCTTCGATGATGGCGCGAGAATCCTTGAGGAGGGGCAGGCAAACCCGAGTATCTTCGTGATTGTCGACGGCGAGGTGGCGGTGCGCAGACAAGATCGAGGCGGGAACGAAATCGAGGTGGCGCGCCTCGGACTGGGGGCCATTTTTGGGGAGATGGCGTTCTTGACGCGCGAGCCGGCAAGCGCTGACGTCGTGGCGGTGGGTCCGGTGAAAGTCTTGCGTCTCGGTCACGAGCATATTCAGCGGATGGTACGCAAGGCGCCCGATTTTGCGGGCCGATTCTACCGATCGGTGGCGATCACCCTAGCGGAGCGCCTGCGCGAGACGAGCCGCAAGCTCTAGGGCCAAGGCGGGTTTCAAGACCTTCCCGACCGCGTTTTGCGGCAAGCTATCGACGAGAAGAAAGTGGCGGGGCACCTTGTAGGGAGCGAGCTGCTCCTTCATCCAGCGTCGCAAGTGCGCGTCGTCGAGCTTCTCAGGGGCCGCTCCGGGGCAGCTGACGATCGCGGCGACGACCCGTTGGCCCCACTCGGGATCATCGAGACCAACGACGGCGGTCTCCGCGATGAGCGGGTGTTCGCGTAAGACCTCTTCGATTTCGAGTGCTGATAGTTTGTAGCCACCGCTCTTGAGGATGTCGACGGAGTGTCGACCCAGGATGCGATAGGAGCCGCCGACTTTCCGCTCGGCGCGGTCGCCGGTTTTGAACCAGCCGTTGTGAAAAGACTGTTCGCTTTCCTTCAGACGGCGCCAGTAATGCGAAAACACGCTTGGACCGCGTATCCAGATCTCACCCGGTCCCTCTTCGACCTCTTTTCCCGAGTCGTCCACCAGCCGCAACTCGACCGTGTCGAGGGGGAGGCCGACGTGCCCTTGTCGTCGCTCCCCGGCATCGCGGGGGTTGGACAAGCCTACGCCAATTTCCGTCATGCCGTAGCGCTCCAAGGGGATCGCGCCGTGAAGGTCGCGCCAACGCTCGGCCAGCGTCACGGGAAGTGCCGCCGAGCCACTGGTGGACAGGTCGAGGGCCTGTGCGGCTCGCTTCCATCGACGCTGCTCATCCTCTTTCGCCTCGTCGTAGGCATCGATGAGCCGCCGATACATCGTCGGCACCGCCATGAACGTATTGCTGTTGCCCAATTGCTCCCAGACCGCGTGGGCGTCGAAGCGTGGCAACATGTGGACGCGCCCGCCGGCCAGAAGGGTGGGGAGCAGCGCGACGGCGATGCCGTGCATGTGGTGAAGTGGCAGGCAGTGAAGGAGCGTCGTTTCGGAATTGAGGCCCCACGCCTCGGCGATGAGGCGAGTCTGGTGGCAGAGGTTGGCGTGAGTGATGCACACGCCTTTGGGCTTGCCAGTGGTGCCGCTGGTGTAAAGCTGCAGCGCGGTGTCCTGCTCTCGGATCGGGACGGCCGCGCGCTCGGGGCCAGCGGCGAGAAACGTCTCGGACGCCATGACGGTGAGCTCGGGTGGTAGTGTGCGGGCGCGTGTCAGCATGTGGCCCGAGGCCACCACGGTGTCAGCTTCGGCATCTTGGAGCAGCCAGCGGATCTCGCGATCGGGGTAAAGGGGCGAGAGGGGAATGGCCACTCCGCCTGCATGAATCACCGCCAGCATCGTGCCGATCCAGTCAGCGCCTGGCTCGACCCAGATCCCGACACGGGGACGAGGTGTGTTGAGCCGTGCGGCGCCGCGGCGCGCCGAGGCGAGAAGATCCCTACCGGTCGTCGTCCCGTCGGCGGTTCGGATCACGGTCTCGTCCCGATCGAGAATGCTGCACCTCGAGGGCAGGAGGGACGGGCTGGGTGGCGGCTTCACAAGGGCAACATGCGCCAGATTGGCGGCGACCACCAGCGTGGTGGACGGACGTTGAAGTCATGCTTCGATGTGGGGTTGCTTTGCCACGGCGGGCTCTCGCGGTACATTGTCGGGGAGGAGAGAGGATTGTCATGAAGAAGTGGAATTTGCTCGTGCCCGTGTTGTTTGTCGTCGCTCCGGCGTGCATCATCGTGGACGATACCGAGCCGGCCGCCGACCCCTACGAGGCGGAGAGCGCGTTTTGTGAGGATTTGGCCACCGCCGCGTGCAGCGCGGATGTCGTGATGGCGTGCTTCATGTCGACGGAGGAACAGGTCTCCGACGACACCAAGAAGTGCGTGAGCAATTTCTTGGGGAACAAGGGCTGCAATCCGCTTGGTCTCGCGTATCGCAAGGAAGGGGCCGCCGAGTGCATTGCGGCTGTCAAGCAAGCCTATGCCGACGGCAAGCTGACCTTGGATGAGGTGATGGACGAGCAAGACGCCTGCCTGGCGGTCTATTCCATCGGTGGCGAGGTGGGCACGAGCTGCGAGGCGGATGTCGATTGCGACGGCGCAGCGGCGTTGCGTTGCGTGTTGAAGAAGGCCGTGGGCACCTGCCAAGAGCCAGAACAGGTGGAGCCAGGCCACAGCTGTGCTGCGGATAACGCCGTATGCGAAGAGGGGTTTTATTGTGGTTCCGACGATGCCTGCATTCAGCGGCCGGGGCCCGCGGAGGCCTGCGCGTCAGACAAGCCATGTGTCGAGACGTCGCGCTGTGTCGACGATTCGTGCGTACCCAAGACGGGCAATGGAGAGAGTTGTGCGGCGGCTGAGGAATGCGAGGGGGGCTTCTGCGTGATGGCTGCAGGGCAGATGATGGGCACGTGTGGGTCGCAGGTCATCTTGTCTCCCACGACGGCCGACAGCTGTGATCGCTTTCTGCCGTGACCCGGCGGGGGAGGCTCGGCTATGCTCCGCGCGCAATGCAGATACACCGCCTGGGTATGCCGCTTCTCCTTGTCCTGACCGCGTTGGGGTGTGACGACACCAAGTCTGCGGCGACGACGCCTACTGCGTCTGCCACGGCGACGGCTACCGCAGCGGTCGAAAAGAAGCCGCGGATCTGGCGAAAAATGCCGTTCATGACCATCGATATCGACGGGGTGAACATTGGCGGCGAGCGGGCTGATTTGTCTCGTGCGCCTGGCAGGACCAAGCTGGCCGGGATCGTCAAGCGTCTCCCCCTGCAGGGGGAGAACGCCGATGCTCCGGTCGTGACGGCCTTGAAGAAGGCAAGAACGCGGGACGTGGCGCTGCTGGTCGACGCACTCGGCGATGGAGGCGCAGCCGACGTCGTGCTCAAGACCGACGGCCGCGGGGATTTGCCCAAACAAGTGACGCTGCTGCCGCGCGGCCGACTGAGCAATCCGGCGGCGTGCAGCGTCGTCGTGACGACGCGGGCCGACCTGTCGACGGCGGTGTGGTCACTGAAGGGCGGCACGGCTCGGACCCATCGCAAGGGTCTCGCAGGCCCTGACCTGTCCAACACCGAGACGACCCTCGCGGCGCGCGTGAAGCGCTGCGACAGCAAGACAGCTTTCTTTTCGGGTGCATCGAAGCTGACATGGCAAATGACCTACAACATGGGCGCGCTCATCGTGAAAGTCGATACCGACAAGAAGATCGACAAGCTCGTCCTGTTGGGTGAAGAGCCCGTAGCGGGACGCCCGGTCAAGCTCGGCCTGTGAGCGGGCGCCGGGCCATGCTGTCTTCTTGGCGTCAGTGGCTCCTCGCAGCGGCGCGGTTGTGTGGCTCAGCGCTCGTCGTGTGGCTCAGCGCTTGCCGGCCGGCCCCGGCGACGGTTTCTTCTCAGGGTTTGCCCGAGCTTCGTGTCACCGCGCGCAAGAGTGATGACGGCGAGCGCGTGGGCCGGTGGTTGCTCTATGAATTGCTCGCGAGCGGGGGACAGATCGATGCCGCCGCCGAGGCCCGCAAGAAGCTCGCGAAGTTGGGGTCGCGAGGGATGGTGGCGTCGCTCGCGCGTGCGCTCGACGCAGATTCTCAGGGCCGATTCTTGGATGCGGGTCGTGCGTATTTGGCCACGCTGCAGGCGGCACGAGTCGCTCGCGCATCGGAGTCGTCGCTCGTCGCATGGTTCGCTGCCCGGCGCTTGGGTGAGTTGCGGGTGGCCCTGGGCCCACTCGACGCTTCGCTTCGTCGTACCCTCGATACCATCTTGGCCCAGCCTGGTGGGGTCGGGTGGCGGGGCCGCGCTGAACTGCTCGCCTTGTGGGCTAGCGAACAACTCAAGATCGATGAGCGCGTGTCGAGACAAGAGGTCTTGCGCGCGGTGGTCGAGCGAAGCGGTTGTGTGACGGAAATGACGCTGGCTGGTCCCTTCGGTCGCGGCTCCTTAGCCGATCAACGCGTACATTATGAACCCGAGAAGCCGGCGCCGTGGCCACCACGCTTCCGTTCGGCCGCTGGCGAGCGCGCCCTGCGTCGTCCTCATTCCCGGGTGGGTTGTACGGTACGCGCGCGGGATGCGACACCGCACGGCGTGTATTATGTGCAGACCTTCATCGAACTCGATGCGCCACGCGAGGTGATCATCGCGGTCCATGCGGCTCGCGCCGTGTTCGTCGATGATGCGGAGGTGCTGACACGTGACCGCGGTGATTGGGGTGTTTGGCCGCGATTCGGC
Organism: Polyangiaceae bacterium; assembly: GCA_029941785.1. Lineage (GTDB taxonomy): Bacteria > Myxococcota_A > Polyangia > Polyangiales > Polyangiaceae > JAPYTK01. The sequence goes on along the minus strand of JAPYTK010000143.1, from coordinate 4,327 downwards.
GTGCGGCTGGCTCTGGCGGCGGGACGGCATCGTATCGTGGCCCGCTTACCGAAGCCCGAGACTGCGATCCGAGTCGTGTCACCCGATGGAACTCCGCTTGGATTGCGGGGGTCGGCTGCGGACGAGCCGCTTTACGTCACATCGGCGCCTCGGATCCTCGCCGACCCCAACCCTCTCGCGGCGATCATGAAGCGCGTGGGCGTGCAGCCGCCAGCGGGGTGGCCCTCCGTCGATGCAGAGCTGTTCTCCGACGAGCCTGTTTGGCGCTACCTCGCGGCTTATCTCGCGCACGTCGATGGTCAAGACGATCTCGCGAGCGTCATGCAAGAGCCCCTGGTCGCTAAACTCGACAAGGCGACACCTCTTGCTCTCGCACAACAGGCGGTGTTCGTGACAGGCGATCCGGTCTTTCCCAGTGGCGCGGCCCGAGACCTCGCGCGGGACTTGCGGCAGCGCGCGCGCAAACGAGATGCGAGCCTGTGGGAGCCGCGGCTTTGGCTGTTGCTCGACAAGGCGACGAGTCGGCGAGGGGAGGAGGCGACGAAAGAATTGGAAGCGCTCGCGGAGGCCTTTCCTGAAGTGCCGGCCGTTCATCGTGAACTTATCTCGCTCTATCGTCGCTTGGGCTGGACCGCGGAACACCTTCGCGCGCTTCAACAGGCGAGCCACCGTTTTCCTGCGGATGTGGACCTATTGAGCGCCCTGGTCGCCGAGCGGGAGCGTCGCGGTGCTCACAAAGTGGCGGAGCAGTTGCGAAAGCGCGTGCGTGCGCTCGATGGCCAAGAAGAGCTGACTTTTCGTCGCGCGCTCCGACAGCAAAATTACGATGCGGCGATCGAGGAACTCAAGCGGCTCGGTCGTCAACGCGAAGATCGCCGGGCCATCGCCGCCCGCATCGAAGACCTCATGATCCGGGCCGGCAAAGCACAAGGTGGAATCGCCAAGCTCGAGCACGCTCTCGCCCAGGAGCCACAGAGCGATGCGGCACGACTCGCGGTAGCTGACGCGAAGTTGGCGGCCGGAGACGAGAGTGCGTTGACCTCGGCTTTGGTCGAGGCCATTCGCACCGGTGCCCCGAACCGACGCTTGAGAGCAGCTATTGAACTCGTCGAGGGAATGACCGATCTGGAGCCGTTTCGGCGTGACGGTCGGGCGATCATCGAGAAGTCCAAGGGGCTACGCATGCCAGGGACTGCGGCACGCATTCTCGACTACGGGGCCCTCTGGATTGAAGCCGATGGCCGTTCGAGGATGCTGGAGCACGAGATCATTCGGATCCAGTCCCGTGAAGCGATCGCAGAGCACGCGGAACAACGGGTGGGCCGTGGCATGGTTCTTTCGCTTCGAACCATCAAGTCGGATGGCCGTGTGTTCGAGCCCGAGCTCGTCACGGGGAAGCCGACCGTGACGATGCCCCACCTCGAGGTGGGCGACTACATCGAGACGGAGACCATTTGGATGCTGTCGGGGCCAGACGGTGAAGGCGGTAAGCGTTATCAGGCGCCGCGCTGGTACTTTCGTGAGAAGAATATCTCCTATCACTTGAGCGAGTTCGTCGTGATCTCGCCGGAGCAGCGTCCCCTCGAAATCGAGACCACGGGGCAGGTCCCGGCGCCAAGCGTCACCCGGGACGCGGGACTGATCACCCGACGTTGGCGGGTCAAGCGATCGCCAGCCTTGCCCCAAGAGCCGCTCAGTGCGCCGGCCCGCGAGTTCTTGCCCAGCGTGCAGCTTGGATGGGGCGTGACGGTGGATGATCAGTTGCGCCGTTGGATGCAAGAACAAGCGGTGGAGGTGCCTCCGGACCCCCGGATGCAGCGCATAGCGCAAGCCATTGCTGGCAAAGGTAGCGAGCAAAGCAAGGTGCAGCGACTGTATCGTTGGGTGCTCGACAATGTGCAGCGGGGCAAGGAACAGCACGGTCCCCGGATCGTGATGGGCCGCGCGGGAAATCGTGTGCAGGCGTTCGTCTACCTGAGCCGTATGCTGAGTATCGACGTGCGCCTCGGGGTGGTGAAGAACCGCTTGCAAGCGCCAGCACGCGGGCCGTTCAGCCGTGCGATGAGCTACAACGTGCCCGCCGTGCGGGTCCACACCGACGAGCGCAAGACGTGGATGTTGATCGGTGATCGCTACGCGCCCTTCGGGTATTTGCCGAGCGCTCTGCGAGGGCAGGAAGCTGTGTTGCTCGAGTCCAAGTCGCGCAGGGTGTCGCCGGCCCCACGGGAGATCGTGCGGGAACGGACCCCGGAGAAGGGCGTCGACGATGGCATCGCCCACGACGGGACCGTCACGCTCGCCGCCGATGGCTCGGCGCGTTTCGACTTGCGCCAGACTTACAGCGGCCGGTTCGCGATTTTGCTGCGCAATGTGCTCAGCAAGGTGCCAGCGGCACGACACAAGGAAGTCGTCGAGACCAAATTGTTGGGGTCGAGCTTGCCAGGAGTGCGGGTGCTACAGCTCAAAGTTGAGCGGCTGGATCAACTCGACGAACCGGTGGTGCTTCAAATGAAGCTCGAGGTGCCGAATTTTGCGCGCGGGCAGAGCAAACCCGTACCCCCGCCTCTCTCTCCCGTGGGCGAGCCTACGCAAAACGCTCCATCCGATCTCGTGATCTCCACCCCTTTCCTCGCCAAGGTCGAGGAGTTGGCCCGCCTACCCCATCGGCAGAGCCCGTTGTACATTTCGAATCGAATGGCGACCCACACTAGTGTTTCGCTCGAGATCGAACTACCGCCCGGTGCGAAACTCGTCGGCGTGCTCAAGACCGCGGAAATTCGCTCTGATCGCCTACGGGTGAAGGTCGACGACGACTACCACGATGGCAAACTGATCTTGCGTCGTGATTTGGATGTCACCGCCGGTCGCGTGCAGCCCGAGGTTTACGAGAGGTTTCGGGCGCAAGTCCGCGAGGCGGATGCACTCTTGCGCCAAACCTTGCGTCTGCGAATGTGACTGGCGTCGGCGCCGCGCCGCCGCTCGAGCTAATCGGTGAGTCGTCGATAGCGAATACGTTTGGGGCTGTTCGCGTCTTCGCCCAAACGCCGCCGCCGGTCTTTTTCGTAGTCCTCGTAGTTGCCTTCGAACCACACGACTTGGCTGTCCCCTTCGAAGGCGAGGATGTGGGTGGCGATGCGGTCCAGGAACCATCGATCGTGGCTGATGACAACGGCGCAGCCAGGAAAGGCGAGCAGGGCTTCTTCCAGTGCGCGGAGCGTGTCGACATCGAGGTCGTTGGTCGGCTCGTCGAGCAACAGCAGGTTGCCCCCACGCTTGAGCAGTTTGGCCAAGTGCACCCGATTGCGCTCGCCGCCCGAAAGCGATCCCACGGGCTTTTGCTGATCGCTTCCGCTGAAGTTGAAGCTCGAGACGTAGCCGCGCGATTTGATCTCGCGTTTGCCCAGAAGGATCGTGTCCTCGCCGCCCGAGATTTCTTCCCAAACCGTCTTGTCCCCGTCGAGCGAATCGCGTGACTGATCGACGTACGCGATTTCGACGGTCTCCCCGATCTTGAGCTCGCCCCCATCGGGCGTTTCTTGTCCGACGAGCATTCGAAACAGGGTGGTCTTGCCGGCTCCGTTGGCGCCGATGATACCGACGATGCCACCTCGCGGTAGCAAGAAGGATAGGTCGTCGATCAACACCTTGTCGCCGAATGCCTTCCGCAGGTTCTTCGCTTCTACGACGACGTCTCCGAGGCGGGGACCGGGGGGGATGTAGATCTTGTTGGCGTCGAGCTTGCCGTCAGCGGCCTGATGCTCCTGCATCAGGTCATCGTAGGCGTTGAGCCGGGCCTTGCCCTTGGCGTGGCGGGCCTTGGGAGACATGCGGATCCAGTCGAGCTCTTGTTTGAGCGTCCGCTGCCGTGAAGACGACTGCTTCTCCTGGATTTCGAGGCGTTTTTGTTTTTGCTCGAGCCATCCCGAATAATTGCCCTCGTAGGGATAGCCGTGACCGTGCTCCAGCTCGAGGATCCAGCCTGCGACGTTGTCGAGGAAGTAGCGATCGTGAGTGACGGCGACGACCGTGCCTGCATAATCGTGGAGAAAGCGTTCGATCCAGGCCACGCTTTCGGCGTCCAAGTGGTTCGTCGGCTCGTCGAGCAGCAACATGTCGGGTTTGCTCAGGAGCAGTTGACACAGCGCGACTCGGCGCCGTTCCCCACCGCTCAGCTTGGTGACATCGGCATCGCCAGGGGGCAGCCTCAGTGCATCCATGGCGCGCTCGACGACACGGTCCAGTTCCCAGGCGTTGGCCGCATCGATGGCGTTTTGCAGCTCGCCGTATTCCTCGAGCAGTTCGTCCATGTTGGGGGGCTCTTGACCGA
>JAPYTK010000142.1 GCA_029941785.1 Polyangiaceae bacterium | reverse complement strand
GAACTAGTCCTCGTCCACGCCACCCTCGACGGAAGGGGCCTCCGCGGAGATCTCTGCGAGGAGCTGGTCAACCCGCGCCTGAGCCTCGATGCCCTCGTCGTAGAAGAAGCGAAGGGACGGGGTGTAGCGCAACGCGAGTCCATGCCCGACCTGCCGACGCAAACGTCCGCCCGCCGCCTCCAGGCCGCGTAGCATCTTCTTCTTGTCGTCCGCAGAAGGGCTCGCCTGGGGAGCCACGTCCAGTCCTAGGCGAACGTAAACGCGAGCCAGTTGGAGGTCATCGGTCATTTCAACCCGGGTCACCGTCACCCCGCGCAGCCGCGGATCGCCCAACTCACGAAGTGCGGTCACAACACATTGTTTCAGGTCCCCTTCCACGCGCAATCGGCGCGGAACCGTCTCGTCGGGGCGGGCCAGTTCGGGAAGTACCGAACTGGTTTGCTTACGTTTCGAACGACGGCTCATGACCAGTCTCCTTGTGAATGGGCCATCATGCCCTCTCCGTCTTCACCCAAGGGGATGATCTCCGTGGTGCGATCGGAAAGTACGCCATCGCGAACCTGAGCCGCCATCCGACCAGCCGCTGCGAGAAGCTCGTCCACGCGCGCCGCCTCCCGCGCCACCGCGGCTACCGCGAGGATCCCCCGCCGATGTTCATCGAGCGCTCCAACCTCTGCTACCGAGAGGCGCAGCCTCGACTGAATGCGATCCTTGAGCGAACGAATCACCTTGCGCTTCTCCTTGAGCGAACGAGCGCCCACCGTCGCAATCGTCAACTTCAGTACCCCGACAAACATGATAGGGCCTCAACCGCGGGAACTCGTTGCCCAGATTCAACGAGCGATCAAAGTGTAACCTTGAACTCTTCGATCTCGAAAGCCTCGACGATGTCACCATCCTTGAGGTCATCATAGCCCTCAAGGCCGATGCCGCACTCGAGCCCCTCGCGGACCTCCTTGGCATCATCCTTGAAGCGCTTGAGACTGTTGAAATCGCCCGTCCAGATGACCTCACCCTCGCGAACCAAACGTCCTTTCGCATTCCGTTTGATGATTCCGTCGACAACCATGCAACCTGCAATGACTCCAACTTTTGTGATGCGAAACACCTGACGAACCTGTGCGCGGCCGAGTTCCTTTTCGACCTTTCTGGCTGGCAACAAGTCCTCCATTGCAGTCCGCACATCATCAATGGCCTCGTAGATGATGTCGTAGAGACGAATCTCGATGCCCTCCGACTCAGCCTCCTTGCCTGCTTTGCCAGCCGGCCTGACACTGAAGCCGATGATGAGCGCCTTGGCTGCCACCGCCAGGTTGACATCCGTCTCGGTGATCCCACCGACCCCGGTGTGCACCACGCCGAGCTTGACCTTGTCCGTAGACAAAGCAGCGAGCGCATGAACGAGAGCTTCGAGGGAGCCTTGCACGTCCGCTTTGACGATGACCTTGAGTTCGAATTGCTCGCTCTCGGCCAACCGCGTGGTGAGCGTCTCGAGAGTGACGCGCGAATCCTTCGGAATGATTGACTTGGCGACGCGCTTCTTGCGTTCGGCACCGAGTTCCTCGGCGGCTCGCATGTTCTTCACGACGTGCGCCTGGTCACCCGCGGCGGGCACCTCGTTGAGGCCGAGCACCTCGACCGGAGTCGAGGGACCAGCCTGTTTGACCTGTTTGCCCTTCTCGTCGACCATCGCCCGCACTTTGCCGAAGGCGTGACCGGCCAGGAGGATGTCGCCTTTACTGAGCGTACCGTCCTGCACGAGCACTCGTGCGACCGGGCCACGGCCACGGTCGAGCAAGGCTTCGACGACAACACCCGTCGCGCGCTTTTCGGGGTGCGCCTTCAATTCCAGCAGTTCGGCCTGCAGCAGGACCATCTCGAGCAATTGGTCCACACCCTCACCGGTCTTGGCCGACACCCGACAGAAGATGGTGTCTCCGCCCCAGTCCTCGGACTGGAGTCCCTCAGATGCCAAGTCACGCATGATAACGTCCGGATCCACGCCCGGCTTGTCGATCTTGTTGATGGCTACGATGATGGGCACGCCAGCAGCCTTGGAGTGCGCGATGGCCTCCTTGGTCTGCGGCATCACGCCGTCGTCAGCTGCAACCACCAAGATGACGATATCCGTCACCCCTGCGCCGCGCGCACGCATCGCTGTAAAGGCCGCGTGGCCGGGCGTGTCGAGGAATGCGATCGTCCCCTTGGACGTCTCAACCCGATAGGCGCCAATGTGCTGCGTGATCCCGCCCGCCTCACCGTCCGCGACGTTGGCCTTACGGATGCGGTCGAGGAGAGACGTCTTGCCATGGTCGACATGGCCCATGACCGTGACGACCGGGGCGCGGACGAGCGCCACGCCGATTGCCTGCTCCTCTTCGCCAATTGCAGCTTGCAGCTGGGTCGTATCATCGACCGCGACGTCTTCGACGTTCCAACCAAATTCACCGCCGAGCAGTTTGGCCGTGTCGGAATCGATCGTGGTGTTGATGTGGACGCCGGTCATCCCCATGCTGAGCAAGCGCATCAGCACGTCGGTCACCTTGAGGCTCATTTTCCCAGCGAAATTTTGCAAGGAAATCTCGGACTCGATCTTGATGACCTTCTTGTGGTCCGACATCTCCTTCGTGGAGACATGCACTGGACCCTTGCGCTGATTGCGCTGGAAACCATGCTGGCCGCGCCGAAAGGCAGGCCGCATCGCACGTCCAGCGACGGGCCGGCGGTTCGCACCGTAGCCGCCACGACCAGCCGGTCCGCCAGCGCGAGGATCATAGGTCGTCCGTCGAGCCGAAGGCGGGCCACTGCGTGGTTGGGGCCGCTGCGGCATGGGTACACCAGGGCGTCCGCCCCAGACCTCAATACCCCGCTTGGGTGGGTTCGTCGGACGGCGCCGCTCGGGCTCCGCCGCCGGCGCGGGAGCTGCGGTGACCGGGGCGGTCGCTTGACGCGTCACGCCCGAAGCCAGAGGTTCGCTCGCTGCGACAGGAGCCGCCGCCGCAGAGGTTGCCTCGGCCACGGGTGCCGCTGCGGCGCTCGGCGCGGAGGCTGGCGCCTCAGGTGCCGCAGAGGCCGCGGCGGGCGCGCTCTTCTTAGCGGCAGGGACACTTGACTTCGCGGCCGGCACCTCGGCCGGGGCTGCGGTTGGCACGCTCGGCTCGGCGGCAGGAACCGCAGCAGTCGCACCGTAGGGTGTCGACGGCTCGGCCGCTGGCGCCGCGGCTCGGCCCGGCTCGGAGGCCGTTGCCACCGGCACCGGAGGCGTCGCAGCGGACCCAGCACCACTCGGCGGCGCGGCGACACGACGCGCACGACGTTTCACCACCGTAGGACGCACACGTTCCTCGACCACGGCCGACTCTTGGCGCCGGCTGAGCCGCCTCTTGAGTCGGTCGACGACCTCCGCCTCCACGGCGCTCATATGGTTGCGAACCTCGGAAAAGCCGAGCGACTGGAACACCGCTACAAGCTCCTTGTTCTTCATCCCGAGCTCGCGGGCCACTTCGTATACGCGCACTTTACTCATCTGTTGCTCACCACTATCGCTGCCCATGACGCGGGGTCAACCCACTCGCGTCCACCGTCTCATCGGGTCCATCGGCCACGGTATGTGGCGTCGCCCATTGTTGCGTCTCAGCAAGGCCGATGGCCTGCCTCAATGCGCCTGCAAGTTCTTCGTCCGCGATGGCTACAATGCCCAGTTCGCATCGCCCAAACACAGATCCTAGTTCGTCCTTGTCACCATAGGGAAGAACACGTCCGGCCTGTCCCAGAGCGCGGACCATCGCCGATTTGGCAGCCGCTCTTGCATCGCGCGCCACCACGGCGAGGGCCACCCGCCCTTCGCCCGCGCACTCCTGCACGGCGGCGGTGCCAAGCACGACCGTGCCGGCGCGGGCCCCAGTCGACAGCAAGGAATGCGCTCGCCGACGGGCCGCAGCCGAAATCTCAGACACCACCGTCGCAAAATCTGCCTCGACCCTCGTCCGCGCCGAGCGCGCGAATCCCCCTGCCACGGCCCGCTCAATACACGCCTTGCGAGGATGGACCCATGCTCCACGGCCCGCGTTGGATGCGCGGAGGTCGATGACGGGCCGAACCACGCCAGCGCTGAGCGGCGCGAGGACGAAACGAAGCAGCTGTTTGCGGGCAAGCGCATACGGAACGCGCTCGCCGCAAGCGACGCACGAACGCGTACGACTCGCGGCGCGCTCGTCCCGCGCCCCCTCTTGCGCCGTCGAAGGCGGCACGCTGCTGTCAGAAGCCATCCACATCATCTAGATCATACGCTCGCTTCCGTACTTCCCTCAGAGTTGTTTGGCTCGACGGGCACGGCGTCCAGTGGCAACTCAGCGGCCGCGTCGACCTCCGGCTCGACGACAGCCGGTGGCGGGGCAGCCGCCCGCGCCTCGGCGTAAAGTCGCTGCTCGTTCCTGGCAAATTCGGTAGCCGACTGGCACACCGCGCTCGCCTTTTTCAAACCGATGCCGCTGCGAATGCCCAGACGGTCGGCGTCCTCGTTGACGATCGACGCCAACGACTTGTAGCCAGCATCTTCGAGCAACATCGCAGTGCGCATCCCCAACCCCTCGACGCACAAGATGCGCTCGTGTTCCGTAGGAGGCTCTTCGCGCGTCGCGAGGTCCTGCAAGCGAGCGCGGCGAACCGACGACATCGTCTCACCCGCTTCCTTGATGATCCTCTCGGCCTTGGCATCGTCATCTATGCCCTGAATACCCGCCAACTCAACGACCGTCGCCTCCGTCACCTCCTCGAGAGCGCGGAAACCGACGCGGCACATCGCCCGTGCCAGAACATCGTCGACGCTCGGCATCATCTGCAAGCCTGTGACAGCGTCTTCTTCCATCTTGCGGAACTTGCTCTCGCCAATCACATCGAGCCGCCAACCCGTGAGTTGGGATGCCAAACGAACATTTTGTCCCTTTCGGCCTATCGCGAGGCTGAGCTTCTCGTCGGGTACGACGATCTCCATTCGATTGCCTTGCTCGTCGACGATGACTTTGTGCACGTCTGCGGGCTGAATCGCGGCGATCACATAGCGCGCAGGGTCACGCTCGAAGGGCACGATGTCGATCTTCTCGCCGCGAAGTTCCTGCACGACGGCTTGAACCCGCGAACCCTTCATTCCTACGCAAGCGCCGACGGGATCCACATCTGCATCGCGCGAGGTCACGGCGATCTTCGAACGCGATCCGGCCTCGCGGGCGACGGCGACGATACGCACGATCCCCTCGTAAATCTCGGGAACTTCCGCTTCGAAGAGCTTGTCCACCAAGCGCGGCTCGGAGCGCGAAAGAACAACCAATGGACCACGCGCTTCGCGGTCGACGTCCTTGACATACGCGACGATGCGCTCGCCGGGACGATAACTCTCGCGGGGGGTCTGCTCGCGCGAAGGCAAAATCGCCTCCGTCCGGCCCAGATCCACGATGATGTTGTTGCCCCGTTCGAAGCGCCGCACGATGCCCCGAATGAGCTCGCCTTTGCGATCCTTGTATTCGTCGTGAATGATCCCGCGCTCAGCATCGCGCACACGCTGAAGGAGGACCTGCTTGGCTGTTTGGGCTGCAATGCGACCGAAACTCGCCCTGGATTGGCTCAGTCCCAAGAGGTCGCCGAACTCCTTGTCCTGGTCGGCCGCCTTGTCAGCGTCTTGTTCACGCCAGAAGATCTGAAAACCAAGTTCCTCGTTGAGTTCTGCACCGAGGTTCAGCCGCGTCACGTCCTCCTGGGAGATCTCGCGATCGGCCTCGAGCACGTCCTCGACCACGACCATGTATTGGAACAGGTCGACGTGGCCGGTGTCTGAGTTGTATCGCGCCTCAAGTTCGCGCTCGGCACCGAAGGTGTTCTGCGCGGCCTTGAGAATGGCGGCCTCAATAGTTTCAATCAAGGTTTGCTTCGTGATCCCCTTCTCTTTGGCGACCTCCTCGAGGACCTGCTCCAAGTTGATGTCGGGGATCTTTGCTTTGGCTCGTGCCATGGTCTTTTCCTGTGCTTCAGTTGCTGGATGACATCCGCGGTCTGTGGTTCTGCCCACCGATCACGAACGGTTGCTCTTACGGTTGTGCCCTTTGGCTCCACCAGTCGATTTTTTCGGGGCCCATTTTTTCTGGCCCGAGGCGCCCTTCGTCTTCGCTCCGCTCCCGAACTCGAAAACGAGCCGCGCCTTGTCCACAGCATCGAGCCCAAAACGGTGTTCGTTGCCATCAACGTCCATCGTCACTTCGTCCTCGGTGACCACGATGATCTGACCTCGTAGGACGTTCTGCCCATCGTGCGAGGGAGAAAGAAGGTGTACTTTCACAAGCTTACCAACTTGCCGAGAGAAGTCTTGAGCCGTGATCAGCGGCCGATCGAGCCCCGGTGAGCTCACCTCGAGGTTGTAAGGTTCGCCGACCACGTCCTCAACATCGAGGGCCGTGGACAAGTCACGCGACACTCGGCTGCAGTCACTCACCGTCACGCCGTGGCTCACCACGTCGCCGTCGAGCTGACCGATGCGGTCGATCGACACGCGCAAAATGCGACCGTGGTGCGTACCCAACCATTCGATATCAAAGAGCTCTACTCCGTGCGCCACAGCGATGGGCACGGTTACCGCGCGCACGCGATCCAGCAACGTCAGGCCCTGTGAGGGGTCGGACGGCGCTCCTGCGACGTCTGATTCGTTGGTGGTGCTCATGATGCAAAAATGCCGGCTTCCCTATCGGGAACCCGGCAGAAACCGAACTCTCGTGCCCTCACCACGGCGAATCGCCGTGCGCCGCCTCGACAAGGCCGCTTACCCGCGAGAGCGGGGGATGCTGCCGGCAACGCCGACGGCGCCGGGTATATACGGTAATTGCTTCGCCTGTGCAAGCTTCGATGGTCGCGGCGGTCGGCACCCCGAGCGTCCTCCCATCAGGCCATGTTCGGCAAAGTGACAAGGCTCACGTGGAGCACCTCGTCGAAAGCCTGAAGCTCTGTCAGGCACGCCTCGCCAGGGCGGCTCGCAAGCCGGATCTTCGTGCAGGTGGCTCGGGCGCCGTCGAAGACCGTGTTCGTGCACTCCTCGACGTTGATGCCATGACGCTTCAACACGCCGAAAACGTTGGCGAGCACGCCCACCTCGTCAAGCCCCCGAAGAATGAGCGCGTAGCGCGCGGGTGTGTTGCGGCACACGTTCACGACATTGGGCACGTCTTCCTCGGTCATGAAGGCGCGCACCATGCGAGCGACCTCCGACGCGATCGCGTATTGCGCCTGTTGGGTCGACGCTCCGATGTGTGGCGTCCCGTACACCGTCCCCGCGGCCATGATCGCGGGTCGAAACTCGCCTCCGGCGGTCTTCGGCTCGTCCGAAAACACGTCGAGACCAACTCGCAGCCCTTTGGCTCTGGTCACCTCGACGAGCGCCTCCTCATCCACAACGCCAGCGCGCGAGATGTTCACGAAAATCGCACCAGCGGGCAAGGCCTCGAGCACTTCGCGATCGACGACCTTGCGAGTCTGCTCGTTCAGCGGCAAGTGCAGAGTCAAGACATCGCTCACCCGCGCCAGTTCAAGCAGGCTCTTGTGAGGTACGGCACCGAGGGCCGCGGCGCGTTTGGCGGACATGGTTCTCGACCACACGTGAACCTCCATGCCGAAGGCCTTGGCGCGGTCGACGACCAACCGCCCGATTGAGCCGACCCCTGCGACACCGATCCGCTTGTCGAGCAACCCCGGCGCCCCCTGAAACTCGCCTTTCTCCCAGCGCCCCTGCCGCAAGCCCACCGTGGCATCGACCAGCCGTCGATCCAATGCGAGGATGTGCGCCATCGTAAGCTCCGCCACCGCCGCGGAATTCTTTCCTGGACAGTTCGTCACGAAGACCCCGCGACGGCTCGCCGCGATCACGTCGATGGTGTTCACGCCCGCGCCCGCACGAATGATGAGCCCCAATTCACCCGCCGCGTCGATCGCCTCGGCAGTCACCTTGGTCGAGCGAACGACGAGAATGTTCACGCCATCTAGAGCCGCGGGCAGGTCCGCGGGTCCCAATTGAGGCTGACTCACGATTTCCACTCCGAGGAGAGTCAACGCCTCGAGCGGCCGCATATCGAGTTTATCTGCGATGAGAAGGCGCATCAGACTTGGTGCCTAAGTTACCAGAAATAGATGTCGACTGGGTATGCTAAAACCATCCCGTGAGACGTCGTCGATCGCTCAACCGCCTCAGGCGCCGCGCCGTATACGGCGTTCGACGATGGCTCGACCGTGGATTATTGCCCGCGCTGAGCGGTGCGGCCTTCCTTCTCGAGGGCCGGTCTCGGCCAGCGATGGGCAGCACGCCCAAAGAGACGGTCATGCAGGAGGGCAAGCTACGCCTTCAACGCGTTCGTCCGGCCTCTCAAGGCTGTCGCCCGCAACCTGGACAGCCGCCCGTCATCCTGATCCCCCCGCTGATGGTGCGACCCTACGTCTACGATTTGCGACCTGACCACTCGATGGTCGGTACGCTGCGCGCGGCCGGTATCGACACCTTTCTCGTCGACTTCGGGGTACCGGACCAAGACGATGAGCACATCCGGCTCGACGACTACGTCCTCGACTACGTGCCCCGCTGCGTGGATGAGGCCCTCAAGACGTCCGGCGCTGAGCAAGCGTATCTGGTCGGTTATTGCATGGGAGGTCTATTCGCGGTGCTCCACGTCGCCACACACCGGGACGACCGGATCGCCGGCCTGGTCACCATCGCGGCCCCCATCGACTTCGACGAGATGGGCGTGTTGTCGATAGCGGGCCGGCTCGGTGTCATCGCCATCGACCAACTGATGGACCAGCTCGGCAATGTACCTGGTGAACTCAGCTCTCTCGGCTTCAAGATCATGGGAGGTCCCCGCACGGTGACCAAGTACGTCGACCTGCTGCTGAACCTGTACGACGAGAGCTACGTTCGCGGCTTCGGATCCATCAACACCTGGGTCAACGATCTCATCCCCTACCCCAAGGAGGCCTTCAAGCAGCTCGTGAAGGACTTTGTCAGCGGCAACAAGCTCGCAGCGGGCGACTTACAGTTCGACGGGAAAACGGCAGATCTTCACGCCATCGCCTGTCCGTTGCTCGCTTTCGCCGGCGAGAACGACAACATCGCTACCCCCCGCTCGACCAAGCGGATCATCGACCTCATCGGCTCCCGCGATCGGCGCTTCCACAGCGTCCCCGGTGGCCACATCGGCGTGGTGGCAGGCGGACGAGCACCACAAATGGTGTGGCAGCCCATCGTCGCGTGGCTGAAGGCGCGGGGCGCAACGGGTCAGGGCGTGTAAGCCTTGAGCGCCATCCCGTTTTCCATGATGACGACATTGTCCAAGCCGTCGTAGATCATCCCCACAGGCGCCCACCCGCCGCTCAAGCTCGGCGACGCGAACTTGACGGGCACGCCGTTGGGGAGCGGCACTTTGTAGGCAGCGCTGCTCGAGCCACAAGCAAAGTACAGTTCGCCGTTCTCCTTCACGGCGAGACCGTCAGGATTGCACGGCGTCGACACCAACGAGGTGAATGTGCCCGTAGACGAGACCTTGAAAATCGCCTTGCCGTTGTAAGCCGCGGCGTAAAGTGTCGGCCCGTCGAACACGATGTCGGACACCGGTCCGCTGGTGCTGCCGAGCAGAGTCGCCGTCCCGCCGCTTGTCGGCATGGCGTACACCGCGCCCGTGCTGTGGCCGAAGATGAGTTTCCCTCCGTGAGCACCCCAGCCGCCCGGTGCGACTTCCATGCCATTGATCCACGAAGTCACCGAAGCGAGCAGCGTGACGGCCTGCCCGGTGGTGGTCATCGAGTAGACCTTGCCTCCGACCGCGGCATAAAGTTTGTTGTCGTTCGAGTTGTACACGAGCCCACGTGCCTGAGAGTTAAAATCGTGGATGGTCGTGTACTGCTGCGAGGCCTTTGGTAGGCGAAAAATCTCCCCGCCATCGGTCGACCAGTACAAGTTGCATTGCGCGTCAAAGGTCATGTCGCCGACCGAGTTGCTCGACGTATAGGCGATCGGGAACAAGGCCGGATTGACGTCACAGCTAGCGCAGTCCAGGTCGTTCATCTCGTCGCAGCCGGAGGGGCAGCAATAATCGTTGTCGACGCATTGGGTGACGGGCGTGCCCCCCGAACACGACTGGTTGCTACAGATCTCACCGGTCGTGCAGGAATCGAGGTCGTCGCACATCTCGCCATTCTTCACGGCGATGGTGCCGCACTGGCCGCTCTGCGGATCGCATAGACCGAGCGAGCAACCGACCGTCAAGCCCGAGCAATCCTTGACCACGCCACCGACGCACGTACCCGCCGAGCATGTCTTGCCGACGGAGCACAAATCGCTCGGGTCGTCGCAGGCCTTGCCGTCGTTCCCCGGCTGCGGCTCACAGAGACCGTTGCTCGGATTGCATACCGAAACGTGGCAGTCGTCAGGTTGCGGCGCGAAGAAACAGTCCTTTGTGTTTCCACCGGCGCACAGGCCGTTCTGGCAGGTCGTTCCGATCAGGCACAAATTACCGGACGATTGGCACGGCGATCCATCGTTACCTGGCTGCTGAACACATTGCTGGGAACTCTCCTGGCAGGTGACCTGATGACACGCGATCGGCGCGAGGCCGCAGGTGTTCGGGAGACCTCCCACGCAGTCGCCTGCGTTGCAGGTGTCGAGCGTGGTGCAAAAAAGTCCGTCGTCGCAAACCGTGCTGTCGGGGAGATCGCCGACGATGCATGTCTTGGTGACCAGGTCGCAGGTGGCCTGCTTGCACTTGCCCGCATCGATGGTCGCGCAGTCGACTCCACACGGAAAATCCATCATCGCCCCGCCGGCGCCCAGAGCCCCACCGGCCGCCATGCCCCCGACGCCAGCGCCCCCAACAGAGGACGAACCATCGTCCTCGTCGTTGGCGGTGAACTCGACAGCCACGCCTTGGGCGCATGCCGACAGCCACACCATGAGACCCCACGCGAGTGGCAGCCCAAGGCCGACGACGCGTCGATAGACCACCCCAATTCTCGCAACATCCCGGTCCGCCATGCCGGTAAGTTAACAGGCCGCGAGGAGCTGCGCTCTCAAAAAGTGTCACTTGGCGGATAGCTCGCCTTGACGCTCACGACGTAGCGCGCATGCTGGTGTGGAATCGACCCCCATTCCGGAGTTGGTATCCCGCGTTTGACGCAACGAAACAGCTCCTTGGAGCGCGCCCGTGACAAGCTGCTGCTCTTGCCGCGATACAGCTTCAGTTTCTTGCGTCGAAAGTCGACGTCCATGACGAAGCTAATCGTCGCGCCCGCCTTGGTAGAGGGTGCGCAAATGACATTTTCACGAATCGAACGGCTCACAGCGTCCTCGAAATAGGTCACATGGTCGCAGCGCTCCGGCGGTGTCTTTCCCGGCCCTGGATCCACGCAGCGAATCGTCTTGAAGGGGAAGAGCTTGACCTTGGGTTTTTGCGTCACCGTCCCCGCTAGAGGCACGTAGGACACCGCCCCTGCCGAAGCGGAGGCCGAGGCGCTAGCCGCTGCCTGCAAAGCATGAGGGTCGATCTGCTGCGGACGCCTCCACAAGTACAAGGGTACGGCCACGAGCACCAAAGCCACCACCAGACTAATAATCATCTGTACCCGCACGGGCTGCTGCGCTCCCGATCCGAGCTGGCGAAACGGAGGCAGTCCTGACGGTGGCGTTGAAGGGTATCGCGACATGACTTCACTCGTGGAGACAACGTGGACAGCAACCCACGGGTGGCGCCACGCATCGCCCGGCCAACTACTCGATGAGGCTCTTCACCGACTTGCCCGGTTCCCACTTTACGAGCGTCGGGGCCAGCTCGATGGTCTCGGGCAACATGCCGCGCACCTGAGCCGCAACCTGTTCGACGACGTGTCGGGCCTCCTCGGTCGTGGGCCCAACCATGGACACCACGAATTTGAGAGGCCCGGTCCGTCCCGCCACCACAGGCAACAGCGAAGAGAGCAGCATCTCGGTGAGCTCGGTCACCCGACGCGCGGCGCGACGCAGGGCAAGCATCTCGAGAATCGTCGGCCGTTCGCTCGCCTCACGATTCGGGCCAACCAGTTCGTAACGGCCCACCTGCATCGGTGCCTCGTACCACTCGGCAAAGGCGCAGTCGTTGGCGATGGCGTTCATCAAGTCATCCCGAACGAGCAACTCGGTCAGACCGTCGCGCTGCGCCAGATACTGCCTCGCCCGCTTGTGGTGTTGTGAATGTGGCCGAAAGCTCACAAGCTTGACGCGAAGCTCGCCGATTTGACTATCCGCGCCGTGGATCAACGTCACACTCTTTTTGCGCTCGAAGTCGTGGTCCGCATAGGTGCCGTTGGTGCTACCGAGATCTTCGATCTGCCACGATCCTCCCGAAAAACGCACCTTCGCGTGCTGGCCCGATACGGTGGCCTCCGGAACGCACAAGTCTTGACTCGCCTGGCGCCCAATCGTGAGCTCGGGCTTGTCGAGGCTCAGCAACTCACCGACGATATCGTTGTTGTTCGAAGCGTACGTGACGAGCAGGGCTTGCCGGTCGGGAGAAAACTGTGCGGCCTGACCACGGCCAAGCGGCGGGCCCGCGTTGATTCGTGGACGGGGCAACTGCACCGGGCTGGTGGTGAGCTGTACGGGATTGAAAAACCGAAGGTGGCGCGCGAAGGGACGCATCACCGCCTCGGGATCCAAGCCGAGAAAGATCTGTTTGACTTCGTCGATCGCCAAGCTGGCTGGAACGTCGAACATGATTTGGGACCGCATGGATTTGGCCCGCGGCTTGTAACCCGGCTCGGGTACGCGACAGGTCCACATTTCCCAGAGCGTGAGGGCGAGCGCGTACAGATCGTCTTCGGCGCTCGCGCCACCACTTCGGAGTCGCTCCGGCGCCATGTAATTAGGCGTACCACCATCGGGCGGCGCACCGGGACGACGGGAAGCAGCCCGCGCGCGCTCCTGGGCGAAGCCAAAATCCAGAATGATAGCCCGACCGTCCGTCACCATGACGTTGCCGGGCTTCAGGTCACCGTGAACCAAGCCCTGGGCGTGGATAGCCGCCAAGCCTGCGCACACCTCCGCCGCGATCTTGCGGAACTCGTCCGCCTTGTAACCACCGTGGGCCTTGCGTCGCCGAATGTGCGTGTGAAGCGTCTGGCCGTTGATGTGCTCCATCACCAAGATGGGCCCCCAAGGGCTCGGCGCCAAATCGTGGACGCGTGACACATTGGGATGGCTCACCGATCGGGCCAGGAGCGCCTCCTGGCGTAGAGCCTCATCATCCCCCGGCAACCGCGACTCGTCCCGAACGACTTTCAGTGCGACAGCCTGTTGGGTCGATCGATCGTAGGCCAAGAACACCTCGCCCATACCGCCCTTGCCGAGACTCTGCCGAATCTCGTAGCGGTCGTTGACGATCGTTCCCTTTCGGATCGGATTGGGGGCTGTTGCCTTGGTGCTCACCGAGGGGCGATGCTAGCAGTTAGCCGCGTCCGGGGGGGAAGAGGATTTGCAAGATTTGTTCCTCACGGACACAAATGCGGGTCTTCCACGAGGAATAATCCGCCTTAGTTGAGCCGAAGAACGCGCCCGACCAGCCGAAACAGGCCGCGCGACATGGCGGAAATGCGGCTGCCCACAAGCTCGACGTCCCCATCTTGGCGAATTCGCATGGCCCCACGTCCGGATCGCAAGAGCAATTCGTGGCGCGCGTCGATATGAATTTTGTCAGCTTTGAGAGTCAACTCGCGGGGAATGCGGGTCTGCAGTACGCCCACGACGTACACGCTGCCGTCAGCTTCGCACTCCACCACAACGTGATCAGCGTTCGTCAGAGCCTGCGCGACCAGTTCTGGGGACACGCCCGGAGCCAATTCAGCGGAGAATGACTCGGGGATGCCGCGCATGCGCAAGAGCACCTGGTCACCCGTGATGCTCACGACGCGCGCGGTTCGTGTCTGAACCGCCGGCCACCGCGCGGCGGAGACCTCAACGCTCTCCGAGACGGCGGAATCACTGGCAGCAGCAGCGTCTTCGGGAACCATCTCGACCTTCTCGAGCAACTCGTCGAGGCGCCGGTCCGCGTTGGCCACCTCCGTGGGGTCAGCGTGTTCACCGCGACGTTCGATTTCCTCGAGCAGCCCGCCAACTCCGCCTTCGCTCGCTTCATCCTGTCTCGTCATCGCCGCCTAGTGTACTCGGCGTCGGCTGTTCACGAGAAGAGCCTATATGCGAACGGCGGGCTTTCGCTCAAGGTTTGGTGAGTCGCTCGCGCTCAACACAGACGAAACGGGCATACCGCGCTGCCAGCGTCGGCTTCGCTTCCATGGCCTGAGCCCAGGCCTCCTTCTCCCGCTGGTGACTCGACTCATCGAGGCCGTACGCCAACACGAATTCACGCCGTCGTTCGGGTTGCAGCCCAATTCGAGCTGTCAGCCCCGAGAACTGCTCCAAGCTGAGCGCGGTCGCCGGAGCCGCTTCAGCAGCCGTGCCCCCCATCGCTCCGAGTTGATTGGCGTCCCTCACGGCGGCGAACGGCAAGGTGTTGCCCCCACCGCGTTGCTCGTGTCGGGGCGTCGACGGCTCGTTCGGTGCCGCTGAACGAAACGGTAGGGAATCGGCGGGGGCGCCCGCCGATGACGCAGGCGAACCGAACGGCAGCGACCCGCCCTGTATCGCATCGGTCAACCCAACGGTCTGCCCAAGATCGACCGAGGGCGAAACCTCCGCCGGTTCGGCGGTCACCCCAGCTGGGGCCCAGGCAGGCGGCGTCGCGGGCCGTGATTCCGCCGGAGCAAAAGGCAACGCCTGTGCCCCGACATGCTCGACGACTTGCCCGAATGTAGACTCGAGGGGATCATGCACGAACACCGAATCGTGACCAGCCGCTGGAGCTGGAGCTGGAGCTGGAGCTGGAGCTGGAGCTGGAGCTGGAGCTGGA
>JAPYTK010000141.1 GCA_029941785.1 Polyangiaceae bacterium | reverse complement strand
TGCCGCAAGCCAGCCCGATCGTGAGTTGATCTCTGCGAGCCCCGCTGTAGCTTGAGCAACACGGCGTGTTGGTCATAAGCAGTATAATAATACATATTATCGGACTTTTCTGCTGCGTGGAGAGGAGCCGTTGGGCGTGCTACGGTGAGGGCCATGCAGGCACGGTACCATGCGAGAAACAACGAGTTGGCCGCCAGCGAGCCTCAAAACCCCTCTAAACGCCGGTCATCCGCACTGTCTACCTGCTCCTACCCCAACAATTGCGCGTAAGAGACATGATGTTAACTCTCGAAAGAGCCATAAAGGGCCTTCATCGGGACTATACTCCAACCACCTCGCATAAGAGACATGATGATCACTCTCGATTAGTGCCCAAAAGGACCTTCACCGGTACTATGGTCATAGACCATGAACCGATTGCTTCTCCTTTCCACCGCCGCGCTCATGATGCTCGGCTGCGCATCCACACCCAAGCCCACCAGCAGCCCCGTTCCCTCTTCTGAGGCAAACAGTGGCGCAGCGGAGAAGGGTGCGACCGATAATGCCGCTGGGACCAAGAGCGACAAGGTGAGCGACCCGGCAGCGGATGAGGTCCGCTATTACGGGGGCGCCTACACGACGATGTCACCCGACGGAAAGCAGCCTTACGGGCCGCCCGTGCCCGTCGTGGGCAAGCGGACCCTGAAGAAGAATGACGGGCTCATCCTCGAGGTTTTGGATATGCCGAAGAGGCACTTCGACGTCACGCTCACCCGAACCGAAGGCAGCACCTTCACCGGTACCGACGCCGGCAAGACGTGGACCGGAACCATCGAGTATTCGGGGGAAGAGTGGGGTTGGAACAGCTGGACCTACGCCATCAAGCTCACCGACGGCAGCGGCACCCTCAAGGGCAAGGGCTCACTCGAAGACGGAAAGATGGAAACCGACAAGACCTTCTACGACCCGTCCGGCGCAGCCAAAGCGCGCATTCTGGAAAGCCTCAATGCCGTCACCGCAGCTGAGTACGAGGCCAAGCTCGCGGCGGTAAAGAAGCTCGGCAAAGAAGCTGGCAAGCCTGAGGGGGCGAAGAGCGCCCCGAAGAATGGCGCCTCAAAGTAGATGAGGCGCCAGGGCCATGAAGCGCCGTTGACCGACCCGTCTACCTGCTCCCACCCAAACCATTGCGCATAAGAGACATTATGTTAACTCTCGATGAAAGCCATAAAGGGCCTTCATCGGGACTATAACTCGTCCCGTCTAGATTTTCTCCGCGAGCGCGACGAACGAGGTGCCTTGGCTGTAGTGCTCCGGTTCTTCGCCGAGGCCGAAGTCGATGCTGCTCCAGTACTCACCCACCACCGCGAAGGTGTTGTTCGGACCTGCGCCGAGTCCGTTGATCCACTGCATGTTGTGACCACCTGCGCCCCAGGTGGAACCGCGCGTGCCGTCCAAGCTGAAACTGGTGAAGAAGATGTCGTAGCCATCGGGCTTGGCCGAGAACACGTGACCTGCCACCGTCAGTCCGGCGGAGTGCGCCGCCACGTACCAGCGGTCGCCATCGTGGATCGACTGCGAGGCTCCCTCGAGGGTCCGAGCCCACATCGGCGTGCCGGAAGGACCAAACCTGGCCAAGAATGCCGCGCGTTCGGCCGAGCTCAACGTGCTCGTGCCGATGGTGAGCGAACCGGTGTAGGCGCCGAGCACGGCCACGCCGCCGTCAGGCAACGCCGTTACGTCCGCTCCGGTGTTGGTGGCCGAGGTCGACATCGCGGTCGCCCACATGGGTTTGCCATTCGATGACAACGCCAGCAGGAAGCCGTCGAAGGACGACGGCGCAAACGACGTCAAGGTGACAGTTCCGTGCGCGAGCTTGCCGCAGAACGTGCCCGTCACGAACACCTCGCCTTGTTCATTCGCCGCGACGCCGCGACCGTAGGCGTAGGGGTCTCCTTGAATGGCTTGCCGCCATTGCAGCGCGCCGTCGGAACCCAGCCGCGTTACCCAGCCGTGACCCCACACGGTGATGCGGCCCTTTCCGTCCACCGCGATCAGGTCGCCCTTTTCGATTAAGGTGGTCGCGTCGAGGGTGGTGGCCCACTGGCTCTCGCCCGCAGGGGTCAGCTTCTCCACCACGGTGGCGCCCACGGTTAGGGGGTGCCCGGCGTTGCCCGAGGTGCTGCGTACGAGAATGATGTTTCCGTCGGCGTCTACGTCCAGGCCGAGCGCCAGATCGTGTGTCGGGGTCGCCCAAAGCTTGCGCCACTGCAGCGCGCCCTTGGCGTCGAACTTGGCGAGCGTCAGGTCGTAGCCGCCCACAGAAGCGTGCTCAGGCCCGAGTCCCCACACCGTCTGTTGCACGGAAGCCGCCACGATCACGTTACCGTCTCCGTCGACCGCCACACGCTCGCCAATCTCGTAGCCGTTGCCGCCAAAACTTTTGGCCCACACGACTGGCGTGGTCTCGGGCTCTGGCGGGTCGCAGCTCGGTGACGATGGGCACGCCCACTCCCCACCCAGGCAAACCTGGTGCTGGAAGTTGCCGCAGTCATCGACGCAGTCGAAGCCCTCTTCCCTGGGGCCGCAGCCACTGGGGTGCGGGTCGGGCTCGCCGCACGTGGTCACCACCAGGCACGTCCAGGCTCCGTCGTTGCAGCTCGCGGCGACCGGCCCACCACAGGCATCGACGCAGCGGATCGGCTCATCCTGACAACCGGCGGGAACGGCAATCACCACCGAGGAGCTACATCCTGCGACCAACAAGCCAACGACTACCCATGCGATGCTACGTGTCATGCTGAGCAGCCTTGCAAGCCACGGGCCAGCTGCCGACCGGCCAATAATCACCGCTTGCGCGGATCTTCGCGTGCCAGGTGTGCCGCTCTGAGCTGAAATCGTGAGCCAGGGGGGACAGACATTATGTGAGTGTAGTCTCGATGAAGGCCCTTTATGGCTCTTTCGAGAGTTAACATAATGTCTCTTATGCGCAATGGTTAGGGTAGGAGCAGGTTGACAGCCGCGGGCGGTAGCGTGTCGGCCCAGCTCTGGTCCGCCTTCGGGTTTTTCGCGAGCTTCACTTCGTCGTTCAACCACATGATACGTGGGACTCGCGCAGGTGCGACAGAGCAGCATTCTGTCGAAAATAACATCGGACAAGTAAGCGAGAGGGGTGTCTATCTCGCATACACAAAACCGGGAGGTTGCCTCTCGTTCGCGACCTCCGTCGAAACAAGGAAACACCATGAAATCCATGCATCAACTTCCCTTTCACGCGATTGGCAGGTCGCTGATCGGCTTCATGGTCGCCGCCGCGGTGACGGGCTGTAGCGGCGCCCGCGACGATGCCTCCAATTCCGCGGGTGCAACCGCACCGACCGGAGGAGACAATCCACAGTGGCAAACGCTCACCTCGGCCTGCGGCTTCAGCCTGCGTGCCCCCACCGACTTCGTGGAGGTGCCAGTGCAGGGCATCGACTCGTGCGTCGCACAATACGACAGCGCCGCGTGTTCGCTGTTCGGCGACTCCGGCTGGTACTCCGATACGCTCGACTGGGCGTCGGGAGAGGACGAGTACCAAGAGCAATCTGTCAGCGTCGATTCGCAGAGTGCCACGCTCGTGACATTTCGGACGTCGCAGCAGCAACCCTACGTGGCTGCCATCCACGTGCCCGATGTGGATGGCGACGCCTCGGGGAGCAAGCTCACACTTTCGGCGCAGTGCGAAGACGCCGCGCATCGCGACGAGATGGTGACCGCGCTCGAAACTTTGGCCTTCGACTAGCGCTGGGCTGAGGCCCACATCACACGGCACGTCCAATGACGTATAGTCCCGATGAAGGCCCTTTATGGGACGATACTCCGCAGGGCCGGGGCTGATAGACAGCGCTCAGCGCCAGGTAGACAGCAGCAGAGCTCCGCTCCAAACCGCCCCACAACGCCCAAGAACGGGGTCGAAAAAGGGTTCGCGTCATTGGAACGGGCAGTTGACGCAACCAGCGCAGCTCGGCGCCATGCCGTTTGGGCCCGTGTTGCCGGTACCATCGAAATCCGGATCGGGAAGGTTGCAAAAGATGTCTTGCTGCCCGTTGGTGTCGAACTGGTTGTTGTTGACCCAGCTGAAATTCGTTGGCCCCTGATTGAAGACGCCCGTCAACTGATGATCGTGAAAGTAATTGCCCTCCACGAGGCGGCCCGTTGCACCGAGCCGTACGCCGTTGAGGCAGCCGCTCACATCGCTTCCCTGCAGGATGAGCGGGGTGCTCGGCAGTGCAGGTCCCACCATCTCGACGCAGTAGGTCGGGTTGCCGGTACCGACGATGTCGCAGTCGATGACCGCGGTTTCTGCCCCTGTCATCTCCACCACGCTGCTCCAGGTTGCGTAGGTGCCCTTACCGGTGAGCAACGGGCGCTGACCGCCCACCTCTTCGCAGAAGATGCGGTCGAAATCGCCGAGCACAAAAGGCAAGGTCTCTCCCGTCCCCGTCGAATAGGTTCCTGGCGCGACGTGGATGTCGCCCTGTGACTGCTCGAGGGCATAGGTCAGCGTCTTGAACGCGCAGCTGCCCGCGGCTCCTCCGTGCGTCGCGTCGTCAACTCCGTCGATCGGATCGACGTAATGCGCCGCAGTGGGTCCAGGGGCCGCGCAACTGCAGACCCCCTCGGCGTCACAAACGCCCACGGCTCCAGCAGCCAATGCGCACGCAGAGCCGGTGGCCGCAACATCCGTGAGCGTCCCCGTGACGCATTGTGGAATGAAGCAATCGTCGGGGTCGGGGTCGCTCACCGTCGCTGGAGTCACCCCGTCGGCGACAATGCTGTACTGGCACTCGGCCACGATGCACGTGTCGTCGGTGCACGCGTTGCCGTCATCGCAATCGGTGCCGTTGACGCATTCTGTGCCGCCGGTTGCCGCCGGCATGCCCCCACTGCCACCTGCAGCGACGCCGCCCCCCGCTCCGGAGGTCGTGTCGCCATCGGAGTCGCAACCGCCCAGCGCAGCGATCGCGCCAAGTGACAGGAACGCTAGCAAGAGCACCAGTGTGCGAATGACCATCAACTGATGATAGACCCCTCTGGGAGTATAGTCCCGATGAATGCCCTTTTTGGCACTAACCGAGAGTTAACATAATGTCTATTATGCGCAATGGTTGGGGTGGGAGCAGGTAGACAGAACGGCTAAACATCACTCAACTCCCCGGGCGGGGAGAAGAGTCGAAGAGTGCAATAATAGAACGTACACGCGGCCCCCCCGGCATGTGTGGCGAAGTTAACATAATTCATGTAGCGCGAGACAATCTCGCTCATTACCGTTCACCCGATGACAAGGGGTCGAGTTCACGGAGCACCGGCCGGCCGAAGCTTGCGTCCGAGTTTCGCCGCGCCTTTTTCGAAGGCGGCTCGGCGCTCTTCCAGATGATCCTTCGCCATCGCCGGCAATAGCAGTTTCAAGTCGCCATTGAATGGGTCGTCGGGCACTGTCGCCCGGACGGAGTTGGCACCGTGGCACCCTCCACACGTCACGTTCTTCTGATCCGCAAAGTGGACAAAAAAGGAGACCGGCTGGGCGTCTAGGGCGCGCGGGGGGACGATGGCTCGGAGTCGCCGGCATCGCAATCGAGTGAGGTCGAGCTTGGCGACGCAGCCCGGGTCGCGGTCGGCGAGGCCCAGGCGCATCTCAACGCGACCCACCAGCGGGGTCACATACGGCGTGCCTCGAGCGTCATAGGCGACCACCTGGCTAAAGATGGCGCGCCTGGTCGCCGTACGCACCGGACGAAAGCGCCGGGTGAACCGCTCGGCGCCATCATGGGCCAAGGGCACGTTGCGGCTGCGAAGCGAGCGCCACTCGCTGCGAGGCCCCACCCAGAAGTCGAGATCGGGCATGGGCTCCGCGCCGAGGCCGTGCAGCTGCGTGGCCGGCAAAGCCAGGTGCCAGGCGACTTGACGCGCCAAGATCCCTGGATGAGACGCCTGCGGCGAAGTGCCGCGGCTCGCACACCCATGGGAGGCAAAGACCCGCACCGCCAAGTTTTGGCCCATGACCCGCTCCTCCCAGGACAAGTCTGAGGGCACCGTTTTCATGGCCATTTTGAGAGCGGCTTCGGCGCGTTCGCAGACCGGAAGCTCCGGCCGCCGGTGGGTGGGCGCGAGAAGCGTAGTGGCCGCTCGATCGAGGTCCACGAGCCAAGACGGGGACGAATGACAGACGGGGTTGGGGGTGCCGGGAGGGCACTCGAAGGGGACTAACTCGTTGGGTAGGCGGCCCGAGCCACCTACGTGCTCATTGGCGGCCGACGTTTGGACAGGCTGAGCATCGGGCGGTGGCGCCGGGGGCGAGTTCGGCGCTTTGACTGATTCAACCGATGGCGCTGCTGCCACGGGGGCCAAGTGTTCGGGGTTGCTCCGGCAAGCGACGAGTAGAATTGCGATCAGGGCCCAGTGAGTTTTCAAAAGTGAAGGCGCCGACATATTCTAACCCTCCTTTGGAACCGTGGATGACTACAGCTCTCCAACCGGTCCTCGGTCCACTCCGAAAAGTCGATGGGGGAGAGTATAGTCCCGATGAAGGCCCTTTATGGCACTAACCGAGAGTTAACATCATGTCTCTTATGCGCAATTGTTGGGGTAGGCGCAGGTTGGCAGCCCCTCATCGAGGACACTGTCGTCTTCGACGTGCAAGACCCCTCGGCGGGAGATCTGGGGCCTGCGTGTAGCCGCTTCGCCGCCGGGTACCCTTGGCGTCCTGGGCAGCCCCCTCGCCCGGATCGCGTCGGGTGTATGCCGGGGTCAGCCCGGGTCACTACTCCCCTCTGCGCGGTTTCGGGCAAAAAACAGCCAGTCCGTCGTCTCCTCTTCCAGCAGGTCGTTGAAGAAGAGGATCGGCTCGACCCAGACGTCTCGAAAAACGGTCCGGAGGGCGGCGGCGAATGGAGAGCTCTGCGCGTACGACCACACGCCCAGCACGCCATCGGGTGCGAGGTGTCGTCGGGCGCGCCGTAGGCCATCGGGCGTATAGAATACGTCGTTGTTCGAGCGGCCCAGATGGTCGGCGGGGGAGTGATCCACGTCGATCAAGATCAGATCGAACAGCGGGTCCGATGATTCCGGTGGCTGTAGGAGCTTCTCGAAGACATCTCCCTGCACGATATCGACCCTCGGCTCCGCCATCAGCTCGGCGGAGAGCGGCACCCGTCCCTCTCGCATCCACCGGATGACCCCGGGCACGAACTCGACCACCTGCGCCACCACCACCCGCGACGACTGCAGCGCCTCCCAGGCGGTGTAGCCAAGGCCGAGTCCCCCCACCAACACCCGCAGCGCGCTTCCTGGGTGCAGCTCAAGGGCGATGCGCGAGAGAGCGCGCTCCGATGCCGTGATGTGGCTGCTCATGAGAAATTCGTGATCGATGGTGATCTCGGTGACGGAGATCTCCGGATTCGACGGCATGCTTCGGCGGCTCAGGATCAGCGTGCCGATGGCGGTGTCTTCGTGGTCAAGAAATTCGATTTCGGATGTCTTCACGATGGTGCGGCGCCGCTCTGTGTAGAGGATAGTCCCGATGAAGGCCCTTTGGGGCTCTTTCGAGAGTTAACATAATGTCTCTTATGCGCAATGGTTGGGGTAGGAGCAGGTAGACAGCACGGAATGTATCGAGTCCTAACTTCTCTGCTCCGCAAACATCGTTTGAGGGACCATCGAAAACATCAGAACTCATAGCCTGTGCTGGAAACAATCACGCACACACTGCAGTCTACCATTCACCCCTAAGGCTCTCAACAAGGCTCTCAACGGTTTCATCAACAGCCGGAGCTTCTGCAGGCCGGTCTTGTGGAATCTTCTCCTGGTGGACATTGAGCATCGGACAATGCCTATGTCCGTCGGGGAAGTGAGGACAGTCGGCACGACCCCCTCTCCGACAAGCGCCGTGAGTTAAGCTCGATGGATCACGCGGCAGAAGGCGGCAGTCATATCCCATTCGGATCCGAAACAGAGAACCAGATGTCGCCGTCATGGCTCAGCTTCGTGTCCCAGCCTGCACCAAAGGCGTAGTGGACCTTCTCGCCGGAGCCACAGCCGTAGCAGATCTCCCAATTCCCAGCGGGGTCGTTGGCCAACCAGCCTTGATCGTCATAACCAACGATGACGGCGATGTGACCCGATCCGGTCCAGAATCCGTGAGCGACAACCGGTCGACCTTGGTCGAGGTGCGCACGGATTTCGTCACGCGTACCGGTGGTCGTCCAATCGCTGGCAATTCCCTTCGCCGTGTAAATGGATGCTATCCCAGATGGGGACTGCGCTTTCGCTTTCCCAAAGTCCAAGTAGAGCGCGTCGGGGGTCGTGTTGTTGGGCAACCAAAAGTTGATGGCCATCGCTGTAGACGTCACGCCGCACGTCGCCGAGGGCTCGTAGGCGTTGTTGTATTGGTAGAAATAGGGAACGCTCAGATTGACTCCGCTTGGTGCCGGTGGCTCCGGTGGTGCCGCTTCGTTGCAGGGGGTCAGGCGGACGGCGTCAGCGACCGCGAAGGAGCCACTGGTTGCCCAGCGCGACAGCACGATCTCGTTGCGACCTTTGGAAAAAGTCCAGCGACCGAGTGCGTTCCACTTCGACCCGCCGCTGGTTTGATCGACTGTTGTCCGACCGAGTTCCTCTTTAAGGTGGCCGTACGCAATGTAGGTCAGTGCGCTGGCGCGATTGGCGCCCTCTGTCCACCATGTCTCGACGTCATAACAACGCGGTTGGAGCAATTCGAACCAAAACACTGCTGGATCACTGACGGCGGAGGTTGGGGCAACCGCGTAGTCGGTCGCGTGATAGCCGGGTGTGGACGCGGAGGCCCACCATGCGGTCGACGTCTCGAGCCCGTAATGGCTTGTGCTCGATTGGTTGTCGATGACGAAGCTTCCCGCCGCCGAGTCCGGTAGCGGTGCGTCAGCTTTCCCGTTCGGATTGGCTGCGTCATGGAAGCCGGTCCCATCGCTTGCCTTTGTTTCATCACCTGTCGGCGTAACCACCGCACAGCTGCACACGGCTCCCAACGAGAACACGATGACCGCACGCAGGAGGGTCGAATACCCGGCGAGTCCATTCATGGGCTGTTCCTTTCGAGCACGTCCGAAGACGCGTGCTCGTGTCGAGGTGCCCAGGCATCACAAATAGCATCGCGGCGGCAAAATACAAAGGAGACTTTTTGTCACGGCGCTGTCTACCTGCTCCCACCCCAACCATTGCGCATAAGAGACATTATGTTAACTCTCGAAAGAGCAAAAAAAGGCCTTCATCGGGACTATACTCCCGCACACAGTGGGGCATCGTCTACAAAGGCAAGGCGGACAACCTCATCCGCAACGGTGTGGTCTTGAAGATCGATCTCGTCGGCAAAACCGACGCGCCGGAGTCGAAGTGAACGTGCCCAGGGTCTCCACCGCTCACTTTGTCGCCAACCCCCGACGCACCCGCGGCGCCCGACTCATCGCGATGCTCGCTCTCGCGGCCTGCGGGGCTTGTTCCGAGCCCGGCCCGCCGCCCGTCGATGGCCTGCTGCAAAACGGTACGCGGGTGATCGCTCGAGCCGATGGCGGTGTGCAGCTGATGCGCGATGACCGGCGCTTGCTGGCCACCGCCCCGGATCGAGGGCTGGAGGCACGTCAATTCGACGATCTGGTCAACGGACTGGTCGGCATGTGGACCTTCGAGCGAGAAGACGAGAGCGCCGCGGCCTTCGATGTGTACCAAGGCGGCAGCATCGATGCACAATCGGCACGGATCACCTACGGCACGGCAGACGGCGGCGCCACGGCCGAGCTGGTGATCGAGCCGGCACCCGAGCTGGAGGCGACGCGCCTGCGGTGGACGATACAGAGCGATACGGCAACCTCAGTGGCCTTGCCCGTCGCCTGCGATACCGACGGGAGCTTCTACGGCTTCGGCGAGCAGTATCACGCCGGCGATCAACGGGGCGAGGCCTTCACGCTCTTCGTGAGTGAACAAGGGATCGGCCGCGATCCTGAGCTTCCGCCGACCGGTCTGAATGGTGGGCGGCACACGACCTATTTCCCCATGCCCTATTATCTCGACGCGCGCGGTTTCGGCGTGCTCATCGAGACGTCGCGCCGCAGTCGGGTCGATCTCTGTCGAGGAGACGAGAAAATCGCGTGGCTCGAGGTCATCGATGGCGCACCGCTCGAACTGTTGGTGTTCCATGGGCCCACCCCGCTCGACGTGATCCGCCAGCTCAGCTTACGACTCGGCCGTCCGAGCGCGCCTCCGAGCTGGGCCTACGATCTGTGGGTGGGATCCCAAGGCGGCCGAGACGCGGTTCTGGCTGAGGTCGACGCGCTCGAGGCAGCCGAGGTGCCGGTCGGCGCGTTCTGGGTGCAGGACTGGACCGGACACCGGAGCAACCTGGATGGCGGCTCGGGGGTACAATACCGCTGGACGCACGACGAGGAGCTTTATCCCGATCTGGCCGGCATGATCGACGATCTGGCCAAGCGCGGTTACCGCTTCTTGTCGTACGCCAACCCCTTCATCGATCCGAAGCTCGGACACTTTGCCGAGATGGACGAGGCCGGACTGCTCATCGGAAACGACAAGGGAGAGAGCTACGTGCACCTCGCCCCCAACGGCAGCGCGTCTCATCCGGATCTCAGCTCCAAGGCATCACGCGAGTACATAAAGAAGTACCTGCGCGCGATGGTGACCGACTACGGCATGGACGGCTGGATGAGTGATTTCGGCGAGTGGGTGCCTCTCGACGCCGTACTGTCGGACGGCAGCGACGCCACGGTCTACCACAACCGCTTCCCCATCGAGTGGCACCGCCTCTGGCGTGAGGTGATGGACGAGGTCCGTCCCGACGGCGATTTTGCCGTCTTCGCGCGAAGCGGCTTCAGCGGCATTCACGCCCACAGTCAGATCCACTGGGTGGGCGATCAAGAGGCCGACTGGAGCCCCCACGATGGCCTACCGACCGTGATCCCCGCCATGCTCAGCCTGGGGATGAGCGGGATCCCCTACGTGACGCACGACATCGGTGGCTTCAGTGGCGGTCCGAGCAGCAAGGAGTTGTTCATGCGCTGGGTAGAGCTCGGCGCGTTCACGCCCATCATGCGGACCCACGAGGGCAACGCCAAGGACGAGAACTGGTCGTGGGAAAAGGACGCGGAGACCACGGCGCATTTTCGACGCTTCGCCAAAATACACGACGCCCTGGGGCCCGTGTTCGAGGCGCTCTCCGACGAGGCCCAACAGAGTTCCGCTCCGCTCCTGCGCCACCTGATGTTGATGTATCCGAACGATCCGGAGAGTCGAGGAACGGACGACCAGTTTCTCATCGGCGATTCGCTGCTCGTGGCCCCGGTGGTCACCAAGGGCACGAGCGAGCGCAGCGTCTACCTCCCACCTGGCGACACCTGGTTTCACGTGTGGACGGGGAGCAATCATGAAGGCGGACAACGCATCACGATCGATGCTCCGATCGGCTCCCCTCCGATCTTCTCACGGGGTGGCGACCGCCCCGAGCTGCGCGCCATCGACTGAGCGGACGCTACGGAAACGCGATCATGGTGTCGCTCATGACCGGTGGGATGTCGGCCAACAAAACCTGCGTGGTGGCGTTGCGAACTCGCCATGGATGCGACTTGTAGGATTGGCTCACAAAGCTGTCACCTGGAGCGTAGGTGCCATAGGAGATTTCAATACAGTTGAAGTCGACCCAAAAGACTTCGATCGCCTCGCTCACGCAAACGTTGCTGATGGTGAGCGAGACTTTCGAATCTGAATTCACCGAACACAGTTTTGGAGCGGCTTCGGGGATCGAGCTGACGACGCAGGGATCGACGGTCATGCTTCCACCCTCCCCGCCTCCACCACCCGCGCCGGCTCCAGGATCATCCATTCCGCCTCCGCCTCCCGCGCCGGCCTGTGCCGGGCCGGTGGAGTTCGGACCACTCGTCATCACGCCACCGCCGCCCGTCGCAACATTCACCGACCCTTCGCCGGAGCCTACGGTGCTGACATTGGCTGCGCCGCCTTGGCCTTCCCAAAATATCTGCTGCCCGTTCCGATCGAGGAAACAAGCCGTCGCGTGAGAAGCGAGGAGTAGACCAACGGTGAAGCCAACCAGGGCATGCGCGCGCGTCACCTCCTCATGGTGAACGAGAGCCATGGCGTATGCCACAGCTTGTCGCCGCTGATCGTCGATTTTGTGCGACAAATTTCTTCCAGAGCGGAAACTTGCGCGCTGACTGATGTTGGGGCGCTTCGCGTCAACGCTCGCATGGTCGAGCGGACCCGTCGGTCATCCTCCAGTTCCCACTGTGTTTCTCCCTCACGGATGGCACCCACAAGACCAGGGAGGTGGTCCGCTGACGGACCCAGAACCTCGCCAGAACGCGAGCGGTCGCATTTTTTTCAAGGAACGGTCAAAGTTCTGTTGGACAAATCGGAGCTGTCTACCTGCTCCTACCCCCGGCCCCTTTTCACGCTCGACAGCTCCGCCACGCTCGCACCACCTGGCGCGTCGAGTAGCTTGCCTAGGGCCTCGTGCGCGATGCGGGCGGCTTTGAGGTCGCCGGCTTCGGCGGCTTCACCGATGGCTTGCGTGAGTGCTTGGACCAACTTGAGTCGCGGACTCGGCGGCGATTCGGGCGGGTTTACTACAGTGCTGCAGTCTAATGGCACCTGGTGACACGTGGTGGCATCTTCAGCGCGGCAAGCGCCCGTAAATTGTGACGTGGTGACACCTGGTGACACGTGGTGACAGTCACCGGGACGGGTTCGAGTCCCGTCCGCCCCGCTAGATTCTGCATGCTTACGAGCGTGTGGCCGTTATTTGTGAACGTTTCGCTCGAAGGCATGACGAGACTTCGGGCACTTAGCGATTTACGTGCGAACGTTTTCGGCCTCACCACAGCCAGGGGGAGGACGGGAAACGGTTCACCGAATCCAGCCTGCAATTCCTCCGCGGTTCGGATGTACTTCTGGGTCATCTGACCCACGCTTTGTGGTGTGACGCGATGGGCGGCTCGAGGACGAGGGCGGCCTGTGCATCACATCGGCTGCACGTCGCCGTAGAGCCTGAAGCAGCCGCGCACATCGGCGTCGGGCGTCGCGACCGTGACCTCGCTGCCGTCCTCCATGCGATCGACCTCGCCGCCGGACATGGTGAAGGTGCCGCGGTTGTTCTCTTGGCCGATCGCGTCGATCGGCGGCTTGTCAATCTCGAACGTCGTGGTTGCCGGCCGGTGTTCGGTAAAGGTGATCGCAGCGGCACCGGCGTTCGGCTTGAAATTGCCGGGCCAGTCGAGCTGCTGCGGCAGCGCGTCGAGAGCCACTGGCATCGGCGCGGTGAAGGTGATGCTGGCGCTGAGCGAGGTGGGCGGTACGTCCTCGATGCGAATGCCGACGACGTTGATGTCGAGATCCGTTTCGAAGATCACCCGCTCGCTTTCGGTGAAGCTCGACATGCCCGTGCAGGTGACGCCAGGCACGAAAGCGACGAGCTCGACTCCGGCGTCACCGCATGTCAGCGCGATCCCGATGTTCTCCTGACACTCTTCGAAGGTCGTCGCCGGCCCGCTGCCGGCACCGCCCGATCCACCCCCACCCTGCTCGCAGGTGAGTTTGTCCACCGTGCCTGCAGGACACGGATCGCATCCATTCTGGACAACGGACCCGCCGCACTGCTCTACGCACTCAATATTCCGTATGCAGTTAATCTCATCCCCGTCGCATCCACTACTGGCGATGAGCATTCCCGAAAAAAGCACACAGCTCCCGACCATTCGCAACCCTTGTTTCACCTCAACAACATAGGACAAATACCGAGCAGAGCATAGTACCCACGAAGCCCCTTTCTAGTCTCTACGAATTGAGCGGGAGAATTCGCAGCACGAAACCTTCAGTAACCCCCGCGCCCTCGTTCGGGCGATGGGGCATGTGGTTCACATTTCTCCCCGCCCATCTACCCCGCAACGCTTCGCTTCGAGCTGGACACCAGCCTAGGCTTCGTCCTGCTCCTGGTGGTGGATGACGCTGGGCGCGAGCTGGCTGCGGTGGGGGCTTGGGGCGAGGGTTAGCGTCGAGCGCAAAGGGTTGGGGTAGGCGCGGGTAGACAGACCGTAGCTCGTTTCAGCGGTGGTCGCAGCAGTCGACGAACTGCGTTGTTGGCGGTACGTCAGTCGAGTTGAAAGTCGAAGTTCAATTGAACGCTTGCATCGCAGTCGATGCGGTCCCCGAAATCCGTGTTGACCTGTTGCAGAATCCTGTGACCCCGCAAGACGCCAATCCAATACTTGCCGGGGTCGCCGAAACTCCGCGCCGGAACAACCTCCTCGCCGTCGTCATCGCCGATTCCGTTAGGCGGGAACTGGGCGATCATTCCGTTGGGCGTTATCACACTGACGCTAGCGTAGATCCCCGCTTCCCCAGCGGGAGTCCAAGCGATCGTGGTCGGCGCATTCAACGCCGGTGTCGGGCTCACCGTTGCGGAATAGAACGACGGCCCTGCAACTTCACACTCGATGCTCCGCCCCTGAGCATCGATCCGAAAGAGGTACGCTTCTGAGTAGCCAGAGCGGAATTCGCGAAACGAATGGGATGTGTCGTCAAAAGCTATCTCCGTCAGATTGCCTGGCGGGCCAGCCCACACCGTTGCATCACGAAAGCTTCCACTGCAATCTGTGCAGGCACCGTCGTAGATGCTCACAGAGAATAGCGTCGTTGCATTGTCCGCCGTGACAGGTGCCGCATTGACGCTGATTAAGTCAGCGCTCACAAAGAACGGGCTGCCCTCGGGGTTCGGAGCCTCGCTCCCCGATGAGCATCCGATGACTGGCACACCACATGCCAAACAACAAACGAGCGCCGCCGCCTTGAACGACGATGCTCGGACCGGCTGCCCAATGCGAGCATCTCCTGCAGATCTGGAGATCATAACTCGGAGAGTATAGTCCGATGAAGGCCCTTTATGGCTTTCATCGAGAGTTCACATCATGTCTCTTATGCGCAATGGTTGGGGTGGGAGCAGGTAGGCAGTAGCTGG
>JAPYTK010000140.1 GCA_029941785.1 Polyangiaceae bacterium | reverse complement strand
GGGCGAAGCTGCTGCAGCCGCCGCCGGCTCCGCTCCGGCCGCCGCCGCGCCAGCCGGCTCCGCTCCGGCCGCCGCCGCCGCGCCAGCCGCCGATCCTGCGAGCAAGGCATCCGATCCGTTTGGGGCAGCACCCGCGGCCGCTTCGAATCCCTTTGCGGCTGCTGGTGGTTCTTCTCCGGCCTTCGCATCGAGTAATCCGTTTGCTGCGGCGTCAAGTACGGATGCGGCGATGGCAGATGCGCAGGAGGGAAGCTATGAATACAAGCTCTTTCAGAGTGGCCCACTGGTTGCCGAGAACGAGGTGGAGTCGGCCGCCGAAGCGATAGAGATTCGCATTCTGTGGGGTCGTAACCAGCTGACGGTCCAGCACTTGTCGCCGCCGCGGCCGTTCACGGTTGGTGAAGAGGGCTGCGATTACAGTTTGCCCACGGAGAAGCTCGGCACCGCACAGCTCCCATTGGTCGTAGCCGGACCCGCGGTTCAAATCCCTCAGGGGGCGACGGGTCGTGTGCAACGCAGCGGCCAAGCCTCGGTGTCGCTGGCCGAGGCAGCCGGAGGTAGCTCACAAATCGCGCTCCAACACGGGACGACCGTTCGTGTGGAACTCAACGATATCGTATTTGAAATTGCTGCTGTTCACGCGGGCAAGAAGGCCGTCGGCGGCTTTACGCTTGCGGCCCTGACGGGCGGAGCGATGCTCTACGTGCTCGGCTCTTTTGCCGGGCATGCGGGCTTGTTTGGCGCGCTCGCGATGCTCATGCCAGATATGAGCTTGGCAGGTGACGACACCCTGAGCGACGACAACCGCAAGCTCATTCAGCAATTCTTCGATACCCAAGCGGAGCTCGAGGAAGAGGAAAAGGAGACCGAGCAGACCGCGGAGAGCGACGCCGACAACAACGAGGGCGGTACGGGAACGCGGGCCAAGGGTGAAGAAGGCTCGATGGGTGACCCAAACACCAAGGCCCAGGGCAATCGTTACGGTGTACGCGGACCGGCTGACAACGCCGATCCGCACATTGCGCGCCAGGCAGCGCTGCGCGACGCGGCCGAGTTCGGTATGATCGGTCTGCTCAATTCCGGTGCAGGCGGCGATCCCGATGCGCCGACCGCCCCGTGGGGCCGAGACGAGTCACTCGGCAACGATCCGCTGAGCGCGCGCGGAAACATGTGGGGTGACTCGATCGGCGAGTCATTCGGCGCAGGAGGCCTCGGGCTCTCCGGCATTGGTGAAGGCGGTGGTGGTCGCGGCGAGGGTATCGGCCTCGGTTCGGTGGGCACCTTGGGCCACGGCGCCGGTACAGGCACGGGCCAGGGTTTCGGTTCGGGCCACGGCCGACTCGGCCGAAGTCACCGGGCACGGCCGCCTCGTGTCCGCATGGGCGCAACCAGCGTGAGCGGGCGTCTTCCGCCCGAGGTCATTCAGCGTATCGTCCGGCAGAACTTCGGTCGTTTCCGCCTCTGTTACGAGAACGGCTTGCGGAATAATCCGAACCTCCAGGGCCGAGTCACGGTACGCTTCGTCATTAGCCGCAAGGGGACGGTGTCAAACGTGAGTGGTGGCGGCGATCTGCCGGATGGCGGCGTGGTCTCGTGCGTGACGCGAGCCTTTTACTCGCTCAGCTTCCCGCAGCCTGAGGGTGGGATCGTGACCGTTGGCTATCCGATCATGTTCGCGCCTGGCGGCTGACGGACGCAAAAGAGCGCTTCGGTGCCCTTAGACGCCTCCCGGTTCGATAAACGGGGAGGCGTCGGCGTTTTGTGGTCGTCGAAGCCGCTTCAAAGATCGTCGCCAAGTGCGGTCGAACACAGGCGAGAGTCGCCGTTTGCGCTAGACTCTGCGCACGGCGCCGCCTATTGTCGGTCGGTCGTTGGGGCGGTGCGAGAAGCGCTTCCCTGCGGCGTAATTGTTCACGGTTTCGGGAGCGTGTGTTGCTCGTGCGGTTCGGCGGAAGCCGATCGAAAGGTATCTGTTTCGATGAGATTCTCTTGGCTATTGTTGTTGGCGGCGGTTCTCCTGTCTGGTTGCAATCGCAACAAACAAGAAGCGATCATTTTGGCTGTGGACGGTGACAAGGCTGTCAGCGTCGATCCCACCATTGCGATTTCGAAATACGAACAGGCCCTCGCCCTCGATCCGACGAACCACCACATTCGTTACAAACTCGCCAAGGCCCAGAAAAAGCGTGAGAAGTGGGCGAAGGTGGCCGCTACCTTGGCGCAGGCGACGGAGTCCGCGCCAACTTACGCCAATTATTGGAAAGAGCGGGGCTTCGCGCTGGAAATGATCGCGCGGAAGAAGGCGTCAGAGAAGGCCGCTGCGTACAAGGACAGTATCGAGCCGTACAAGAAGTGCATCGAACACGATCCGAACATGGCCGAGTGCTACCACCGGTTGGGTATCGCCTATCTATGGTCGGACGATGAACAACAGGCGATGCAGTATTTCAACAAGGCGCTTGAGATTCGACCGAACCGTTTGGATCATTACTATCCGCTAGCTCTCTTGTATCTCAACCTGGACTATCTCGATCAGGCAGAGAAGTTGCTCCAGGCGGCGGTGCAGATGTCCAAGGTCGAACGGAAGGTCGGGAAGTTCGACGACCCGAAGAAGCAAAAGCTCGCCGAGCTTCGCGCGAAGATTCAGGCGGCCGCCGACAAGAAGCACGTGCACGACGTGCACACTCTGCGTGGGCTTCTGTATCGGGACCGTGGTGACATCGACAAAATGGTTCAAGCTTTTGAAGCGGCCGAGAAGGCGGACAAGTCGGACCCCGCTTCGCTGTTTAACTTGGGTATGGCGTACGGCAAACTGAAGCCGCCAAAGAAGGAGCAGGCGCTGCAGAAATTGAAGGGCTTCAGTGCTCGCGCCTGTCGTAGCAAGAAGGCAAAGATCTATAAGTCGCAGTGTGAGCAGGCGCAGTCGATGATGCAGCGTTTGCGAGGGCCCGGCACCTGAGCGTTGCGACGGTCGCGGCGTGAAGGGGTGAGAGTCACTTGAATAGATGAAATTAGCTTAACAACTGGGGACGTGAGGTGTGACCATGTGCCGCTGGAATGCGCGGCATGTGAACCCGATGGTCCGCCGATGATCGGTCGAGGGAGCGCAGCGAAAGATAATGAATTCACAGCGATTGAATGAACTCGAGTCCCAGGGTGATTGGCGCGGCTTGGCCGCTGCGTTGACCGCTTGTATCGATGAAACCAGTGACGCGAACGAGCAAGCGGAATTGCATTCGCGACTCGGGCATGTGCTGGCGGGCAAGCTGTTACAAGCTCCGGTTGCGCTGAAGCATTTTCAAACAGCATGGAAGCTCAGGCCTGCGTCTGGCGGGCCCCTTCGTGCCGCGAGCCATATCTACTGGGAGCTCGGCAAGATAAGGATGGTCGAGATGGTGCTTCGCAAGGCCCTCGAGTGCACGGAGGGTATCGACCGCGGCGAAGTGCTGATGGAGATTGGCGCTGCGTGCTGTGATCAGGCCAAATACGAGGAAGCCAAGACGGCCTATGAGACGGCGGCTGAAGAGGACAACGCCCTCGAGGATGACGCGTTGGCTTTGATGGTCGACCTCAGTTCGACAGAGGAGGACTACGAGGAAAGATGTGACGAGCTGAAGGCAGAGGCCGCTGAGGCGAGCGGCACGGCGGCGACTGCGCCCCTCTTGCGAGCGGCGCGTATAGCGGCTCGTTATGACGAAGACTTGTTCGAGGAATTTGCGCTCGCCGCGTATCGCGCGGATTGCTGTAGCCGACAAGCTGCCGCCGTGTACGAGGAGTACCTACTCAAGAAGGACCGATTGGCGGAGGTGCTCAACGAGCAACGGAATGTGCTCGGCGACGCTTCGGTTGCCGATGGCGCGCGCATCGCGTTCGCGTTCGGCACTCGTTGGGTCACCCGGCATCAGAACCTCGATATCGGTGGGCGGCTTCTGGAGACGGCCGTGCTTGGCGATCCCGAAAACGATGTCGCATTTACATTTCTCAAGACTCAATGGGGCGAGGAAGCCGGAGAGTGGGATCGCATTCTCAAGCTTGCCGAGCAGGCGGCCGAACGGGTCGCGGCGCCGTTCATTCTGGCGCAGGCTGGTACGATCGCGTGGCTGAAACTCGACGATCAGGAGCGTGCCCGCCACTGGTTCGAGCGTTTGGCGAGTGTCGATGCGCAGAACGCCGAGCTGCGAAAATTCGAAGACGAAATTGGCCGACGTTTGAGCTTGGTTCCACCTTCCGAGCCCGATGACGAGGAGCCGCCGCAGAGCGTGCTCGACGTCGCCTCGGTTGATGTCGTGATGGATGACGAGGCCATCGTCAGCATTGGAACGGAAGAGCTAGAGTCCGATATGGAGGCACTTCGCGATCTCGATGGGGGCGAGGGGCACACTGTGCCGATGGTTTCCTCTGAGGCCGATGATGGCGCGGCTGATGATGGCGCGGCTGCAGACGGGCAGGAGGTCGAAGACGGCGACGAGGTCGATGACGTCGAGGTCGATGACGTCGAGGTCGATGACGTCGAGGTTGACGACGTCGAGGTTGACGTGGATGAGGTTGACGTGGATGAGGTTGACGAGGTCGCGCCCGCACCGCCGCCCATGCCCACCGCAATTGCGGCCGATGATGCTGCTGGGGATGTCGCGACGGACGACGACGAGGACGCCTCCGAGGCGGCGAGCGACGACGACGATGCCTCGGGCGATGAGGACGCATCCGAGGCGGCGAGCGACGAAGACGGTGTTGACGATGACGACGCGGAGGATGCTGACGTTGAGGACGCATCGCCCGAAGCTCCCGCCGTCGAGGCAACTCCGTCACCTGTCCCCGTGACGCCGACACCGGGCCCTGCAGCAGCGGGCGTGCCGACCGAGCAGGACGATGCGGCGATTGCCGCTCTGCTCGAGGAGGCGGCCCAGCAGGAAAAGGCGCGACGCAATCACGACTACGTCAAGACCTTGGTGAAAGTTGCGCAGGCCTACGCCGATGTGGACAAGCGAGTGGAGTACTTCGCCAAGGCGGCGACCGTCTATCAGAAGTTCTCGAATGCGACGGAGGCGGCAAAATGTTTTGAGGCCCTGCTGGACGTGCGCCCCAGCCACGCGGAAGCAACGACCTTCTTGCGAGGCTATTACGAGAAACGCCGCGACTGGGCGAAGCTCATGGTGCTGATGCGCCGCGATGCCGATGCGCTGGATGAGGCGGAACGCCGGGACAAGTACGTGGAGTTGGCCGAGCTCGCCACCACGAAGATCAAGAAGCCGGAGATTTGCATCGAGCTGTGGACCGAGGTTCAGCAACTCGACCCGCACAATGAAAAGGCTCTTGGCTCCCTGGTGATGTTCTACGAACGTGCGCGTGAGTGGGACAAACTCGCCGAGGTACTCTCCCAACAGGTGGAGGTGATCGATACTCCCGCGGAGCAGGCCAAGTTGCTCACCAAATTGGCGCAGATCCACGGCGATCGTCGCAAAGACGACGACCAAGCGGCCGACGCCTGGGGCCGTGTGCTGGAGATCGATCCGAGCGATCGGCGAGCGCAAGAAAACCTGAAAAAGAAGTTGATCGCGCTGCACCGTTGGGACGATCTCGAGGGCTTGTTCGAGCAGAGCGGAAAATGGGACGAATTCATTCGCTTGCTGGAGTCGCAGGAGTCCCGCGAGAAGGATGTCGAAGTCAAGGTTGGTTTGCTCACAAAGGTTGCCGATCTGTGGCAGACCAAGAAGGGCAAGAGTGACCGAGCGTCCCGTGCCTACGAAAAGATACTGAACCTCGATTCGGACAACTTGCAGGCCGCGGAGGCCCTGGTGCCGATGTACACCGAGGCGGACAATCCAAAGGGATTGGCGACGGCGCTCGAGGTGACCTTGCGTCACACCGAAGACGGCGATTCCTGTCTCGAACAGCTTCGTCAACTCGGCGAACTGTACGAGACCAAGTTGCGGAAGCCTGATGAAGCGCTCGAGCGTTTTCTCTCGGCCTTGTCCCTCGACCCGATGAGTGCGCCGGACGCCGAGTCCGCCGAGCGAGTGGCTGGCAAGCTCAACGCCTGGGACAAACTCGTCATCGCGTACCGCGGTGCTCTAGACAAGATAGAGGACCTCGCGGCACAGGTGACCCTTCGCTTGCGTCTTGGCCGAGTGCTTCTGGACGAACTCGACATGCTCGACGAAGCACTCGAGCAATACGGCCGGGTTTATGAACTCGATCCCAATTGCAACGATGCGCTCTCTGCTTTGCAGCGGCTCTATCATCAAGCGGGTCGACATGCCGATCTACTCGGAGTTTATGAGCGCCAATTGAACCTGCTCACGGCTCCCGATCAGCCACGGGACAGTGAATTGCTGTGCAAGGTGCTCGGCGGAATGGCCGAGCTCTACGAAGGCGCCCTCGATGATGCCGCCAGTGCGGTGGACACCTACTGGAAGGTTCTCGACATTGATCCCGATGCGACATCGGCGCTCGAAGCCTTGGATCGGTTGTATCTAAAGGACGAAAACTGGGCACGCTATGCCGAGGTATTGCGGCGGCAACTCGAGATGATTCTCGATGAGCCCAAGATGATCGATTTGAAGTTGCGTCTCGGGCGAACACTGCAGGCCCATCTCGAGGACGCGGCTGCGGCGTTTGAGTGTTACCGAGAGATATTGTCTCTCGATCCCAATCATGACGCGGGTCGCAGTGCGCTCGAGGGATTGCTCGATAATGAGGACATGCGCGGTGACGCGGCAGGGATCCTGGCTGACGTCTACGAGGCGCGGAGCGAATCCGCCGCATTGATCAAGGCGCTCGATATTTTGGTGGACGTGAGTGACTCGGTCGTCGAGCGGGTCGATCTGTTGACGAAGCTCGGGGCCGTCGCCGCTGACCAAGTCGAAGACCTTGAGGTAGCGGTCGATGCTCAGTCCAGAGCGCTGCGGCAAGCCCCAGAGCGGGATGACGTGCGCACGATCCTCGAAGCCTATGTGGCGCGAGCCGAACAGGAAGGCGCGCTGGCGGGGGTGTACGAGTCCATCGCCAAGGACACGACCGACGGCCAACTGGCGCGCGATTATTGGATGCGCGTGGCACAGTTGCGTCGAGCGCTTGGTGAGATTGATGTGGCGGCATCGGCCTACGAGCAGGCCTTGGAGGTCGATCCGGCGGATGCGGAGGCGCTCGACGGTATTGAGAGCCTGTTCCAGGAGGCCGAGCGGCACGAGTCCTTGGTCGGTGTGTTGCGAAGGCGTATCGAGCAAGCCAATGATGACGAGGCGCGCGAGGCGCTGTTCATCCAAATGGCCAAGGTCTTCAGCGAGGACATGGATCAAGCGGACAACGCGATATCTGCCTATTGTGAGGTTCTCGTGTTCAACGAGGCGAGCGAGTTGGCACTCACGGCGCTCGATCGTCTGTACACCGCGCAGGGACTCTTCGAGCAACTTGCTGACAATCTCGAATCCCAGCTGCGCTTCGCGGAGACTGCGGAAACGCGTGTTTCCTTCTTGTTGCGTCTCGCTGGCGTTCAGGAGAACAAACTCTCGCAAGTTGAAGCGGCGATCGAGACGTGCCGTACGGTGCTTGAAATCGACGTCGAGAACGCCGCCGCTATGGCTGTGCTCGAGCGCATTGGGCAGGACGAGAACTTCGATCTCGCGATCGCTGAAGTACTTGCACCCTTGTATCGGCAAAGCGGTGATATTTCGAAGCTGCTCGGGACCTATGAAGTTCAGATCAAGCGAAGCGATGACTTGGGTCGGAGGGTTGAACTCCTTCACGAAATGACCATGCTGCACGAAGAGGCCTCGGGCGACCTCGGTGCGGCCTTCGAAACCATGGCTCGCGCCGTCTCGGTAGATCCAGCATCGGAGCGTTCCCGTGAGCAACTCGAGCGCCTGGGTAGGGCGGGGGCTCGCCACGAAGACTTGGCGGGAGTGTACGAACGACTTGCGGCCGCTCAGGGAGACGACATCGAAATGGCCGTGTCGCTGTACACCGCGAGCGCGCTCGTGTGCGAGCACGACCTCGACAACGTCGATAGGGCGATTGCGCACTACCAGACGATCTTGGGCATCGATGAACAGCACGTTGCGTCCGCCGAGGCCCTCGAGCGAATCTATCGGGGTGCTGACCGCTACGCCGATCTCAGTCAGGTCCTGCAAGAAAAAGCAGGCATGATGACCGATCCGTCAGAGCAGACGACTGCGCTCATGCAGGCGGCTCAGATCGAGGAAGAGTTGCTCGAGAGGAACGAGCAGGCCATCGCGGTGTACATCAAGGCATTGGAGCTCGATGGAGAAAACCTCGCGGCGATCGATGCCCTCATTCGCCTGTATCTCGCAGCCGAGAACTGGACTGCGCTGCTCGGTTCCTACAATCAAAAA
This sequence comes from Polyangiaceae bacterium, assembly GCA_029941785.1. Lineage (GTDB taxonomy): Bacteria > Myxococcota_A > Polyangia > Polyangiales > Polyangiaceae > JAPYTK01. Next base: position 6,692 of record JAPYTK010000140.1, on the reverse strand, counting down.
GTCGATCTGGTGTTCGATCCAGACGAACGTAAGCGCATCTATTATCAGATGGGCGCCGTGTATGAGCGTGAGATCGGGCAGGTAAGCGAAGCCATCGACACCTACCAGCGCGTGTTGGAGATCGATCCCGATGACATCGAGGCTCTGGGCCGACTCGATGTGCTTTATCAGCAAGCGGGAAATTATCCAGAGCTTCTCAATGTCTTGCAGCGTGAGTCTGAGTTGGCCGCAGACCCGGCCGAGTCGGCAAGTTATGGCTTCCGTATTGCGCAGCTCTATGACACCGAGCTGGACGACGTGATGCGGGCGATTGACCTGTATCGGGACTTGCTTTTGCAGCAGGCCGAACACCCGCCGACCATCGAGGCTCTCGACGCCATTGCGAAGAGCACCCGCGAGTCGATTCAGCCGGCGCAAGCCATTGCGGCGGCGCAGGTGCTCGAACCGGTGTACGAAGCGGCTTCCGCCTGGACGAGTCTAATCGACACGCTTGAGGTACAGTCCCTCCATAGCGACGACAGGTACTTACAGGTCGACCTGTTGCAGCGCGTTGCGCGCACCTGGGAAGAAATGGTGGGAGACGAGGGAGCTGCCTTTGCTGTCTATAGTCGCGCGCTTGCCTTGGATTCTAGCAACGAGGAGTCTTTTGCGCATTGCGAACGATTGGCGGCGATTTGTGGGCGATGGGCCGAGGTGGCCGCGCTCTACGGCCGGCAGCTCGACGCGCTCGGTGAGGATCCGTCCCGGTTTGTCGAGGTCGCAACCCGGCTCGGCGTCATCTACGAGGAGCAACTCGCAGATTATCAAAATGCGGTCATCGCGCACCAGCGCGTGCTCGAGGTCGAGCCAGAGAGCATGGCGGCGCTCGCTTCCTTGGACCGATTGTTCACGGTGACCGAACGTTGGTCGGAATTGGTCGGCGCGCTCGCTCGACAAGCCGAACTCTCGGCGGACGGCGAGATGATCGTTGCCCTCAAATACCGCTTGGCAACGGTCCGGCAGGACAAACTCAATGAACTCGCAGACGCCATTGCGACCTACGGGGAGATTCTTCAGGCGGCCCCCGACCATCAGGAGTCGATTCAGGCCCTGGAGGCATTGTTCGCCCACGGAACCGAAGCTCTGAGCGTCGCGGCAATCCTCGATACTCATTACGACTCGATTGCCGATTATCCAAGGTTGGTTCAGGTCGTCGAGGTTGTGCTCGCCAACACGACCGAGCCGGCTGAGCGTATTCAGCTCTACTATCGATTGGCGGAGCTTCAGGAGACCCAGCTCTACAACGCCGAGGTGGCCCTGTCCGTCTACGCGCGCGCAATGCAGGAATTCCCGGGCGATGATCGCTGTCTCGACGACGCCGAGCGTTTGGCAGCCAGCGTGGAGCTAAGGTACGACCAAGCGGGCAATGCGCTTCCCAATGGCTGGGAGCAACTCGCTAACGCGTATGCCGACGCGCTTGGAGGGCACGAAAGTCCCGAGATCCAGTGTCTGATTGGAAAGCGCCTCGCCCGGGTGTTCGAGGAGGAAATTCAGGACGCCGAGAAGGCCATTCAGACCTACCAGTACGTGTTAGGCGTGGTGCCGCTCGAGGCGGCTTGCCTCGAACAGCTCGACCGACTGTACACCGACCGGCAACAGTTCGCCGAGTTGGCCGAAGTGCTAGAGCAGCGGGCGGGAGCGGCTGAAGAGGCCTACGCGCAAATCGAATTCCATCAGCGCTTGGGAGAGATCTACGAGACGGCTCTTCAACAGGTTGACGACGCGATTCGAATTTATCGCAAACTGTTCGAGGAGCTAGACACCGAGAGTGACGATCCGGGCGCGGCGCTCGAGCGTTTGTTCTTGTCGCAGGCGCGGTACAACGACCTTTACGGCGTGTACGAAACCCAGCTGACGCGCGCGCCCGGGGACCACGAACGGGCAGAGACCTACGCGAAGATGGGTCGTCTTCTGGGTGAGCACCTTGGCGATGCCGCCCGGGCGGTGTCGACTTGGAAGCACGTGCTCGAACTGCGCGGCGAGGACGGGGAGGCCCTCGGTGCCTTGTCTGAGCTCTACGAGCGGACCGAACAGTGGGGCGAACTCACCGAGATCCTCGAGCGCCACTTGGCGAATGTGTACGACGATCAGGAGCAAGTAGCGGTGCTCCATCGTCGGGCGAGGCTGTACGCCACGCAATTGGGGCGCGAGGACTCCGCGCTCGAGGACTACGGTCGGATCCTCGATATCGATTATGCGAACGTGGATGCTCTGTATGCGATCAACGACATTTGGCGGCGTCGGGAGAATGCGCAGGAGCTGAGTTATGCCATCCATCAAACGGTGGATCGCGTGGGCGAGAGTCTCCCGGCCGAGCACCAGGTTTCTCTGTACCGAGAGCTGGCGGGGCTGCACCAGGCGGTGGAAGGCGAGGCCTTTGAGGCGATCGAGTGCTGGCGAAAACTCATTGCGATCGATGGGAAAGACTTCGACGCGATGGCGCAGCTTGAGAGTCTGTTGAGGAATGAGGACCGCTGGGATGAGGTGGCGGCACTCAAAACGGCTCGCGCCGAAGCTTTCGACGACGTAGCCGAGAAGCTACGGGAGTACCTCGAGGTCGCCCATGTATGGGAGCACCAGGTTGGAAACGAGGATGGGGCAACGCCCGCGCTCGAGGAGGTGATCGAACTCGATCCGACGAACCAGGACGCCTTTGATCAACTCGAAAAACTGCATATCGCGGCGGATCGACACGAGGATTTGGTTGCGCTTTACCTCGATCGCGTCGAGGTCGTGGGTGAGGTACGGGACAAGACGCGTCTGCTGCGGAAGGTCGCGCGTGTGCTGTCCGATAAGCTTGGCCAAAAAGAGCCGGCCTACGAGGCTCTCGAGACGGCCTTGTCGCTCGATTATCGAGACGAGGACACGATCGAGTACATCGAGGAGTTGGCAGCGGAGACGAAACGTTGGGCTGCCCTTGTTCAGGTCGTCAATCAGTGGTTGGAGAGCGCGACGGCGCAAAAGACCAAGGTCGCGTTATGCTTGCTGCTTGCCAAGTGGTACGGCGAACACCTCGACCGCCCGGACTATGCGCAGCCCTATTACGCGCAGGTGACCGAGCTCGATCCGAACAATGTTCAGGCTTTGCGTCAGCAAGCGAGCTTCCTCAAGAAAAACGCTCAATTTCAACAAGCGGGTCGGCTGCTCACCCAGGCGGAGCAGGCTGCAAGTCAGCGTGAGAAGGCGGCCATTCAAACGGACATTGGTGAGTTGCTGGCGAAGCACATGGACGAGTCCGACAAGGCGGTCGTGTACTACGAGCGCGCTTTGGACAATGACCCGTTCTATCTCCGCGCGCTCGAGGCGCTCGAAGGGATGTATGAGCAACGGAACAAGACCGAAGCGCTCGAGGACGTGCTGGGACGCATGGCGAAGGCCATGTCCGAAAAGGATGATCCGCGTCTCGCTGACGTGACCTTGCGCCGTGCTGGCATCCTGGAGAGCGTGCTCGGGAAGCCGACCGAGGCCATCGAGGTGTACCGAGCGGTGCTCGATGTGGAAGCGGGCAACCTCTTGGCCATACGCGGACTCGAGCGGGTCTACGTGGCTACGCAGAAGTGGCCGGAGTTGCTCGAGGTGCTGGAAATGCATCTCGACGTCGTTCAAACCGAGCGCGAGCGCGTCGATGTGCTGATGCAGATCGCGGGACTGTACGAGGAGCAATTCCTCAAGCATGCGCAGGCGGCCACCCGTTTGGAGCAGGTTGTCGAGACCGACCCCATGAACGAGCAGGCTTTTTCGGCCTTGGGCCGTTGTTACCATCATGAGCGGCGGTGGCTCGACTTGGTGGGCGTGTACGAACGGCACATCAACGCGACGGACGAGCGCGCGATGAAGGTGACTCTGTACGAGAATATCGCGTCGGTGTTCGCGGAACATATCCAGGATCATGAGCGAGCTTTGGATGCCTATCTGAACGTTGTCGAACTCGATCCCCAGCACGTCTCGGCATTGGAAGCCTTGGCACGGCTCTACGACCGGATGGAGGATCCTGGAAGCGCGATTGACTACATGACTCGAGTCGCTGAACTTACCGTCGATGGTGGGAAGCGCGTGGAGGCCTTCTATCAAATTGGCCGCCAACTCGAGGAGAAACTGAAGGACCGCTATCAGGCACGCGAGCGCTTCGAACAGGCGCTCGATTTGGACCCGACACACGTTCCTACGCTATCGGCCTTGCGCAGCATCGCGATCGACGAGGCGGATTGGACCGGGGCGGCGCGCCATTTGGACACCGAACAGCAACAGACCGAATCCCCACGAGCGAAAGCCAAACTTCTCGCTGAACTCGGTCAACTGCGCGCGCAGTATCTCGACGACGAAGAGGGGGCCAATGCCGCCTACCAGGCGGCGCTCGAGGCGGATCCAGAGAACGAGGATGCCGCCTTGCCGTTGGTGCGAAGTTACGTGGCATCGGAGTCGTGGGAAGCGGCCGAACCGCTTGCGGCCGTGTTGATGGTCAAGGCGGCGCGTAAGGAGCGCGCCGAACAAGTCGATCTGTACTTGTTGGCGGGCACGGTGAGCTACAAGCTTGAAAAGTATGCCGATGCGCTCAAGGCCTACCAGGCGGCGGTGCAGGCGGACATGAGCAATCACGACGCCATCTATGGATTGGCTGAGTCGAGCTTCCAAATCAAGGATTGGCCGAGCGCCCTCACGAGTTATCAGCGTGTGTTGACGGGGCTCGAGGAGGACGACACGGAGCGTCGTGCGCAGGTGTACTGCCAACTCGGATTGGTGAAGCAGCAGCAGGGCCAAGCTCGGCAGGCGATCAGCAACTTCGCGAAGGCTCTTGGGATCGAACCTTCGCATCGGCTGACGCTCGACAGTTTGATCAGCGTGCACGAGTCACAAGGTGATTACGTACAAGCTTGTGCTTATCGCCAACAGCTCATCGATGGGGTGATCGACGGCGACGAGCGCTTCGCCTTGCTGCTCGATTTGGGCGACCTATGGGCCGATCGGGCCGGGGATGCTCAGCAGGCGATCGCGGCATTCGAGCAAGCCGCAGACTTGCAGCCCAACGATCACAAACTCTTGCACAAGATGATCGCGCTCTACCAAAAGACGAGCCAATGGGACCGTTTGGTCGACGTGCTCCGTCGGGTGGCTGAGGCCGACGCGGATCTCATGCGTCGGAGTCGTTATCTCTTCACGATGGCGCAGGTATATCGTGACAAGTTAGACGACCCCTACCATGCGGCTGAGCTGTTCGACGAGTCGTTGGATTTGAATCCGGGGTACATCGATGCCTTCAAGCGGATCGACCAGATCTATACGAAGCTCAAGGACTGGGGGCGTCTCGAACGCTCCTATCGCAAGATGATTCATCGCATTCACGACAAGGGGAAGCAGGAACTCGAGTTTAGCCTGTGGCATGCTTTGGGGTTGATTTATCGCGATCGTCTTCAGGACATCGACAAGGCTCGGGATGCGTTCAAGGTGGCGGTTGCTCTTCGGCCTGAAGCGATTGAAGAGCACTTGATCCTCGGTGAGATCGAGCAAAATGCGGGTAAGTTCGACGAGGCACTCGGGTCTTATCGTAGCCTCCTGCAACACGATCAGATGAATGTGGACGCCTACCGGGCGATGTACACGGTCTATTTGCAAAAGCAGACCTACGATGAGGCGTGGTGTGTGGCCTCGGTGTTGGCGTTCTTGAGCCGCGCGAACGAAGGAGAACAGCAGTTCTTCGCCGATTGGCGTCCAACAGGGCGTCCGCAGGTTACTGCACGACTCGACGATGCGATCTGGAAGCGCTGTTTGACGCATCCCACGCAGGATTCCAACATCAGCGCGATCTTCGCCGCGGTAGCTGATGCTGCGCTCAAAGCAAAGATTGCGGTGGATGCGGCTGGAGGCAAGGCGCCGGTCTTGCCGCCGCAGGCACGTCAGGACCGCGAATCGTCGAGCGTCAGCTTCTGTCAGACCTTCTGGTGGGCAGGCGAGGTGCTCGGTATCGCGAGCGTTCCAGAGCTTTATGCGCGCAATGACGTTCCTGGAGGCTTGACGGCCGTCGCAGCACAACCGCATGCGTCGGTGGCCGGTCAGGGCGTGCTCCAAGGACTAGGCGAGTTGGAACTCGCTTTCGTGGCTGGCAAGCACCTCGCGATGTACCGCCCAGAGCATTACATCAAGACGCAATTCAAGACGGTCAGTGAGCTTACCGTTTTGCTCTTTGCGGCGATCCGGATGGTGGCACCGCAGACGCCGGCTCCGCAAGAGTTTGCAGGTCAGGTGCAAGCGACGACCCAGTCCTTGGCCTCCCACGTTCAGCCCATCCAGCGCGAGCATCTCAAGGTGGCGGTGAAGAAGTTCCTTGCAGAAGGCGCTAGAGCCAACATCAAACGTTGGGCGCAGGCGGTGGAGACGACGGCCGCGCGAGCAGGATTGCTGCTCGCCGGTGATCTCGATGTCGCCAAGCGGATCATCGCGAGTGAGACGGCAATACCAGGTGACCTCTCCGCGCAGGAGCGGCTCAAGGACCTCATGTTGTTTACCGTTTCCACCGATCACATTGAGCTAAGAGAGGCGTTGGGGATCCGTATCGAAGCAGGTCAGTGAGCTGGCGCCGGAGTGGTGAGCTGGCGCCGGAGTGGTGAGCTGGCGCCGGAGCGGTGAGCCGACGGACGTGTCGTGTGTAGGCCTTGCTC
>JAPYTK010000139.1 GCA_029941785.1 Polyangiaceae bacterium | reverse complement strand
TTCTTCTTTTCGTTTTCGGCCTTCTTCTTTTCGTCTTCGGCGTTCTTCTTTTCGTTTTCGGCCTTCTTCTTTTCGTCTTCGGCGTTCTTCTTTTCGTCTTCGGCGTTCTTCTTTTCGTCTTCGGCCTTCGGGGCCGGGCTATCCGTTGGCGCGATGGGGTCGGTCTTGGCGGTAACGGGGCCTTGCGGTACGTGCGGGTGATCGGACACGAGGTAGATGGCGACGCTTGCAGCGGCGATCACCAACGCGACGACCACGCCCAACAAGACCGTGAGCGTGTTGGAGGCGGGGGCGCGTCCAGGATTTGGCAATTGCGAGGTATAAAGTGGAGCGTCTGTCGTATCCAGTGGGGGGTGCGCGGACAGCACCGTGCCCGGAATGGCTGAGGCAAGTTGGCCGGCGTCCAAATTCGAGACCTGGATCTGGAGGGAACTGTCAGCGCTGAACCCTGCACCGGTGGTGATCCCTGCTGCACTGGGTTGGATGCCTAGTGCGCGCGAGAGTTCGGCGATCATCTCTTTGGAGGAGTCGAAGCGCAGCTGGGGATCGCGATTGCACGCGCGGGCGAACCAGATGTCGAAAAGGGGCCCGAGGTGGGGTGCGGTTGCGGTTGGCGGCGCCATGGGCTCATAACAAATCTGGCCGATGAGTGCCGCCATTCCATCGGCTGTCCAGTAGTTGCGCCCAGTGAGCAATTGAAATGCGATGAGGCCGAGCGCCCAGCGGTCGGTCGCAGGCCCGACCGCCCCCAAATCGCCCCGTGCCTGTTCTGGCGCCATGTACCACGGCGTCCCGAAGACCTGGCCCGCCATCGTGAGTTCCTGCGCCGCGTCGTCGGTCAATTTCGCAATGCCGAAGTCAAGCACCTTTACCAGCGGTGAACCGTCTTCGCGGGTCTGCACATGCAGGTTGGCCGGCTTGAGGTCGCGGTGCACGATGTTCTTCTGGTGAGCCTTGTCGAGGGCGCGCGCCACCTGGCCGAGATACAGCGCAACCTCGCCTGCTGGGATGGCGCCGCGACGTCTTAGATCGCCCCGCAGATCGACGCCATCGAGGTACTCCATGACGATGAACGGCACGTCGCCGAGTTCGCCGGAGATGTCGGCGTCAATGATGCGAACGACGTGATCGCTCGCGATCCGAACCGGCGCGCGTGCCTCGAGGCGAAAGCGCTCGACCGCCGCCTCGTTTTCTGCGAGCGCCGGGTGCAGCAGTTTCAGTGCCAGGCGTTCACCGGTGTTGGTGTGCTTGACCTCGTACACCGAGCCCATACCGCCGCGTCCGACGATGCGAATGATTTCGTAGCGGTTATTGACGACGACGCCGACGCGAAGCGCGATCATGTGGACGTCGCTGGCGTCCTCGGCCGAAGAAGCCGGCGGTGCGGCGGGAGGTGGTGGTTGCGGCGGTTGTGGAATGTATCCACCGCTGGGCGTGCCCTCCCCGCCCGTTCCAACGGCATGGGCGGCGACGACCTGAACGGCCATGGCTTGCACGGCCGCCGGCGCGTGGGCCAGATCTTCTGTTCGTGTCGGTGGTGGTGGCGGCTGCCGAGCCCCCGACGAAGAGTGGGCTAGCAAATCGGCTGCTTGGTTGCCGAGTGGCATCGTGGAAGCCGTGTTTTCCTCGCCTGCAGGGCGGGCGCGCCTCAAGGCGGGCGGCGGTGGTGGTGGCTTCTTGGAACTCACATGTCCTCAGAACTCTGTCGACCACGGGATGAAGTCGGAGCAGGCTCTGAGCATGTTATTTCGTTCGAGGGTCATCGGCAAGGACCAAGTCGTGTGTATTGGATGGTCAATTGGCAGCCAAGACGAAGTCGAAAGTCGCCTGTTTCCCAGATCCTAGGTCGTTTACAGCCATAATGAGCGACGGCTTGATGAAGGGATCGATGTCGTTGTAGGGGTCGCCTTTGAAATACAGTTGGGTCGTGAGGGGGTTAAATCCTGGTGCGCTCACCGTCACGTGGATGTGGGCAGGTCGGTATTGGGCGCCGTTGAGGTAGTGTCCGGGCACGATGGTGAGGAAGCTAAAATGACCGTCGCTGCCACTGTACAGACGACCTCGCAGGACGAAGATGTTCGGGGCTGGGTCGTCGTTGCCATCGTTGTCGTAGCCACCGTCATCGTCGGCCTACCATAGGTCGATCAGGGCACCAGCGATGGGCTGGCAAGTCTCATCGAGCACCGATCCTTTTACCGTCACGCGCACCCCGACCATGTTCGGATCGGTCAAATCGTCCCGAAAAGGGGCATCAGGGCGGTAGTAGGGACCCAATATGTTGTCGTCACTCGGCGTGCATACCAGTGGCTCGCCGCCGCCTTCCCCTTGACCGCCCGCCACTTGGCCGCCTCCTGCGCCGCCCATTCCCTGGCCTCCAGCGCTGCTTTGGCTCGAGCCGTTGCCGGTCGAACTGGCGCTATCGTTCGAAGAGGACGAGCGGTTGGGCGCGGCGCCGCAGGCCGCGGATAGGGCGGCTCCGCTTGCACTCAAGAACCATCGTCGCGTTCGTTCGGAGTTTGTTCGATTCATGGTTTGAGCCTAGCCGATCTGTCTCTTTAGTAAATCAGTATTATTCGTCCACATTTGTATGCTAAAACAATATTATGCTTCCTGATTTGGAGTCGCTACGGTGTTTTCTCGTCGCTGCGGACAAACTCAATTTTCGGCTCGCCGCCCGAACCGTGGGCCTCTCGCCCGCGGCCTTCGGCGAGCGCATCAAGCGGCTCGAGGAGCAGTTGGATGTGACCCTCTTCCAGCGCACGACGCGGCGAGTCCAATTGACGGCGGCAGCAGAGCGTCTTTTGCCCGAAGCCAAGGTCTGTCTACAGCAGGCGCACTATTGTGTGTCACGGGCTCGCGCGGTTGACGCGCCGGTCGATTTTGCCATCACCATCGGGACCCGCTTCGAGTTGGGCCTCAGTTGGTTGACGCCAGCGCTGACGGACCTCGAGGCGGCGCATCGGGAGCGCCGGATCCACTTGTCGTTCGGCGATACGGACGAGTTGCTCGCGCGCCTGCGTCGCGACGACATCGATTGTCTCATCACGAGCGCTCGGGTGACTGACGCTCACCTCGACTACGCTCGTTTGCACGAAGAGCGTTATGTCTTCGTCGCGGCGCCCGATCTCCTTGACGCCCAGCCTCTGCAGCGTCCGGCCGACTGTCGGGCGCATACCCTCTTGGAGTTGCGCGCGGACTTTCCCCTCTTTCGGTATTTTCTCGACATGCGGCCCGCCAAGGAAGAGTGGGCCTTCAATCACGTACAGCTGCTCGGCACCATCGGGCCGGTGCGCACGCGCGCCCTGGAAGGTGCTGGCGTGGCGGTGTTGCCCGAGTACTTCGTGCGGCCGCAAATCGACCGTGGTGAGTTGGTGGGCATCCTTCCGCGGACGAAACTGGCGAGCGACTGGTTCCGCCTGATATGGCGCCGCGACTCGGTCCGCGAGGGGGCCCTGCGTCAGTTGGCCGAGGAACTCTTGTCGCATCCTCTAAAGTGAGACGCTTTTCTCGCTTCGGTGGCGTCAGACTGCGAGCTCGACGCCGCTTTCGGCGAGGATGTCGAGCGCTCGCGGTACGGTGAGAATGAGGCCGCGAGCGTAGAGTCTTTGTTGCTCAGCGGCGTCGAGATCGCCCGGGCGCTGCAATGTTGCGAAGCCCAAGAGAATGCCTGCGGCGACACTGACGTTCAGGCTCTCGACGAAACCGCGCATCGGCACGCGGACCATCTTGTCGCAGGCTCTCAAGAGCGCCTCGCAGATGCCGTCATGTTCATTGCCCATGACGAGCGCCAAGCGGTCGATGGCGCGGAGGTCTTGCGGGAGGAGTTCGCCCTCGGGGTGTGTGCCGACGAGCGTGTATCCGCCCCGTCGCAATGTCGCGACGGCGTCGTCCACCTCGGTGTGGGCGAGTACATCGACCCAGCGTTCCGTGCCGCGGGCGACGGCGCCCGAGGCCGCGAAGGCTTCCTGCCGTTCGACGACGTGAACGGTGTAAACGCCAAAGGCGTCGCAAGAGCGCATGATGGCCGCTCCGTTGTGGGGATCGTGGGGGGCGTCCATGACGAGCGTGACGTTCTTCAGTCGCTTAGCGATGACCTCTTTCAGGCGTCGCTGACGGGCTTCGCTTGCCAGTGGTTCGAGGCAGGCGATGATGTCGTCCCCCGCTTGTTGCGCGAGCGCCCGCCGCAACGCGAGACGCCGCTTGGGGCTGCGCGCGTTGGTTCGAGGGCTATCGCTCATGAATCCGTCGCCTTGGCTTGCCTGAGTTGTCTGAGTTGTCGCCGAAAAAGCTGCTGTTGTCTATCAGTCAGCTTCGCGCCACCAAAACGTACGTCGGTGTAGATTCTCGTCAGATCCATGATCATCGCCGCCTGTGGGTAGGCATCGCCGGCGAGTTGCCGCGCGTGCAGCAGGGGCGGGACAGACTTCTCGCGCCCGACTCCAAGAGCGTTCATCGTTCGGTCGAGCGAGGCGTAGAGTTTCGAGGCCAACAGCGCGTGGCGCGACGGGGGCTTGCCCGAAGTCGGGTCAGCGGTACGAAGTTGTCGCCGCCGTCGGTAGATATAATAACCGGAGGTCAACGCAAGAATGCAACCGAGGAAGCCAAGCACGAAGCGCTTCGGCGGCCGCGCGAGCAATTGGATGCTTCCGTGGTTGTTTCGACGCAACGATTCGAACAAGCTGATTTGTTGTCGCAAGTCGTAGCCCAACACGTGTTGATTCCATCGTTGGCTAAACGCCTCGAACAAATCTCGCAGCGAGGCGAGCACACCATCGATATCGCTTTGGGGCACGGCGGCCGTTGGTGGCGTGGGGTCGAATGTCAGCCAGCCTTTGCCGTCGACGAAGGCCTCGACCCAGGAGTGAGCATCGCCCTGTCGCACAGCGTAAAACCCCCCATACTTGTTGTAGGTTCCGCCTACGAAACCCGTCACGTTGCGCGTAGGCACACCGAGCGTACGGAGCATCACGGCCATCGCTGTCGAAAAATACTCACAGTGACCACGCTTCGACTCGAACAGGAAGTGATCAAGTGGCTGCTTCGCGCCTCCCGAGGGTGAGTCGAGGTCGTATCGATATTGCGTACGCAACATTCTGTGGATGTTGTCGATCTTGGTGATCTCGTCTTTGGCCGAATGGCTCCATTGTACGGCGAGGTCCCGAATGCGTTGGGTGAGGTCGGTGGGCAACTGCAAATGGCGGTCACGGAATTTTGCAGGAAGGCGGCGAAAGGTGGGGCGCCTTGGCTGGACCGAGAACACGTCGTAGCGCACGCCCCGACCCGTAGCGGTTTGGTAGCGCAACTCACCCTCGGAGCCGCGTGTGATCCGGGCGGGGGTGTTCGTGTCTCTGAGCACGCGTAAGCCGCTCGCATATCGCGGCAGAAAGAGCACGCTCGGATCGATGGGCTCGAGTTCGAGATGCATCTTGGGGTCCTTGGCCACGTCGGGCACTGCGTTGAGGACGAGCAAATCTCCGGCCGCGGCGAGGTTATGTTGAAACTTTTTGCTCTGAGTCCAAGTGCGCCCGTCGTAATGATCGAGGGCCGTGCCCCGAAGATGGAGGATCTTTCGGTCTGGAGGTGGGTTCGGTAGTTCGTGAAAGGAGATGCGCAAGGCGATGGTCGGATCGCTGCGCAGGGTACCAATTTGTCCAAGATTGACCGTGTCGGAAAACCCGACCATTCGATCGCCGTGTCGCCGGTTCAACAGAAGAAGGGAGAGACCGACTCGGGGAAACACGATGAACAAGGACACCGTGAACATGAGGATCGGCAGCGACAGCAGGCAGGTCGCGAGGATGAAGCGTTTGCCGACGACTCGCTTAGAACGCAAGATCCGCGGCACATCGACGGGCAGCCCGGTGCGGTCGCGGGCGCCTTGCCGGTAGTTGCCCTCCACCTCGCGTCGCAAGTGGCTGAGCACCAGCGCGCCAGGCGTGATCACCACCAGCCCGAAAAAGCACAGACCGTAGCCGAGGCCGCCGCCCACAACTGTGCCGGCGATGAGATGCAGCAGCGCCAACACGATGATCTGTTGGTCGTGCGCCGCGCCTTTGCGCGTAGCGACTCGGATGAGCTGCAGGCCCACGGCGAATTGGATCAAGAGGTCAAGCACGCTCGCGCTGCCCATGGTGGCCCGCGCGAGTTGAACCCCGGTCAAGATGATGACCGAGACGGTGTCGATGTGTCGTTCCGCTGCATCTTGACGCCACGGTTCCCGCGAGGCGATCGCTGCGGCCAGTATGGCCAAGATGGCGGCCATTACGCCTCGCGAGAACGAGCTGCTCGTGACGAGGGCGAGCACGCCCAACGCCGCGAGGGAGTCGGTCATGATGCGGTGGACGAGACCAAACCTCACGCCGCGGCCTCCGCGTCGTTTTTTCCACCCGGGATCGCCGATTCGCTTGCCTCCCGCAATTCGACCAGCGCAAGGAAGCGCAGCAGCGGGTCAATGCCTCGACTACGACCGGCGCTGATCCGTTCGTCGGCGTTGGTCTTGATGAGCACCCGGTCACCGCGTTTGATGTGAGCGACGGCTCTCGATGCGAGATCGATGATACGCAACTCGAAGGCCTCGTCTTGGGCCTCACGCTCTTCCTCGCTATCGACCTCTTTGCGGTACACATCGAGCTTGAGCTGGACCTCGCGGTGCATTTGTTCGGCGCGCTCCCGCATGACGAACTGGCCCGGAACCGTGCTTTTGCGCCAATAGAGGTCACGCGGGTCTTCGCCGTCTCGCATCGGCCTCAGGGCGAAAGTCTCCTCGCTGTGGCCGCGCCCGAGGGGTCCGGTATCGCCGGAGCGCTCCCCGCGCCCTTGGTTGGGCAGTCGTACGGTCTCGACTTTCGGATAGATGATCAGATCGTCGTCACAGTCGACCTCCCGGGATTTCTCAAACAGCCCGAAAGGAAAACGCGTGGCTATCCGGAAGCCAACGTGGCTCTCCTTGCCACGTTGGCTGGGCAGTCGTCTGTATGCGGCGACTTGGGCTGATCGTGGGCTGATCTTGAGGAAAAAGCAGCGCTTGTCCGCGGGTTGTTCGGCTCGCTGGTCTTCGACTTCGATCGCGTAGGACGGCACGTGCTCCTTCTCGTTGAAGACTTCGATCTCGACGAGATGCGAGCGGCCCACCTGGGCGCGCGCGGGCAGTCTTCGCTTGACGGCGAGATGACGGAGGGAAATCTCACTCATCACGCCGGAGACGATGATCAGGGAGAGCATCAAGCCGAGTAGGAGATACAGGAGATTGTTGCCGGTGTTGATGGCGGCAAAACCAACGCCCATCGTGATGCCGAGGAAGTACCTTCCTTCGCGGGTGAATCGGAGTTTGCGCTGCCAGAACTTCCGTCGGCGCTTCGTTTTGGCCGCGTCGTTCGGACGCCGGCGGCTCCGCTTCGGGGCGGACGCCCGCAGTGGCTTCTTTGGTCTTTTTTCGACCGCGTGCGGCACTTGTCCCGAGACGCCGCGAAGAGACTGCGGCCCCGCGTCCGATGGCGGAGGGGGGGGCGGCACTGGCGCCTTCGGCGGCTGCGTGTCGGCAAATCGTGCCGCGACCTCTGTATCTTGCGGCGGGCTCTTCGGCGTCACAGCGGGACCGGCACGCGAGCGACGAGGTCGCGAATCGTGGCTTCGACCTCGCGGTAACTCGCGACGAATCCGTCTGCCTGAGATGCGAGCCGCACGCGGTGCGCCAGCACGGGAACAGCGAGCGCGTGGATGTCGTCCGCCACACAGTAATGACGGCCGTGCAGTTTGGCCCTGGCGCGGGCGGCGCGCGACAGGTTCATGGCGGCACGCGGGGACGCGCCGATGGCGATCGAGGAGGCGTTGCGGGTCGCGACGATGACGGCGTGGAGGTAAGTGGCGAGCGACGGGTCGAGGATGACTTCCTGTACGTCTTGCTGGACGGTCGCGAGCTCCTTCAAGTCGAGCACTTGGGGCACATTGGCTACTCGATCCAGCGACGGATCGAGCACCAGCCGCTGTTCGACCTGAGCTGGCGGGTAACCGATGTGGATGCGCATCATGAAGCGATCCAGCTGCGACTCAGGCAACGGGTAGGTTCCGGCGAAGTCTTCCGGGTTCTGCGTAGCAATGACGAAGAAGGGGTGAGGGAGGGGAAGCGTCTGGCCGTCGACGGAGACCTGACCTTCGTTCATTGCTTCGAGCAAGGCCGATTGGGTTCGGGGGCTGGCTCGGTTGATCTCGTCTGCCAGCAGCATCGGCGTGAATATCGGACCTCTTTTGAAGGTGAATTCGCCGCGCTGTTGGTTGTAGACGGACACCCCCAGGACGTCTGAAGGTAGCAAATCACTTGTGAATTGAATGCGTTGAAGGCCGCCCCCGACGACCTGGGCGAGACTCCGGGCCAACGTGGTCTTGCCCACCCCAGGGACGTCTTCGACGAGCAAGTGGCCGCGTGCGATGAGGCAGATGAGTCCGAACTCCACCGCTTCGGGTTTTCCCTCTAACGCGCTCTCGACGGCGCTTCGCATGCGCTCGAGCACTGAAGGGCCCCCGCTCCTTGCGCTGACGGCCGATGACATCGTTTCGATGCTAGCACGGCGGCCCCCATCCTCGCCCCGGAAAACGCATGTTTACTTGATAGGTCGGTCACTTCGGAGCATGGTGCGCGCCAAGTCGCATGAGCACCGAGCCCCTGAGCACCGCCCCCTCGGCCGAGGTTTCCGCGGTTACCCGCGTTCTGGGTGTGATTCGAACGATGCGCCCCCATCAATGGGTGAAGAATCTGTTCGTCATCGCGCCCGTGTTCTTTGCCAAGAATCTCACAGACATGAGCATTCTCGGCGGGGCCGCTGGGGCCTTCGCCGTGTTCTGCCTACTCGCCGGGTCGATCTACACCCTGAACGATTTGCTCGACGTCGAGGCGGACCGAATTCACCCCGTCAAACGAAGTCGTCCCATCGCGTCGGGGGTCGTGCCGGTTTCGCTCGCGCGTGTCGTGTTCGCCGTCCTGATCGTGATGTCCCTGCTGGGCTGTGCTTTGCTCCCGCGTAGCTTTGCCGGTGTGGCGCTCGCGTATTTTGTCTTGAACACGACCTATTCGATCAAGCTCAAGAAATTCGCCTACGTCGACGTTGGCTGCATCGCGACCGGATTCGTCTTGCGGGTGCTCGCTGGGGGCGCCGCTACCCAGACCCCCGTATCAGCTTACATGCTGGCGTGTACCCTGCTGCTCGCGCTGTTCCTCGGCTTCGGGAAACGTCTGCACGAGCTTGCGAGCGCCCAGGCCGAGAAGCAACGAGCTGCCTTGAAGCACTATACGCGAAAGGCGTTGTTGAGGGCGCTGATGCTGACGGGCATCTCGAGTGTGGCCGCCTATGTGGCGTTCACCTTGGACCCACACACCAAGGCGTTCTTCCGTTCGGAGTGGCTTTGGCTCACGTCCATTCACCCTCTTGTCGGTGTACTGCGCTTTGTCCACCTCATCCGCTCGCGGCCTGATGCCGAGTCTCCCACGCAGGAAATGCTGCGGGACACGCCGTTCATGCTGAACCTTGTGATGTGGATCGCTGAGGTCGTCGTCATCGTCTATCACCTGCGGCCCACGTAGATCGGTTCTCTCATGAACGACAAACTCGCCGCTGAGGCGCATGCAGAGAAGCCCGCAGCACCGGTCAAGGTCGTCGACTCGCGCAGCAACGCCTGGAGTGACTTGGCTTTGACGCTGCCGATCTTCCTCGCCTACCACCTCGGTGTCGTCTTCCTGAACATGCGCAACGCTGCGGATCTGGTGACCGCGGAGTTGGTTCGGCTCGCGGACAGCCACATCATGGTTTACTGGGGGCTCACCTTGGCGATCGGCCTGAGTTTCGTGCTCGTGCTCAGCGTGTTGGGGCGTGGCCAGGTCTTCGATTCTTCGCGGTTTGTACTCATCGCCGTGGAGGGCGGACTGTACGCGATTCTTATGCGCGCAGCGGGAGCCTATGTCGTGGGGAGCCTACCCCTCGTCGCTGGCCAGTCCATCACGCCGTTTGGCGGTGTGGTGATGTCGCTTGGCGCTGGCTTTTACGAAGAACTCGCTTTTCGCGTAGGGCTCTTCGGTGTCGGCGTGCTGGGGATCCGGATGTTCCTGGGCGGGATCCTCAAGTTTAGCGCCGTCGTAATATGGGCAGTGATCGCCGCGGCGGTCTTTTCTGGTTGGCACTACGTCGGGGTTTACGGGGATGCGTGGAACGTTCGAACATTCGTGTTCCGGTTGGTGTGCGGCCTGGTGTTCACCGCGATTTACGTGTTTCGAGGATTTGCGCCGGCGGTTTGGACCCACGCGCTGTACGACATCTGGGTGTTGACGCTCAGCGGCTGAGCGTCATCGTGCTCACGCCTCGCCGGTGCTGGTGCGCTGCTTTCGCAGCAAGAGCAGGCCCAATCCGATGAGCCAGGCATAGGAGCTGCGCCGCGGCGCTTGGTGTCCTGGAAGCACGCAGCCACAGCCTCCCTCTTCTTCGATGTTGTTGGGCCCTTGGCCGCCAACGCCACTTTGCCCGCCCGAGCCCCCGGTGGAGGTCGTGCTTGCGGAGGCCGTCGCGGCCTGGCCGCCGGCGCCGCCGGTTCCTTCTGGGGGACAGTCTTCCTCGGAGGAGCACTCCGTGAGCATGCCGCCAATGCATTGTTTGGTGCCCGGCGTGTCGCAGGTGGATACGCAGCTGATGTAGCCCGGTCCGATACACTCCGACCAGCCGCCGAGCCCGCAGGTGCGCTCGCCTTCGATGCCGCAGTCTGCCGTGCACTTCTCGGTCACCACTTGCGCGACGATCTTGCTGAACGCCGCGGTAAGCTCGGCGGGGTTGGTCGCCTGGTAATAACAACTGGCCATGCCGCTCATGGGATCGCAGCCCGACAGGGCTGTTTGACCCGCTTCCGCCGTCTGGTTGAGGGCCTTGGCGTTGACCTGGGAGCCGAAGCCTACGACATAGGTCTTTACGTTCTTTGCCGCCAAGGCTTGGGCGCCGAGGACCGTCCAGTCTTGGACGCAATAACAGCCCTCAGCTCCCGCGTTGCAGCTCGGGCAAGGGGAGACCCCCATCAGGGTGCAATCTTGTTGGGTGGCGCAGCTGTTGCCCCCGTCGATGCTGCAGTATTGCCATCCGTCGGTGACGAAGACCACGTAATTGGGGTGGGTGGGGTCGGTGATCAGACCGTATTCCGAAGCCGCCATGAGGCTTTGCCCGGCCGGCGTTTGTGCGTTGCCGGGGATGTTGAGAGACTGAATGGTCGAGAGGATGGTCGAGCGTGTGCCCGCGGCGATGTCGACCTTGACTTCGCCCGTCGTGCACATGCCCGGTGCGCCAGGGAAGACCATGAGGCCGTATTCCGCCGCGTTGGTGTAGGTCGTGAGAACCGTTTCGATCGCGCTTTGCGCCGCCGCCCACTTGGTCATGCCCTCGAGTTCGCCCAGCATCGACGAGGATCCGTCTACGACGAACAGGATCCGCGGTGCAATACAGTCTTCTGCCTGGGCGTTGTGGGCGATGGTTGAAGTCGTGAGGCCGACGAGGACCGCCGTCCGTGCTGCGCGGAACCATTTCATGCGCACATCGTAGCATTTCGATGCTCCCTGCTACGGCCGATCATCATCTCGGAGCCGTCACCGAAGGTTCGTGCTACGGATCGCGGGCTCAGTGAGGCCGTCGTGTATGATGAACGATTCCAGATCGGGCTCGTCTGCCCCAATTGTGGCTGTTTTCGAGCGCTGAGCGCCCCCGATTGCCCCTGCGCCGACGCCCGTCCGTCGAGCCCGAGCGACGTCGAAACGCTCTTGCTCGTTCAGCGTGCGCCACTCGAAGACGCAGATGTTGTTGTCAACCGCATCATCCCGGTAGATGATGGGGCCAGCGATTCAGATCAGGAGAACATGGTGGAACCCGCACGTCACTTCGTATGCCCGTCTTGCTCTAGCGCCGTTCCAACTGGCCACAAGTTTTGTGGTCGTTGCGGTGCCCCCATTCCCGATGCCATCCGCGACCCACAGACGCGGTTTTATGGCGACATGCAAAACCCTGCCAAGGCCAAGTTGATCTTGATCAAAGGCGATGGAATGGACGGGATGTCCTTCCACCTGAAAGCCGAGCAACACATCGTGGGCCGCAAAGGCCAGCTGATGTTTCCAGACGACCCGTTCATGTCTGAACGTCACGCGAACTTCTTTTATCGAGATGGCTCGCTGGTCGTGAAGGATGAGGGCTCACAGAACGGCGTCTATGTGCGCATTCGGCAGCCCGTGGTTCTGGAGGATGGCGATACCTTCGTGGCCGGGGACCACCTCTTCCGTTTTCGCGCCGACGTGGAAGTACTCGACGCTGAACCGGCCGACGACGGCACTCGTTTTTATGGTTCGCCACGAGGCGATTGGAGCTTCAAAATCGAGCAGGTTTATCGTGGCGGAGTGTGCGGCATGGCGGTATTCGCGAGCGGCCAGAGCTTGGTCGTCGGACGAGATGGGGCCGATCTCAACTTCCCTGAAGACGACTACCTCTCGGTCGAGCATTGTCGCGTGGAGGCCACCGATCATGGCCACGTTCTCACCGATCTCGACAGCGTGAACGGTACCTATGTGCGCATCGCCGACGAGCAAGAGTTGCAGCACGGCGATTATTTGTTCGTCGGTCGGAAGCTGATGCGCGTCGAAATGAACACGAACTAAGGTGCAGCCACTCCGTTCGGTTCGTGGCCAGACGACGGGGCGCTCATCTGTCAATGCGCGCTGTGTCGAGTACGAGAGCTTACTGATCGCCGCACAACAGCGCGTTGGGCCCCTGGGGCTTGCCGCGGTTGAATGGCACCTGGCAGCCGGTCGGTCGTCCGATCATCTCTACGACTTCGAGCGCGACGGCGCTGCTCCAACGCCGTGGGCCGTCGAAGCGCGCGCGAATGACCCCGTGTTTGTCGAGGATCCACGTTTCGGGGTAGAGCGTCGTGCCAAATTTGTCCTGTACGACCTTGGTGTCTGGGTCGAAGAGAATTTCAAAAGGGGGCGGGGCATCCCCAAAGAGCACGGCGAGGGTGTCCTTGATGTCGTCGGGCCCCTCATCGGTGCAAATGGTGACGAGCGGCACGCCATGTGGCTCCAAGAGCTGAGCGAGTTCGGCGAGCGCGGGCATCTCCTCGAGGCAGGGTTTGCAGGTCTTCGTCCAGAAGTTGAGCACCACGGGCCCTTTGCCTAGGTACGAGGCGAGACTGACCATCTTGCCTTCGCGGTTGGGGAGCTCGAATGCCGGCGCGGTTCGGTTGTTGTTCGCGTAGGTTGGCAGAAGCTGGCACAGAGCAGAGCAGCTGCTGAGTCGATGGTCGCTGTGAGCGGCCCGCACGAAGGAATAGACGCTGATCGAGGCGGCGACGATGAAGGCGATCTGGGCGACCCGGGACAGCGGCATGATGGGCCGTCCTATAGCACGTCAGCGGAGGTCGAGCAGCCGTCGTAGTCGTTCTGTGTCGACGCGGTACTTCATGATCTTGCGACCTTCGAGTTCGACGACCGGAACCTCATTCGTGTAGGCCGCGAGTTTCTCGGGTAAAGCTTCGCGATCGAGATCGACGACCTCGATCGAGATCTCTCCGCGGGCCCGGAAGGGTTCGAGCCTGGTGAGCGCCACGTCGCAAAGATGACAACCCGCGCGGGTGTAGAAGGTGATGCGGCCCATTCAGTGGACGGGGAGCTTTCGACGTGCCGGTGGAGCCACCGACTCGAACGCTTGCTTGTAGTGGCGAAAACGCCCGCCCTCGAAGACCGCGTCATAGACGGCTGTTCCGTGTGCCTGAGTACCTTGGGACAGTTCGTACTCGATCCAGGCCCACCGGGCACTGGTCGCGCGTACGTCGGCCCGCCCTTTGAGCTTGCGCCGCAGGCGAGCGAGGCGGGCGTCGACGGTCTTGATGCCGGCGAAGGGATGTCCGTCCAGAGGCGTGTTGCGCTTGGCGCAAAACGGCGCGATGGCGAGCGACACGGGTATGCGTTTCGACAGCTGCGAGACGAACTCGGCGCACTCGTCGATGTCATCGTCGGTTTCGGTCGGCACGCCGACCATCAGGTAGAGCTTGAGGCGCGGGATCCCATGGGCTCGCGTGAGCTCTGCGGCTTGTTCGAGGTGACGCACTTTGGCTTTCCGATCCAGTACGCGTCGAAGCCGGTCGCTCGCCCCGTCCATCGCCGTAGTGAGCGTGCGGTATCCGGCCGCCTTGAGCGCAGCCACGAATTCGTCTCGCAGCCGATCCGGACGCAAGCTCGAGAGTCCAACCTCCGACCCGCGATCCGCTAGCTCGCGAACGATGGACACGATGTGAGGGTGATCGCTCACCGCCGCGCCGACCAAACCTACGCGATGTGCGTCGTCTGGGATGAGCTCGAAGAGGCGGTCTTTCGGCACCACCCGCATGCCCCCGTTTGTGCTCCGGCGCATGACGCAATAGGTACAACCGCGCGAACAACCTCGCTCCGTTTCGATGAGGAACATGTCCGAAAGTTCGGTGTCCGGGGTGCGGATCGTGCTCCATGCGGGCAACAGCTCGTCTTGGCACTGCGCAATGGTGGGTACGACGTCTGCGTGCTCGGCGGGGACCATGACGTGCGGGAGTTTGGCGAGACGGCTCAAGGCGTCGTCGCGCTGGGGGTGGTCCCGCAAGATCCGCAAGACGTCGATCACCAAGGTGTCCGCTTCGCCCATCACGATGACGTCGACGAAAGCGGCGAGGGGCAGGGGATTGGAGAATGTGATCGGGCCGCCGGCGACGATGACGGGGTGACTGGCGTGTCGGTTTTCCCTCAAAGCGGGGATCCCGGCGGCTTCGAGTAGCTGAACGACGCCGGCCAATTCGAGCTCGTAGGCGACGGACAGGGCAATGACGGGAAACTCGCTCAGGGGGCGCAGTTGTTCGTAGGACAGCGGCGGCTCGCTGACCGGTCCGCTGCCTGCGTCGTCGGGCAAGAAGACGCGTTCGCAAGCCATGCCAGACTCGTTTTGGATGGCTTTGTAAATCTGCTGAAAACCGAGTGAACTCATGCCCACGCGATAGGGAGAGGGGTAGGTCATCCCGATCG
>JAPYTK010000138.1 GCA_029941785.1 Polyangiaceae bacterium | reverse complement strand
AGGCGATGACGACCTTCTTGAACTTGGTGGCCACGGAGCCGGACATCGCGCGTGTGCCGCTGATGATCGACAGCTCCAAGTGGTCGGTCATCGAGGCGGGGCTCAAGTGCGTGCAGGGCAAGGCCATCGTCAATTCCATCAGCCTCAAGGAAGGCGAAGAGGATTTTCTCGACAAGGCCGTTCGCATTCGCCGTTACGGCGCTGCGGTCGTCGTGATGGCCTTCGACGAGAAGGGGCAGGCGGAGACCGCCGAGCGCAAGGTCGAGATTTGTTGTCGTGCTTTTCGTTTGCTGACGGAGGTTGCCGGTTTCGCGCCGACGGACATCATCTTCGATCCCAACATCTTGGCGGTGGCCACTGGCATCGAGGAGCACAACGCTTTCGCGCTCAACTTCATCGAGGCCTTGCGGATCATCAAGGAGCGCTGTCCGGGCGCGCTCATCAGCGGGGGCGTGAGCAACCTGTCGTTTTCGTTTCGAGGAAACGACGTCGTCCGCGAGGCGATGCACGCGGCTTTCCTGTACCACGCCATCGAGGCGGGGATGGACATGGGGATCGTCAACGCGGGGCAGCTCATCGTCTACGAAGAGATCAAGCCCGAGCTGAAGCAATGCGTCGAGGACGTGATCTTCAATCGATCCGAGGAGGCGACGGATCGACTGGTCGAGCTCGCGGAGCGCGTGCGGGGCAAGGGCAAGAAGCGTGAGGTCGATCTCCGTTGGCGCGAGTGCCCGGTCGAAGAGCGACTCGCTCACGCCTTGGTCAAAGGGATCGTGGATTTTATCGAAGAGGACGTCGAAGAGGCTCGGCAGAAGCTCGGCCGTCCGCTCGCCGTCATCGAGGGTCCGATGATGAACGGCATGTCGACCGTCGGAGATCTGTTTGGCGAGGGAAAAATGTTCTTGCCCCAGGTTGTCAAGAGCGCGCGCGTGATGAAGCGAGGCGTGGCGTACCTGACCCCGTTCATGGAAGCGGAGAAGGAGCAACAAGGTGGCGTGCAGGCGCGGGCCAAGATCGTGATGGCGACGGTCAAGGGCGACGTGCACGACATCGGGAAGAACATCGTCGGCGTCGTGCTCGGTTGCAACAACTACGCGATCATCGATCTGGGCGTCATGGTTAGCTGCGAAAACATTCTGCGCGCCGCGGTCGAGGAGAAGGCCGACGCCGTGGGGTTGAGCGGGCTCATCACGCCGAGCTTGGACGAGATGGTTCACGTCGCGAGCGAGATGCAGCGAAAAGGCTTTCAGATCCCCCTGTTGATCGGAGGCGCGACGACCAGCCGTCAGCACACCGCCGTGAAGATCGCGCCCGCTTACGGCTTGGAGACGGTGCACGTGAACGATGCTTCGCGGGCCGTGCCGGTGTTAAGCTCCTTGCTCGATCCGGCGCGTCGGGTGCGCTTCGCCGAGCAGAACCGCCAAGATCAGACGCGCCTCCGTGAACTCTTCGCGCAACGTCGGGCCAAGCCCCTGCTTTCCTACCCCAAGGCGCAGGCCAAACAGCCCGATTACCGTTTCGACGAAGAGACGGTGTCCCGTCCGAGTTTCACCGGCCGTCGGACGCTCGAATCGATCCCCTTGGCGGAGCTTTGTCCCTACATCGACTGGACATTCTTCTTTACCGCGTGGCAGCTCAAGGGGAAATACCCCGCGATCCTCGAGTCGGAAAAATATGGAGAGGCGGCCCGCGAGCTGTTCGCTCATGGCCAGGCCTTGCTCGATGAGATCATCGACCAGGACTTGCTGACCGCGAAGGCGGCCTATGGGTTTTGGCCTGCCGCGCGAGTCGGCGATGATTTGGCGTTTTTTGATAGCGCGTCACGCGAGCGGGAGGTTGCGCGTTTCTTCATGTTGCGTCAGCAGCAGGACAAGGGGCCGAACAAGCCGTGCCTGTCCTTGGCCGATTTCGTCGCGCCCCGGGAGGCCCCGGTGGCCGATCACGTGGCGGCCTTTACCGTGACGGCCGGGATCGGCGCCGACGCCTTGTGCCGCAAATACGAAGCTGAGCACGACGACTACCATTCGATCATGGTCAAGGCTCTGGCGGATCGCTTGGCTGAGGCGGGCGCCGAGTGGCTGCACGAGCGCATTCGTCACGAGTGGGGCTACGAGGATGATTCCCTCAGCAAACAAGAGCTCATCGCGGAGGACTACCGGGGGATCCGACCGGCCTTCGGTTACCCCGCCTGTCCCGACCACTCCGAGAAGCGCGCACTTTTCGCCCTGCTCGATCCGAGCGAGGTGGGCGTCGGACTCACGGAGAGCTGCGCGATGACCCCGGCGGCGAGCGTGAGCGGTTTGTGCTTCGGGCATCCCGAGGCGCGTTATTTCAACCTGGGTCGCGTCTCACGCGCGCAGCTGCTGTCGTACAGCAAACGGAAGAACATGGCGCTCAGCGAGGTGGAGCGTTGGCTCCGTCCAAACCTCGGCTACGAGCCGTAGCGGCTCACGGCCTTAGCGGCCAATCTCAGCTGCCAGCTTCGGGGAACACGTCGCGTAGGCGCGGGTTGTTCCGGTCGCGTTCGGAGACGATCGGCGTGTCGACCGGCCACGGGATGGCGATGTCTGGATCGTCGTAGGCAATGCCGGCCTCGGTCTTGCCGTCGTAGTAGTTGCTGCACTTGTATTGGACCTCGACCACGTCGCTCAGCGCCGCGTAGCCGTGTGCAAACCCCACCGGAATGTAGAGCATCTGATACCGCTCCGCGTCGAGCTCGATCCCGACCCATTGACCGAAGGTGCTGGAGCCTGGCCGGATATCGACCGCGACGTCCCAGATCGCGCCGCGAGTGCACCGCAGGAGCTTGGCTTGGCCGGGCGTGGTTTGATAGTGCAGACCGCGCAGGGTGTTCTTTAGCGATTGGGCGTGGTTGTCCTGAACGAAGGGGAGATTGATGCCCGCCTCGGCGAGGGCGGAAGCGCGGAAGCTCTCGAGGAAAAATCCCCGCTCATCGCGGTGGATGGCTGGCTCGATGAGGAGAAGGTCGGGGATGGCGGTCGGCGTGATTTGCACGGGAGCCTCGGATAAATCAAAAGCCCGAGGCGTGCAAGGAGCTTGCCGTTGTCTGAGGCGTTGGCCGTCGTGTGGTGGGCCGTACCTTGCTACACTGCCCGGCGTGACGGACGGCAGCTACGGGGCACGCGAGGACGCACCGCGCGGGGCGTGGCGTTTGCTTCGTGGCGTGGTCCTGTTGCTGATCTGCTGGAGCATCCTGGGCGTCATCTTGACGGTCGCGAGCACCTTGTCCCTCCTGACCTTTCGCATCGGTGTTGGGAGTTGGTTTCCCAAGATGACCCGGGTCGCCAGCCGTATCGTGTTGTGGGTCATCGGCGTCGAGCTGAAGATCGAGGGGCTCGAGCGTTTGGCCGAGCGAAAGGCCCGCATCGTGGTGCTCAACCACTGCAGTCAGATCGAGCTGTTCATCTTCGGCGTGCTGATGCCCCCCTACGGGACGGTGCTGGTGAAGAGGGAGATGTTCTTCATTCCGTTTTTCGGGCTCGCCTTTTTTGCCTTTGATTTCATATTCGTGGACCGCAGCGATCGAGACAAGGCGCGCAGTTCGATCCACGGCGCCGCGAAGCGACTCGACGAGCGTCGCGAGAGCGTGATCTTGGCTCCGGAGGGTACGCGCTCGACGACGGGTGAGCTCGGCCCCTTCAAGATGGGCGTCTTTCATCTCGCCGAGGCGAGCGGCGCGCCCATCGTGCCGGTGGTGATCCGTGGGGCGCACGGGGTTCAGCCGGTGGGGACGCACATCCCCAACCCGGGGGTGATCGCAATCGAGGTGTTGCCCGAGATCGGGACGGACGATTACACGCCGGACAATCTGAAGGAGAAGCGCGACGCGCTCCGGGCGCTGTATCTCGAGAAGCTCGGCCACTGAGCGGCTCCGGCTCGAGCGGACCTTGGCGGTCGTGATCTGCATGTGCCTGGGGTATTTTTTTCGCCATGCTCACAAAACTTCTTCAAAGAGCGAGCGTGTGTCTCGCGGTGTTCGCGTGTATCGCAGCGTGCTCGAGCGACGAAACGTCGACGGCCGGCAGCGGGAGTTCGACCGCGAGCAGCGGCGCGGGCGGTGACGGCGGCGGTGACGGCGGCGGCGGCGACGCGGCGTCCCTGTGCGGAAACGATATCGTCGACACCGACGACGAGCAGTGCGACGGCGGTGGCGAGAGCGCGAACTGCAACTCGGATTGCACGAACTCCAAGTGTGGGGACGGCAAGCACAACGTCGCGGCGGGCGAGGCCTGCGACGACGGCAACCTGGAGGAGGGCGACGCTTGCTCGAGCACGTGCGAGGTGACCCCCTTCGTGATTGCCGAAAAAGGGAAGTATCCACAGAGTCGACTCCCGGCGTTTGCTGTGGTTGCCCAGCCGTTGGAAGAGCGAGACCGTTTTGTCGTTGTGAACGAGAGTTTTTCCACCTTCCCCAACACAATCCAGGTGGATGAGAGCACGGCCTTCGTAGAGTATCGCGGCTACGCGCTCTCCGGGAAACAGGAGCTGCCGACCACCTCGCTGTCGACGACCGCGGGCTCTTCCAGGTTCGGCACGGCGGTCAACGCTGATGGACGGATCCTTGTCGCCTGGTCGAGCATGGACGGCGGGATCCGGATGCATCCGATCGATACGCAGGGTAAAGTCGTGGGGAAGAACGATCAGCCGGTGGGCGACAAGACGGTCGCGGTCACTCCATCGCGGGTGGCGGTTGCTTCCGTGAGCGACGGCAGTTTCTGTATCCTCTGGAAGGAGCTTCCGGAGGAGGCGAAGGTGGCCAGCAATGCGCTTCGCTGTTTGAACAGTTTGGGAACGGGATTTATCGCTGAAACCGTCGCATTTGGTGAGGTCGATTCGAACGTGTATTCCAGACCTGAGCTCATGCGCGCGGGGGAGAACGTGGTCGCGGTTTGGTACGATTTCTCCGAGAAGAATATTTACGGGCGGGCATGGTCGACCACCGGCACGGAAATGAGCCAGCCGTTCATCGTCGCCGCTCTGGGACCGACGAACACGATGAGTCCGGATCGAATTGTGGGATCTGGGCATCAGGTCGACGGATTTCTCGTGGGCTATTCCCATGTCGACCAAGGGATTGGTGGCAAGCTCTACGAGGGGATCGTCAAGTCACCGACGCCCTTCGACCTTGCGCCGAGTTCATCCAAGGCTGCGAACTTGGGTGATCTCGTGACCGCCAGCGACGGGCGCATTCTCATGCTTTGGCAGCCCTTGGGGACGTTTGGTGCCGTACGCCTCGATGTGTTTGCGGCGGACGGCAAGCCGATCGGAAGCATCGCGGAGGTCAATACGAGTAGCAAGAAAATTGGAAGGGAACACCTTCGGCTGGCGGTGACGAGGGGTGGTGCCGTGATGGCTGTTTGGACTGAAGCCGGCCCACCTTCCTATGTTCTTCGTGGCATGGGCGTGATCCACCCGCGCTTGCTCAAGCAGCTCACGCCTTGAGCCGCGCGCTGTCGTGAGCGTCAGCGTTGGCAGCGGCCGCAGAAGCAGGTGCTTCGCTGACCGATGGTGTCGTGTGAAAGCGGGTGATCGCAACGCCTGCATGGCAGGCCCGCCCGGCCGTAGGCGTCGAGCTGCTCGGCGAATTCGCCCTCCTCGCCGTCCACCCGTCGGTAGTCGCTGAGCGTCGTGCCGCTTGCCTCGAGGCTCTGGCGGAGCACGCTCACGATCGCCTCGTGGAGGCGCGCCGTCTTGATCTTGCTGATGCGCCTCGCCGCGGTACGAGGATGGATCCGGGCGCGCCACAGCGCCTCGTCGATGTAGATGTTGCCGAGGCCCGCAACCGGTTTTTGGCTTAGCAAGCAGCTCTTGATCGGGGCCCCGCTGCGCTGCAGCCCGACGTGGAGCATCGCGGGGTTGAAGCTGGGATCGAGCGGCTCGGGACCCATCGCGGCCAGGGTGGGTAGGCCATCGTAGACGCCGGCCTTCACGACCAAAAAGCGACCGAAACGACGCACGTCCTGAAAGTAAAGCTGTCGTCGCGAGCGCCCACTCAGCATCAACTTGGCGCGCACGTGCTCGCCTGGATCGCGATCGCTGATGACGCCGGTCATTCCCAGGTGCACGATCAGCTCGTCCCCGCCGCTGAGCGGCAGCAGGAGAAACTTGCCCCGGCGATCGACTCCCTCGATGCGCTGCCCGGAGGCTCGCTGCAGCCTGGCGTATTTGGGCCCGCGAGGTGCGTCGACTCGCACCGCGCGCGTGATCCTCCTGCCGGGAAGCCACGCGTCGAGCTCGCGCCGTACGGTTTCGACTTCGGGAAGCTCCGGCATGGGCGGACCTGTAGTAACATGGTCCGTGATGGTGCTCACATACGTCTTCGCGATGATCGTGGGCTTGGGGATCCTCGGCGTTCAGGCCGTGATGGGCTCCAAGGAGCTGGAGGCTGAGGGCGATCTCGGCGCCGACAAGGACTTTCACTTCGGTGACCATGGCAACTTTGACGCCGGTCACGGCGAGTTCGATGCCGATCACGGGGAGTTCGAGCTCGAATCGGTAGCTGATCTCGATCATCACCCGGGCGCCGCGGCGCTCGACTCGGCCGATCACGACGCTGCCGGCCATGACGACCCCGGTCATGACGCCATGGGTTTTGGCGGTCTTGTGGCCTTGTTTCTGTCCACGCGTTTTTGGATCTTCGCGTCGCTGGGTTTTGGCATGACCGGGACCCTGCTCAGCTTTTTCACCGAGACGGGCTCGACCCCGACCTTGGTCACCGCGATTACCATGGGGATCGTCTCCGGCTTGAGTGCGGCCCTTACCTTTCGGGCCCTTCGTCGCACCGCGAGCGCGCATGCGGCGAGCACCGACACCGCGGTGGGCCAGATAGGTCGCGTGCTCGTCCCCTGCGAGGAGGGAGAGATCGGCCAGATCCGCATCGAGCTACGAGGTCAGAGCGTCGACGTGCGGGCCCGGACGGACAAGCTGCGCATCGAGCGAGGAGAGCGGGTCATCATCGAGATGATGGAGGGCGATATGGCGACGGTGTCGCGCGCGCCCGACGAGCTGCAAGAGGGCTGAGCACCACCGAACCCGATGCTGCGCGCCATTTCCCTGCGGACGAGCTGGCAAAATCAAGTTAAGGTCGCAAGTCATGTCGAATCTTGGGGTTATGGGCGGCGAGTGGGTTTTTGCTTTGGCGAGCGCGGCGCGTCGGAGGAAGGGCAGCACGGGTGTCGATCCGGAGGAACTGCTCGCGGTGATGATCGCGGCGGGCGGCCTCGTGATCGTGTTTATCGTCCTCGTCGCCGTGATCAAGAAGTTCTTGTTCATTTGCGGCCCTCACGAAATTCTCGTGTTCAGCGGTCGCAAAGAGGTTCTGCGCGATGGATCGGTGGCGAACTACACCACGATTCATGGTGGCATGGGGGTGCGCCGACCCTTCGTCGAAACGGTAAAGCGCATGGACATGCGCTTGTTTCCGGTCGAGGTGCTGTCGCAAAATGCGTATTCGCGTGGCGGCATTCCCCTCACGGTGCGAGCTATCGCCAACGTGAAGCTCGCGAGCAACCCGGTGGCGCTTCGTAACGCCGTCGAGCGGTTCCTCGGTTATCATCCCTCGCAGATCTCGCTCGCCGCGCAGCAGACGCTCGAGGGCGTTCTTCGCGAGGTGGTCTCGCAGCTTACGCCCGAGGAGGTCAACGAGGACCGCTTGAAGTTCGCCGAGTACCTGATGGAGAACGCGAAGGACGATTTCGACAAGCTCGGTCTGGAGCTCGACGTGCTCAAGGTACAGCACGTGGCCGATGATCAGGACTACCTCGCCAACCTCGGCCGTGCGCGCATCGCCGAGATGTTACGCGATGCGGAGAACGCGGAGAACGCAGCGAACCAGGCGGTCGCTGAAGCGGAAGCGGAGGCCCGCAATAGGGCCGAAAGCGCCACAAAGGAAGCGGAGACCAAGGTCATCAGAGCACGGAACAACGCCGGAACCGAGCTGGCCGAGCTCGACGCGCGCGCCAAGCAAGTGGAAAACCACGCGGCGATGGCGGTCGAGACGGCGCGGGTCATCGCCGAGCAAAAAATGCAGGAGCGGCGCGCCGAACTCGAGAAGCTGCGCCTTCACTGCGATGTCGTTCTGCCTGCGGCTGCCGACCGTATGGCGCGGGAACTTCGCGCGCGCGGGGAAGTGGCGCCGACGGTGGAGAACGGTAAAGCCTCAGCCGAAGCGCTTAAGCTCGTGGCCGAGCAGTGGACGGCCGCAGGTCCCGCGGCCCGTGAGGTTTACGCTTTGCAGCAGCTCAAGCGTCTTGCGGCGGCGGCCAGTAGTCGCGTGGCCGCAAGCAGCGTCGAGCAGATCAAGCTCGTTGCGGGGGATGAGAAAGCCTACGTCACCGTGCTGGCGAGTTATCCGGCGGCGGTGTCGGCGGTTCTCCGCGAGACGGCCGCCGCCCTCGGTCTTGACCTCGATCAACTGCTCGGTGCGGCTCACGCGGCAGCGAACACCCGAGGAGGTGCGGCATGAGCACGATCCTACTCATCGTCGGCTTGGTGGCGATCGTCGTCGTGACCATGATCGTCTACACGCTGAAGAACCTGATCTTCGTTGCCTCACCCAACCAGGTGCTGGTGCTCGCGGGTCGTCGCCGGAGGACGCGTGATGGTAGCGTCGTGGGGTTCCGCGCGGTGCGCGGTGGGAGGGCGACCCGCATCCCCTTGCTCGAGACGGTGCACTGGATGGACTTGTCCAACGTGCCGGTGGACATCGAGGTGCGCCACGCGTTCTCCAAGGGCGGGATCCCGCTGAACGTGCAAGGCGTGGCCCACGTGAAGTTGCCCGGCGAGGAGCCGCGACTTCACAACGCGGTCGAGCGTTTTCTCGGGCGCTCCTTGTCGGAGATCGCCCAGGTGGCCCGTGAGACGCTCGAAGGTAATGTGCGAGGTGTGCTCGCTCAGCTGACGCCCGAGCAGGTCAACGAGGACAAGATTGCGTTTGCGAACCAGTTGCTCGCCGAAGCGGAGCACGATTTCGTTCGCATGGGCTTGGTGCTCGACACGTTGAAGATCCAAAACGTCACCGATGACGCCAATTACCTCAACTCCATCGGCCGCATTCGGGGGGCGAGCGTGAGGCGCGATGCGCGAGTGGCAGAAGCGAACGCGACCAGCGAAGCGGCGATCCAGAAGGCAGGAAACTGGTGCCAGAGCGAGCTGGCCGACATCAAGGCCAACTTGGCGATCGCGCGCAAGGAAACGGAGAAGCGGATCGCGGACGCGGAAACAGGGCGCGAAAAACAGATCGCCGAGGCGCGCGGTGAGGTTATGGCCATGCTCGCCAAGATCGAGGAAGACGTGATCCGGCAAGGCGAGCGCGTGATTCAGGTCGAGAAACAGCTCGACGCCGACGTGGTGCAACCCTGGGAGGCCGAGCGGAAAAAGCTTGAGCAAGAAGCCCGGGCGGATGCAGCGCAGATCGTCGAGCGGGGTCGCGCCGAAGCCGAAGCGCTGGGTATGCTCGTGGAGGAATACAAGTCGGCGGGCGGCCGGGCGCGGGAGCTGATGGTTCTTCAGCAGCTCATGCCGATGCTCGAATCGATCGCCGGAGCGAAGACCCCGATGGTGATCAAGGAGTGGACCGTGCTCGATTCGTCTGGCGGTTCGGGAGACTTCGCCGAGCGCGCCATCGCGGCCTCGGAGAAGCTGCGGGCGGCGACCGGCGTGGATATTGCCGCTGTCGCCAAGCGGTTTGGTACCTCCGACTAAGAGCCGCGGGTTATCCGTGGCGCGAGATCTTCTCGCGCGACCACGCCGAACAGCGTAAACAAGGGTCGCGATGAAGATTTGCATGGTGGGCAGCGGGTACGTGGGCCTCGTCAGCGGCGCGTGTTTTGCCGAGACGGGAAACGACGTGGTGTGCGCGGATATCAACGAAGAGAAAATAGCCTCGTTGAAGGATGGAAAGGTCCCCATCTACGAGCCCGGCCTTGAGGCCATGATCGCAAAGAACGTCGAGGCGAATCGTCTGGGTTTCACAAGCGATGTCGCGAACGCCATCGCCGATGCACAAGTGGTTTTCGTGGCCGTCGGAACTCCGCCTCGCGCTGACGGTGGAGCCGATCTGCGGGCGGTGGACAAGGTCGCGGAGATGGTCGCCGAACATGCGGCGAGCGAGGTGGTGCTGGTGCTCAAGAGCACGGTGCCGGTGGGCACCAACGCCCGCGTCCGTCGGATCACCGCGGAGTCGGCTCATCGTATCCACGTGGTGTCCAATCCCGAGTTTCTCAAGGAGGGCGACGCGATAAGCGACTTCATGACGCCCGACCGCATCGTCGTGGGGGCGGACGACGACGACGCTTTTGCGCGCGACGTCATGAAGCGCCTCTACCATCCGGTGACGCTTCACCAAGATCGGATCATCTGGATGGGGCCGGCGAGTGCGGAGCTGACGAAGTACGTCGCCAACACGATGCTCGCGATGCGCATTTCCTTCATGAACGAGGTGGCGAGCTTGTGTGAAAAAGTGGGGGCGGATGCCCACGACGTGCGCCGCGGAGTGGGGACCGACAAGCGGATCGGCGCAAAATTTCTCTACGCGGGCCCCGGTTACGGAGGAAGCTGTTTTCCGAAGGATATCAAGGCATTGGTGTACGTTGCGCAAGAGCAGGGGCTCGAACTCGAGCTTGCCTCGGCGACCGATCGGGTCAACGCGCGTCAAAAAGGCGTGCTGGCCCGCAAGCTGAAGCGAAATCACTTCGTCGACGACCTGAGAGGCAAACGCATCTGCATCTGGGGTTTGGCTTTCAAGCCGCGAACGGATGATGTGCGCGAAGGGCCTGCGCTTCAGCTCATCGAGGTGCTGTTGGCCGAAGGGGCCGAGGTTCGAGCCCATGATCCGGAGGCGATGGAGAACGTTCGAGCGATCTATCAGGATCGGGTGGCCCTGTTCGACGATGCTTATGAGGCGGCGAGGGATGCAGACGCTCTCGTCCTCGTGACAGAGTGGCGGCAATACCAAAATCCAGATTTTTCTCGCCTGAAACAGCTGATGAACAGGCCCTTGTTGCTTGATGGTCGGAACATCTGGAGCGGCTACGGGCTCCGCGAACAAGGCTTCACCTACGACGGTATTGGCGTGATCGGCTCCTAGCTGAGGGTCGTCCGCCGGGCTCTTGGCCTCGAGCGAACATGTCCAGTGCTTGCCGCAGGGCTACCATAACCAGTACGATACGCTCGCCCGAGGTCGGGCAGGAGGATCACGATGACTTCGAAGTTTCGCCCTATTCTTTTCGCTGCTGCCGCGTCCGCGGCCCTGCTGTGCCCCTCGACCGCTCATGCGCTCGAGTTCGTCACCTTTGGCGTTGGCTTCATCGGCCAAGCGGGCGGGAACTTTCTCGACAAGCCCGACGACCAGACGATTCAGGGTCAGGCGGCCACGCCGGAGTATCCCGGCTTTGCTGGCTTGATGACCGGCGTGGGCGGCTTCATCGATATCCGCTTCATCGATTACGTCGGCATCGAGCTCGACGTGTACAGCGCGAGTCACAAGGGATCGGCTGATTTTACCGTGACGAACAGCTCCACGCTCACTTCGTCGAGTCACGACGTCGAGATCAGCAACAGCGCGCTGCACATTCCCTTGCTGATCAAGGGAGCGATCCCGGGCGAAATCGTGACTCCAGTGTTGTTCGTTGGGCCCGAATTCGTTCTTCCGGGCGATTCGGAGATCGCGGTGACGCCAGCGATGGGCGGCGGCGGCGCAAACTTCGGCGTCGTGGCCGATCTGGAGAGCTACACGGTCGTCACTTTTGGCCTCGGCATGGAGTTCAACCTCCCCATCCCAGGCGACGTGGTCGGGGTCCGCATACCGCTCACCTTGCGCGGCAGTGTCGATCCAGGTTCGCCCAACACGCGCGAAGAGCGGTCGAGCATTTACGACGTTCAGACCGATGCCAATGGCAGGGTCACGGCATATACGGAAGACTATAAGAACCGATGGAAGTTTCAGGCGCTCGCCACTCTTGGTGCCTCGGTGCACTTCTAGCACTCTTTCCTGCTTGCTCCGATGACGGACCGAGCGGCTCGAGCGTGGTCACGACGAGCGGTGGCGGCGCGACGTCGGCTGCTGCTGGACAGGGTGGCGTAGCCGGACAAGGCGGCGTAGCCGGGCAAGGCGGCGTAGCCGGGCAAGGCGGAGCGGGCGGCGCGGGCGGAGCGGGCGGAGCTCCGTGTCGTAACAGCTTGGCGGTTTCCGTGACGGCTCCGGGGACGCTGTCGCAAACGGGCTTGTACTCCGATATTGCAAACAAGACGCTCGCTCCGGTCGTGGCGATGTTTTCGCCGACTTATCCCCTTTGGTCGGACGCTGCGGACAAGACGCGGTGGATCTACTTGCCGGAGTGCGAGCCGATCGACTCCAGCGACATGGACCTGCTCGACTTTCCTGTTGGCACGCGAGCCTTCAAGGAATTTCGTCTCGACGGCAAACGACTCGAAACGAGAATGATCCACCGTTTTGGTGAGGGCGCTGCGGACTACCTCTTCGCGGCCTATCAGTGGCGCGACGACGAGAGCGAAGCGGATCACGTGCCGAACGGCGTCGAAGATGTACGGGGCACCGAGCACGACATTCCCGATGTCGACGCGTGTCATCGCTGCCATGGGCCGTATCCGTCAGGTGGGGGCTTGCCGTCACGCTATCTCGGCTTCTCCGCCTTGCAGCTGAGCCACGCGGGGCCTGGCTTGACGATGGCTTCCTTGAGCGCGAGCGGAGCCTTGACCCAGCCGGCTCCCGCTGGCTTTCAGATCCCGGGCAATTCCGTCGAGAAAGCGGCCCTCGGTTACCTGCACGCCAATTGCGGTAATTGCCACAACGATTCGGCCAACGGTTTGCTTTTTCCGTTCATGAACACCTTCGTCAAGACGACGGATACCTTGGTGACTCAAACGGGTACGTACACGACGGTCGTCAACCAAGCGACCGAGTTTTTCGTCAAGAACCCTGAGTGTTTGTGGAGGGTGAATGGTGGAGATCTCCAACAGAGCTGCGTTCACCATCGTATGGGTGAGCGTGGCAGCGACGAGATGAAGAACGTGGACCAAATGCCTCCCATCGGTAGCGATGTCGTCGACGCCGTCGGTATGGCCGCGGTTGGCGCGTGGATTCAGTCCTTGCCTCCGCCTCCCTGACCTACGCCCCGACGGTCAGAGCGTGCAACCTGGGGGGCAGCTGAATGGAAGCTTCTGCGGGGAGATCGTGGTGTGAGGCGATAGGAAGACCGGCGCGGTCCACTGCGCGGGCGTGACCACGCCGAACAAAGGGGCCAGACAGTTGCCTTTGAGAAGATGCGCTCCAATGCCGAAATTTGTGGCTTCGCCGTTGGCGAGCAGTGCCCAGTGATGGCTCGCGTCGTAGCTCACTTGATTGAGTGGTTGGGCCGTGGCGAGCCAGGCGGCTTGACCTCGGTCGTCGAGGGGCACGGCCCAAACACCGTGCAACGCGCTGCCGTTGTGACTCGTGAGGAGGGCCACTTGGTTGCATGTGTCGAGCGTCATGCTCGCGAAGGTCTGCGGCGCGGCGTTGGCCGAAAAGGATAGCGGGATCTGTTGGTCGATGGAGAGAGTCTTGGGTTGAATGCGTAGGAGCAGGCCGTCGCTGCCGCCACTGGGCGGTGGGATCGCAATGAGCAAGGTGGCCGACTTATCGTCCGCTGCCCATGCGGGTCGGCCGGCGCAGTCGTAGCTGGGTCCGACCGGGAGGGGAGAGCCGAGCGCGGTCGCCGTCGCGCCGGTCACGGTGTGCCGATGCAACATGAGCTGGCAGTTTCCACCGCCCAGATCGCGCCCGATAACCACGTGTGCCGTTCCGCCCTTGATGGCCCCTACCGCGCTGCCGGTCAGGCCGAGGATGGTGTCGCTCGGTGCGGTCGCGGACACATCGATCGTTTCGGGAAAGAAGCTCTCGATATGGGTGGGATCTCCGACGCGAAACGCGACCAAATCGGTGCCGGGTGGGGTGTTGCGCTCCGCCAGATAGAGCAGAGACTCACCAAAAACGATGATGTCTCGAGGGTGGCGAGGCAGCTCGACGGGATCGACGGTTTCGAGCAGTTGCCACACGTTAAATTCGGGATTGAATCGTTTGGCGAAGAGTGTTCCCTTCGTCCCTGGCGGAACCGGCAGATCCTCGGTGACGAACATCAGCCAGCTATCGGCCCTGCCGTCGTAAACGATCCCTGCTGTCTTCTGCGGTTCGTTCGATAGCGTCTCTCCCCCGTCTCGATCGAGCACGTAGAGCACATCGACACCCTGGTTCGTTCCGGCCACGACAACCACGCCGCTAGCAGGATCCGTGGTTCCGCCGGCGCCGCCCATGCTGGAGCTGCTCTGCTGGCTGTTGCCGCCCGCGCCTCCGTGTCCTGCTGCTCCCCCCGTGATCGAGCTCGTGCTGACGGTCGAAACGGACGTCCTTTGCGTCTCGTCTTCACCACAGTTGATGGTGAGAGCGGCGGCGCTGAGAACCACCGCGGTGCTGAGGAGTGCAGACTTCATTCGTGTCTCACCCGTTTCCACGTTTCGAACACATAACCCATATTATTGTCTTCTTGCCGCGGCGACGAGCTTTCGCACACAAAGCGTTCGCCGAGGGGAGGCAAGAAGGTGTCGCACTCGAAGCAACCTTCTACGCGCGTGAGGTGAACGGTCTCGCAAGCCTGGTGGTCCAGCGCGTGGCTGTAGATCTGGCCTCCCCCGATCACGAAGACGCTTTCGATAGACTCGTCCTGAGCTGCGACTTGTGCAAGGGCGTCGTCGAGATCGCGCGCGAGCAACACGTGCTCGGGAAGGCTGAGCGCCGTGCTTCGGCTCAGGACCGTATTGAGGCGATGTCGAAGGGGTCGAAAGCGGGGCGGGATGCTGTCCCAGGTCTTGCGTCCCATGATGACGGCGTGTCGTTTGCTTGGGTCTTCCGTCTCTGAAGTGAGCCGTTTGAAGAACGCCATGTCTCCTGGCAGCTTCCAAGGAAGATCACCCGCTTTGCCGATCCCCCCCTCTTCGTCGGCTGCAACAACGATACGAAACGTCATGGGCTCGTCACACCGCGATGGGAAACTT
>JAPYTK010000137.1 GCA_029941785.1 Polyangiaceae bacterium | reverse complement strand
ACCATAGTGTCCCTTGGAGACTATCAGACAACACGCCGACACGCGAAAGCAGCGACCTCATTGTCACTCGCTCGGCGCGGCGGCTGTGCCGGCAGCTGCAGCTGGTGCGTCGTCCGGTTTGGGAGCGGGCTTGGGCGCAGGCACGGCGTCTGGGGTAGGTGAGTCCTTGGGCGGTTGAGGCTTCGCGATGGGGGGCGCCGGCGCCGGAGCGGGCAATGCGGGCGGCGCTTGGTTCATGCAGGTATCCCGATCTTGAATGCAGCTCGCCAGGTCTTCGCGGCACTCATCGTGCACCGTGCGGTGGCGGTCGACTCGCATCGACAATGCGGCTTTTTCTTTTCGCGCGGTTGCGGTGGCGCTCTTGGCGACGTTGACCTCCCGCGTCTTTTCCGCGAGCTCCCCGCTCAGCTTGTCCCGTTCACCGACCCATTGGTTCTCACGAAGCTCCCAGCTGGTGACCAAGGCGGCCCGGTCGGATGTCCACGTGTCCTTTTCTACCTTGAAGTCGCTCGTGGCTTGTTCGCCCGCCGTTTCGCAGCTTCGCACCTGTTCTCGGGTATTGGCGAGCCGGCGGGCCAAGGTGGCTTTTGCCTCGTTTCCCGTGGTGGTGACTTGCCTCAATGTGCTGTGAAAGGCCGATTCGTCTTCGTGCCGTGCGTTTTCGCACGTGGCAGCGGATCGTTCGAATATGGCGTGCGAGGCGACACAGGTATCGAGCTTCTTGAACGAGACTTTGCCTTCCGCGCGCACCTGATCGAGTTCGCTCGCTAGGCGGAGTGTTTCCCGTTTTGAGAAGCCGTACAAGACGGCTCCTGCGCCGAGAAGTGCCATGCCGGCGAGCGCGAGGCGCACGCGATGGAGCGAGGTCTTTTGCCGCGCGATGCCAGCCTCGATGATGGCGGCGGCTTCACGTTCTTCGTCGAGCAGCACGTCGAGCTGGGCGGCCATGACGGCAGCGTTCGGCCGTTCGTCTGGATCATAGGCCAGCCATCGGCCGAACGCTTCGATAAGTGCTGCACGAGGGGCGCCGGTTAGGTCAGGA
The DNA here is from genome assembly GCA_029941785.1 of Polyangiaceae bacterium. GTDB lineage: Bacteria > Myxococcota_A > Polyangia > Polyangiales > Polyangiaceae > JAPYTK01. The sequence goes on along the minus strand of JAPYTK010000137.1, from coordinate 14,076 downwards.
AGGGCATGAGTCCCGAGCGGTCGATCTTGCCGCCGCGTGAAGGTCTCGGCGAGGGCGAATGGTGTGTCGACGTCGTCGCTTCCAAAGAGCTTCGCGCCGATCAGCGAACGGAGCAAAGTGGTGGCAAGACAATACGTGTCGATCTTCTCGTCCAGCTGCTCGCGCTTAGGTACGCCAGCGAGAGCGGCGACTTGCTCCGGTGCGGCGTACAGGACCGTACCGGCCACGAAGGAGGCGGAGCGTTCGACGGCTACACCCAAATCGAGGAGCACGGGGTGGACATGACGTCCGAACTTCGCGAGAAAAATGTTCTCGGGCTTGATGTCTTGATGCCGCAGTCCTCGCTCGTGAAGTGCGTGTAATCCCCGTGCGATGGGCAGGAAAATCTCGTACGCCTCTCGCAGGCTGAGCGGCCCGCGTTCAATCCGCTGAGCGAGGGTTTCCCCTTCGTAGAGCGGCATGCTGAGCCATACGTAGTCGTCGGTCATGCCGTGGTCCTTGAGCTGGACAATGTGCGGATGACTGGCGGCAGCGAGCATCACGAGCTCGCGTTCCACGTCGCGGCCGGCGTAGACGACCCGCGTCATGACCTTGAGGGCTACCTGGTGTTCGGGGATATCCGTTCGCTCCGCGACGTAGACCCGGCCAAACATGCCTTCGCCGAGGCGAGAGACGAGCCGGTAGTGCCCCCCGACGATGTCACCCTCCAAGGGCAGCTTGGCATCGTCGGGGGGCCAGCCGTCGCCGTCTACGCCCTCGCCGCCCCACGGATCGAGCGCCGCGGTCTCGCCGATCGCACCGATGACGCCGTCGTCCGTGAAGTGGAGATCAAACTTGTTCGATTGGCTCATAACGGTCAGGTCCTTCGCGCGAGAATGAGGCCAGGTGGGCCCCCATAAACTACATTGTAACCAAATGTAGGCAAACTTGGGAAATTATCTTGAGGAGCCGGGTGATGGCGGTTGCGGAGTCTTCCTGCAAGCGACCCTTGGCACCGCCGCGGCGGCTGCGTTAATGACTTCGTATCCTCATGAAGGCAAAACCACTCCTTTTGGTTTGCGCGATGGCGTGGGCTCTCACCGGCGGCGCGATTTCTGTGGCCAGGGCGACTCCCCACGGGCAGCTGTCAAGCGCGACGAAGCCTGTTCATCCGTCCGAGCTGCCCCCAACGGAGGTGAAGCGCGAGTTATTGAAGTTGTGGCGTGAGATGGGCGCGTTTGAGGGAGGGCGCTCCCTCGTCGGCCGTTTGCTCGACAACGGGGTACGGACCGGCCAGCGCGCTCGTTCGGCTCGCGACGCCGGCGACCGTCGTCATGCCCTGCTCCTCGACATGCTGGCCGGAGATTGGGCGCTGTTGGCTCAGCGACTGTTGCGAGCTGTCCGGGTGGAGAGGCACAACAAGAAATTCGCCAAGCGCGTTCGCGTCAAGGAGACGTCGATGTCCCGCCGCCGTGCTTTGGTCGCGGCGCTTCACGCCCGTCGGGGGCGACTCCGCGCAGCCATCGCGGGGTCCAAGAAGACCCTCGTGTTGCCGCCGTCCGAGGGCGCCAAGTGAGATGGCGCATGACCATCGGCGCCACGCTGCTCGCCATGTCGGCGGGTTGTGCGCCGCTCCCCGTTCCAGATGTCGTCACGAATCTGGACCGCATTCGGGAGTCGAAAGCTGTCGCCACGGCGAAGTTGAGCGCACCGCGGGCTTTCTTGCTTGCAGAAAAACGACGGGATAGAGCTCGCGAGGCGATGGGCGCCGGAGCCGTCGGGGCTGCACAGATTCTCGGCGAACGAGCCGAGGTCGCGTACCAACAGCTCGTCGTGACCGCGCGAGTCGTTCGTGCCGAGGCCCGGCGTGCTGCGCTCAAGGCCGATGATCGACGCTTGACCGCGCAGCTGGGGAAACATGAAGCGGAGCTGCAGCGCGTTCGCGCTGATGTGCGCGCCCTCGAGTCGAAGTTGGCTCTGAAGGTGCGATCGGGAGACAAGAACGAAGTTGTCGATCATGCGCTCGGCGCCCAGTTGCGCCAGCAGGCTCGTTTGCTCTGCGTGGCGGCGCGACTTCTGCGACAGCCCGACCTCGCTTCGAGTCCTCAGCTCGTGCAAGCCGTGGCAGAACTGGGCGCCTTGCCCACCCCGGTCAGCCGTGCTCGTGCCGCGGAGGTGCGGCAACGGTGCTTGCAGGTTTTGGTCGATACGCGCCGCGCGCGCGCGGACGTGAGCCGTGCTCCGGTGGCGACGGATCGTCTCTTGACCGCTCTCTCCCGTGCCGGTTGGCAACCTCAGCGCGAGGATGCCGGGATTCGCGTTCGACTTCCGAGCGGTCCGCGTGGCCCCTCCGAGGCCACAATTCAGGGAGTGTCGGCCTTGTCGGCCATTGCCTCCACCCACCGTGGTTTCTCGGCCATCTTGGTCATTCAGCCTGAGCGGGCCCTCGGCGAGCGTGCAGCCGTCCGACGTCACGGTCAGCACCACGCGATTGGCAAGCTACTCAGCGAGCGGTTTCAGCGGTTTGACGTTCTCGTCGAAATGCCGCATCACAACAAGCGTTCCGCATCGGGATCGCAACAGCTCTTCGTGCTGCTCGTCAGCCCACAATGAGAGGCATCGCATGCAACAGAGGTATTCTTTAATCGTCGACCGAGCCCGTGCTCGCCATCTCGCACCGAGCTTGCTTTGTTGCGTCATTATCGCTTCCTTGCTTGGTGGCTGCCGCGACAAACAGAAAGAATCTGCTGCTTTCACCGGGCCGACGCTCGAACGATTACTGCCCACGATCGATCGGGACATCAAGCAAGTTCGGGTCGGCTTGCCAAAGGTGGCAGCACAGTTACCCCGTTATCTAGACGACGATTTGGGTGCCGATCTGGAGGGTCTCAAGCGCGCTCTCACAGGCGTGCGGGGTAGGGTGTATGAACTCGCCGCTGCGAAGACTACGTTCTTGGTGTTCCTGGACGACAAGGGCGTCGTCGTGCGCGGTGAGAACGATCCCGACCTCGCTGTGGGGCACTCGTTGATCGAGCCTCTGCCCGGCATGAAGCCGTTGCTCACTCAGTCCAAGGGACTCGTGGAGACGCTAGGCTACATGCACGGCCTCCGCGGCGTGCAGAAAGGGGGCGATCTTCAGTGGGTCGTCGGCACGGCGGTCATCGACAAGGGGGGAATCCGCAAGGGCAGCCTCGTGACCGGCTGGTCCTTTCGCCGCTATGCGGGACTCTTGGAAGCCAATGCCCGTCAACACGCCGAGAAGGAGGCCGAAGGGAAGCGAGACAGGCACCCGCTGCTGTATGTCTTCTTACTCAAAGGGAACAAGGCTTATGGCGGACCGATTACGCCCGACTTCAGCGCCAAGGCCATCGGAGATCTCGCGCTGCCGTCGAAGCTGAAGGGCGACGAAGTTACCAAGAGCGCCATACGTATCGAGGATCGGGACTACGCGATCGGAGCTCGCGCCTTGCCTGATTTGGGTGATGGCGTAGCGATTGCCGTTCTCGTGTCGGTTCTCTGAGCGAACTTCCTCAGGGCGCTAGGCGCATGTTGGGCCGGCAGGCCAAATGACAAGTCGTTTCGACTTTGCATGATATGCCGGTATATTTAGAGCATGCTAAAGCCGTCACATGCCTTTCTTGTCGGCTTAGCCGCCGTTACAGCACTCCTTGGGGCTTGTGGACGAAGCGGCTTGGACGCCTTCCTCGGTGCGAATGGTGCTGGTGGGCCCTCCGCGTCGACGAGCGTTGGGGGCAACGGCGGAGCAGGCGGGGATGCGCCCGATTTGATCCACTGCGGGGACGGTATCCTCGACCAGGGCGAAGAGTGTGACGACGCCAACTTCTTCGACAACGACGCTTGCCGGGCGAATTGCCGGGTTGCGATTTGCGGGGACGGCGTGGTGTGGGCCGGCGTGGAAGCGTGCGACGACGGCAACCAGGACGATGGGGACGGCTGCCGAAACAACTGCAGTCGGCCGAGCTGTGGCGATGGCATCATCGACGCTCGGGAAGACTGCGACGACGCCAACATGTCCAGTACCGACAGTTGCCTCAACACTTGTCTGAGCGCAAAGTGCGGAGACGGTTTTGTCTACGAAGGCGTGGAGGAATGTGACGACACCAATATTTTTGAGACGGACGCCTGTTTGACTTCTTGCCTGGCTGCAAGCTGCGGCGATGGCTTCGTATGGCAGGGCGTCGAAGAGTGTGACGACGCCAACATGGAACAAGGAGATGGTTGCCATAACGACTGCAGGAGCGGCGTGTGCGGTGATGGCATTGTCGATCCTGGTGAAGCCTGTGATGACGGCAACGACAACAACAATGACGGTTGCCGGAACAATTGCAGTTTGCCTAACTGTGGTGATGGCGTGGTCGATCCGGGGGAAGAATGCGACGACGCGAACACCAACAACTTGGACGGTTGCCGGAACACCTGCCTTTTGCCCTTTTGCGGCGATGGCATTGTCGATCCGGGCGAGGCTTGCGACGACGGGAACAAGAGCAACAACGATGCCTGTCGCAACAACTGTGTCTTGCCGTATTGCGGGGACGGCCTGACGGATCCCGGCGAGCAGTGCGACGACGGGAACAAGAACAATTTAGATGGATGTCGTAACTCCTGCCTCTTGCCCTACTGCGGGGACACCATCACCGATCCGGGCGAGTTCTGCGATGACGGGAACACGTCGAATACCGATTCTTGTCTCAATGGTTGCCTGAGTGCGAGCTGCGGAGATGGCTTTGTCTGGCAGGGCGTCGAAGCCTGTGATGATGGCAACAACAACAACAACGATGCTTGTCGGAACAACTGCAGTCTGCCGTCGTGTGGCGATGGAATCGTGGACGTCGGCGAGGCCTGTGATGACGGCAACGCGTCAAACGCTGATGCGTGCCTCACGACCTGCGTCAACGCTGGCTGCGGCGATGGTTTCCTGTGGCAGGGGCAGGAAGCCTGTGACGATGGAAACCAACTCAACAATGACGCTTGCATTGGCACGTGCACGCTCGCGAGTTGCGGCGACGGCTTCGTTTGGCAGGGCATGGAAGATTGCGACGACGGAAACGCCAACAACAACGACGGCTGCCGCAACGACTGCTCATTTCCCTTTTGCGGCGATGGCATTGTCGACGCGGGTGAAGCTTGTGACGATGGCAACGCGTTGAACACCGATACTTGTCTCAATAGCTGCCTGGCGGCGAGTTGTGGCGATGGGTATTTGTGGCAGGGCGTCGAGCTTTGCGACGACGGCAACGCGTCGAACAATGACGCATGCATCAACACCTGCGTGGCGGCGAGTTGCGGCGATGGTTTCCTCTGGCAGGGTGTCGAGGAATGCGATGACGGAAATCTCACGAACGGAGACGGTTGTTCTGGGCTGTGCAAGTTGCCTGTTTGTGGAGACGGGATTGTCGAGCCGGGCGAGGAATGTGATCTCGGCGCGGCCAATATCGACAAGCCGGCCCTCGAGATCCAGCAAGGGAATCTGCTCCTTGGGGTGACGCCATACGAGCATCCAGACGACCCAGCAGTGTTTTACCAATACTCCTCTGCCAGTTCGCACACCGGATTCGAGGCGCTCAACACCAGTCGCCTGTTCTTTTATCGGACCACGGGCACCGAGATTCTCAGCTTGACGATCGTCAATGGTATCGATTTTGATAGTAGCAATCAGAACCAGGGTGCGACCACCGTGGACTTTACGATTACAGGTCTGCCCGCGGTATCGTCGATCGCCTTGGCGGATGACGCGACGGGCGAGTTCTACAAGACGGCCGCGACCACGGTCGTGGGCGACTGGTTCTTCGTGTCCAACACCGACGGCGGTGTCATGACTGGATTCCCGCTGCCCGGCAACTGGGAGGTCACCATCCAACCGACTTTCGGGGTCGTCATGACCGATTGGGAAATGGTCGATGGAGACTCGAGTTTGATCCCTCTGGGTCTCAACCAGAGTCTGATTTTGCGGGCCCATGATGGGCCAGCTGCGTGCCGGCTCGACTGCACCGTGCCCAAGTGCGGGGACGGAGTGCTCGACGGCGGCGAAACGTGCGACGACGGCAACACCGTCGGATCCGATGGTTGTGCCGCGGACTGCAGCAGCTTGGCCGGATGAGAGCGCGCCGGACGACGGTAGCCATTTTCGGCCAATTTGCTAAGGTGCGCCCGCGATGCCCTCCGAATTGCTGGACCGAGTCAGAGATGTGCTCTGCGATGTCTTGTCGCCAATGGTCGAACACGATGGCGGGAAGCTCTATCTCGTCGATCTGAGTGACGACGGGGTGAAGTTGCACCTGGCGGGTACCTACGGCGGCTGTCCAGGCACCCCGATTGCGATTGAACAGGTTCTTTTGCCACCTCTTCAGCGAGTGGCGCCCGCGCTGGATGTCGAGATCACCTGCGGTTGGCGAGTGCCCGAAGGGGCCGAGTTGCTCGCCGTGAAAGCATGAGCCGACGACTCAGCGAAGAGCGTCTCGAACAGAGTCGTCGATCGTGTCGTTCTTTTTTTCTTTGGCTGTCCGAAGCGAGTCGATCCGATTCTCGGTGCGCTGATCGACATAGGAAATGGCGAAGGACTTATCCCAGTTGATGGCGCGAAGTCGGATCCCGCCGCTGGCCCAATCGACCTCGTCGTGCCGAAGACCGGCGCTGGGGTCCGCAACGCGAACGCGCCCTTCGGTTCCGAGGCGCTTCTCGAGTCGAGCGACGGCGGTCTTGTAGTCTGCCCCCCACCTTGATTTGGGGCCGAGCGTGTACACGTCGAAGAGCTTCCACAACTTGCCCCGAATGAAGAACAACATGCGCTGCTTCCCTCGCCGCTTGATCTGCATCATCGCCTCGCGATTTCCGTAGCTGAACTCGCCAGAAAGCGGTGAGCCGTCGAGGCCAGTGGGTAGGTCGCCAAAATCGATCTTGCCCCGGCGAAAGAACGCCTTTTTCTGTGCGACTTCGGCTTCGAGCCGTTGCTGTTCGATGCCCGGCTCCGTCGCCTGGAACCGCTTCAGATAGTCCCGGTCGATGAGCTTCTCGTACACTCTAGCGACCTGCTTGGGCGTCATGCCAAAGCGCAAGCCTCTCGGCGCGAGACTCAGTTTTGCATCGAGTTTTGCGGGGACAGCTGGGTCGATCTCGGTCTTCGTTTTGTGTTTGGTTGGTGCTGCTACGGCGGCAGTCGGATAACCCAAGCCAGCCACGAGACAGAGAACAAGGAAGGAATGACGCATCGGAAGCCCCCATGAAGGATGAATTATTACGGGGCTTTTAGCATCCTAAGGAGAGAAATACCAAGCGTGGGGCCACTTCGCGGCGCCTAGGCGCCGTCCCATTCGTGCTCCGGACCCCCAATGGGCGATCCTTCAAGTCACTACGAACTTCCCATGCGCTGTACTAGACTCAATTCGCAGGTGATTCGATCTTCTGTTATTTCGTATCGGGCCTCTGCATCGATGCTTTGCGGCCTTCTTGTTTGCTGCATGCTGGCGTGTGGAGGCCAGCAGCTTGCAGTCCAACCGACGTCGATGCGGCCGTGGGAGGGTCGGTTCAAGTCGCTCTTTGACAACGGTATCGAACCGGCGGCAGTCGGCCTCTCGCTCGATGGTTCGACTCCTGAGGAGCATCCGCTGCTCGCATCGCGGGTTCCCGACGCCGAGATCGTGGCTATTTTGAGTATCCAGACGCTGAGCTCTGACTCCTTCGGTGTGCAGACGCGGTATACGCTGACCATGCAAGTGGATGGCCAGCCGCTGATTCCGGCCCACACGAGCCAGCGTCGTTTTGAGCTTCAGGTTCTTCGGGGCATGCCCGGATTTGGGATCGTGGAGCGTCTTGGGACGGAGTTACGGGGACGTAAGTTCATTGGCTTTCTACGGCGTTTTCCTGGTAATGAAGGACCACAGTGGCGTTGGCATCTGACAGCTGCGACCCGCGCTGTGGCCGAGGTCATTCGCACGGCCGCCACGGTCGAAAGCGCTGCTCAAATTGAGTCTGAGGAGCATTGAGTCAAGTAACGATAAAGAGTCTGCGCGAAGTGAACGCTTTGCGCGAAGCTTGCAAGGTCGCCGTGCAGACTCTCACGGGGGTCGATGCACTGATCCGGCCGGGGGTGAGCACCGAGGAGATCAACCGATTCGTGCATGAGGACACCTTGCGCCGTGGCGCGCGGCCGGCGCCTCTCAATTATCACGGCTTCCCAAAGAGCGTGTGCACATCGATCAACGAAGTCGTTTGCCATGGGATTCCGAAGGCTGAAGACGTGTTGCAGCCCGGTGACATCATCAACGTGGATGTCACCTCGATTCTTGGCGGCTTCCACGGAGACACTTCCGTGACATTTTACGTGGGCGATCCATCTCCGGAAGCCAAGCACGTGACGGAGGTGTCGCGGCACTCTCTACAGCTTGGGATCGCCCAAGTGCGCGAGGGGGCGAGGCTTGGCGATATCGGGGCGGCGATTCAGGAATTTGCGGAGGCGCAGGCTTGTTCCGTGGTCCGAGCTTTCGTTGGCCACGGGATCGGTCGGGTCTTTCATGAGCCTCCCCAAGTGTCGCACGTTGGTCGCGCGGGCTCGGGAATGCGGTTGAAAGCGGGCATGTGCTTTACGATCGAGCCGATGATCAACATCGGAACTCACGAGGTCGAAGTACTTGACGACGACTGGACGGCTGTCACCCTCGACGGCGAACTTTCGGCCCAATTCGAACACACCTTGGTGGTGACGAAGAAGGGGTGCGAAGTGCTGACTCGGCGTCCCGGTCCGCTCAGTCGCAGTGACCGATTTCCCGGCATGTTCGCTTGAGCACGGCGTCGTGGAGCCGTCGTCCGACTGCTCCGGCGAAGTCGGTCTCCGTCGAACCGGCGAAGTGTCGGAATTTACTCGGCCGCAGCGGCCTGATTCGCCCGCCGCTCGTCTCGTGCGCTTGATGCTGCGGCGATCATTTCGGCTGCCGCTTTCTGGCTCGCCCGCGTCGTCGTCTCGCCGGTGAGCATGCGTCCAATTTCGGTTACCCGTTGTTTGGCCTCGATGCGTTCGATTCGGCTCGTGGTCGTCTTGCCCTCATCGTACTTGCTCACCACAAAGTGTGCCTCGGCCGAGGCGGCGATGGCGGCGAGGTGCGTGATGCAGAGCACTTGGCGGTGGCAGGAGATATCCGCAATGCAACGGCCAATCTTGTCGGCGGTGACGCCGCCTACCCCTGTATCGACCTCGTCAAAGACCTGCACACCAATCGTCCTGCTCGCACCGCCCGGGGCGGTGGTCCCCTCATAGCCACCGAGGACACGCTTCACCGCGAGCAGAGCACGAGCCAGTTCGCCGCCCGAGGCGATACGTGCGAGCGGTCGCGGATCGAGCCCCTTGTTGGGAGCGATGAGCAGCTCGACCCGGTCGACTCCGTGCCGACCAAGGTGACCGCCGTCGACGACAAGACTTGGCTCGGCGCGGTGACACGTCGGCCCACCGTGCGTGGGCGTCGGCGACACCTCGACCAACACGCGCGCGCTGCCCATGCCGAGGTTCTGCAACTGAGTCGTGATCGCCTTTCCGAGATTTCGGGCTGCGCGGCGCCGCTTTCGAGACAGTTTGCGCGCTCGATCCGTGGCTACTCTTGCGAGTTTCTCCCGGTTCGTGTCGAGATCTCGTCTTTGCTCGTCGCCATGGTCGAGGGCCGAGAGTTCCTCGCTGAGTTGCTCGCGGACGGACAGGACCTCATTGAGCGTCGGGCCGTGCTTTCTCATGAGATCCTGCAGGGCGAACAACCGTTCCTGGACCTGTTCGAGCGCATCAGGATCGGATTGGAGTTGCCCCGAGTAGGCGGCGAGCTCGCTTGCGACATCGCGAAGCCGTGCCCAGCAATCTTCGAGCTCCTCGGCGACGGGAGACAGGGAACTGTCGAGCTCAGCAGCCGCACCGAGATCCGCGTTCAGTCGAGCGAGGCGGTCGCACAGGGGGTCCTGGCCACCATTCGGGTCATCGTTGTCGCCGCCGTAAGCACCCGACCAGGACGCTTGTCCGTCGAGGGTCCGCAAGACTCCGCCGGTGAGCTCGCCGAGGCGTCGTGCATGCTGCAGTCTCTGGCGCTGGCCTTCGAGTTCGTCCAGTTCGCCTGGCTGTGGATCGAGGGTGTCAATTTGGTCGAGTTGAAAACGTAGGAAGTCCTCCCGTTCGCCTCGGCTCTGTTCGCGTTGAGCGAGCGCGCGCAAGGCGTGGAGGGTTTCGTTTAGCTCGTCGACGACATGTGCCAGGCTCTCTCGTTCTTTGGTCAAGCCAGCGTAACGATCGAGATAGTCGATGTGCCTACTCGGATCATTGAGGGCGACGCTCTCGTGCTGCGAGGTCACGTCAGCGAGGGACAGGGCGAGCGCGCTAAGTTCGCTGATCGTACACATCCGACCGTTCATGTAGGCGCGGGAGCGACCGTTTTTCTGAACGACCCGTCGGATGAGCAGTTCGCCACCACATTCGATGCCTGCTTCTTGGAGGCGTGTCTCGAGGGCTTCGTCTCCGTGAATGTCGAAGAGGGCCTCGATGATGGCCTCGCGTGCGCCGGGCCGCACCAGATCGGCTCGGGACCGGCCCCCCAAAACCAAGTTGAGCGCGCTAACGAGGATGGACTTTCCGGCACCCGTTTCGCCGGTGACGACGTTGTACCCGGGCTCGAGGCGTAACTCGATTTCGTCGATCAGAACGAAGTCTTGAATACGGAGGGTGAGGAGCATGGTGATCTCGGCAGACGGAGAAGGCGCGCCAACGAGGTGAGAGGGATCGTGGCGCGCCCTGGTTCGGAGTCGCTCCTAGCGGCTCCAGACTCTCGCGACGCTTCAAGCGAGTGAGAGGTCTTGCTTGAGTTGCTCAGCCGGCTTTGGCCCGGCGTGAGATCGTCGCGGGTGCGGGTGCGTTTTCTTTTGCTTTTGCTTTTGCTTTTGCTTTGGCGTCGTTGCTAGCGTCATCGCTAGCTTTCGTTTCGGCCGTCTCTGGAGGCGTCGTACCCGCAAGCATGCCCATTCCGTATACCGCGCGAACCTTGTTCTCAATTTCGTTGAGCAGCTCGGGGTTGGATTCCAGATTGTGCCGGACCTTCTCGCGACCTTGGCCGATGCGTTGTTCGCCGTAGGAGAACCAAGAGCCGCTCTTGTCGACGATGCCATTCGAGACGGCCATGTCGAGAATCTCGCCCGGCCGGCAGATCCCCTTGCCGTAGATGATGTCGAATTCGGCTTCGCGGAAAGGGGGCGCCATTTTGTTCTTTACAACTTTGACGCGGGTACGGTTTCCGATGACCGACGGGTCGCGACCGGCACCTCCCGCTTCCTTGATTTGGCCGATACGGCCGATTCGCAGCCGGACTGACGAGTAAAACTTCAAGGCGTTGCCCCCGGACGTTGTCTCAGGGCTGCCGAACATGACGCCGATCTTCATTCGCAGTTGATTGATGAAGACCATGGTGCAGTTGGACTTGCTGAGGCTTCCGGTGAGCTTGCGCAAGGCTTGGCTCATGAGGCGTGCCTGCAGACCGACGTGGGTATCACCCATGTCCCCTTCGAGCTCGGCTTTCGGTACGAGGGCGGCGACCGAGTCGATGACGATCATGTCGATGGCGTTGGAGCGGACCAGCATGTCGGCGATCTCGAGAGCTTGTTCGCCGTAGTCAGGCTGCGAGATGAGTAACTCCTCCGTATTCACGCCGAGTTTGCGTGCATAGTTTAGGTCGAGAGCGTGCTCCGCGTCGATGAACGCCGCGACGCCCCCTTGTTTCTGAACGTTGGCGATGGCGTGCAGGGTGAGCGTTGTCTTGCCACCGGCTTCTGGCCCGTAGATCTCGATGATGCGGCCGCGCGGATAACCGCCGATCCCCAGTACCCAGTCCAGATTCAGCGAGCCGGTCGGTATGGAGGGAATTTGATCGACGAGCGACTCCCCGTCTTTGAGTCGCATGATGGAACCCTTGCCGAATTCCTTTTCGACAGATTGGATAGCGAGTTGGAGGGCGGCGTTCTTTTTCTTGTCGTCAATCATCTTCGTTCACACAGCTTCGTTCACACAGCTTCGTTTAACGCAGGTATTTGCTTCTTCGGGGCTTCCCTCGTCGGTTGGCGAGGGTCCCGTGAAGATCCCTGCGTAGGGTTCATTTGTACAGATAGCTATACTGTACTGCTGTTCAGGTTACAAGAATTCGGACCCTGGTTTCAGAACAAGCCGATGGAGAAGTGCAAGGCCCCGAAATCCTCCCATTCGCGACGGATCAAATTCACGCCGTAGTCGAGCGCGATCGGTCCGATCGGAGTGCTGACCCGAACGCCTGCGCCAGCCGTGTACCGCCAGCGGAAGAACTGGCTTGGGGAGGCGATCATGTCTTCGGAGCGCCACAGGTTGCCCGCGTCGCCGAACAGTCCGAGGTGAAACACGTCCGTGATGGGGAGCCGTAACTCGAGCCGCGGGTTGATGAAAATATTGCCACCACGGACACCGACTGAAGCGATGTCGACCTTGGCGTCGAGTACCTCTTGAGCGAGATCCTCTGGAACGAGCGAGTCGAGCAAGAACCCCCGGATGGTGCCGACGCCCCCGAGGAAGAACAGCCGGTCGGGATAGGTTTGGCTGTCGCTTCGCAGCTGGAGATTGTAGCCGCCGGCCACGCTCAGCGCGAGGGCGAGGCCGTTGTCTGCCAGCCGCAGGTAGCCCGCCGCGCGTGCCTTGAGGCGAAGGAACTCGCTCATGATCTCTTGTTTGCCCGGCACCGGGTCGTCGAGAGGGAGCGCGGTCACGTGTTCGATGGTGCTTGTCAGCAGCGTGCCGCTCGTCGCCGCGAAGGAGTCGTCGCGGCGGTCCCAGCTACCCGTGACCCGTTGTGAGATAGCGACGGTTCGACCTTCGGGCACGCGGAGCAAGTTGGCCAAGCTCGGATTGGCTGCGATCGTTGCCGCAATGCCCCCTTCGTCGAACAAGGTGACGTCGTTGACCTCGACGGAGGCTCCGAGTCCGAGCCGGACCTCGCGATGAGGTCGGTAGTCGATGGACGGCAAGAAGGCTTCGCGGGTCAGTCCGAAATCGCGTTGGTTGTCTCTCACGTCGACGCCGTCTACGACGAGCGCAACCTTCGGGCCGAGACCGATGTCGGGGATGCGAAGCGAGATGCTGTTGCGTCGCTCGAGCCGCTCGGCCACAGAAAACGCCTCGTAGTTTTTGCGCACGCCGTCATCGAGGATGAGCGACTCGGACAGGTAGTTGAACTCGAGTCGTAGAGTGAGCCCGATGGCTTTGCCTCCGACGTTGCGGTGGCCGTACTCGAATGCGGCGCGTACGCCGTCACCGGTCGAGAAGCCGATGCGTGGCTCGAGATACTGGCTTCGTTCTTCGATGACGTTGATGATGACGCGTTTGCGCCTCTCCGGGATTTCAGGCTTCTCTAGGCTGATCGAGACGCTCGAAAACACGCCGAGCTGTGCGATGTGCTCCTCACTTTCCGTGACGAGGTTCTGCCGGTAGTAGCGCCCTTCGCGCGAACAGTTTTTTAGGTCCTGGCACAGAACGAGACGACTCAGCACCAATTTAGGATCCGTTCGACGCGTGCCACGGACCTCGTAGGCGGTGATGACGACGGGCATTCCCTCATTGATGCTGAAGCTTGCGCGGGCGCGGGTGCGGTCCGGTGACTGCTCAACACGTGTCGTGATGGACGCGTAGTGATAGCCACGGTTCTGATATTCGCGGATGAGGCGTTGCCGTGCGTTCTCGAGGCGTTGGTTGGAAAACGCTTCGCCGAGTTGTAGCTTGGTCAATGGTGCGAGTTCGGTGGCCGCGATCGCCTTGTAGCCCTCGAAGGTCATGTCGTAGAGGGTGGTGCGCGGGCCAAGCTGTATCGGGATGCGCATGCGCGCGACAGGGGCGCAGCTGATGCTCCGATTCGGGACTGGCTGGCAGGAGAATCGGTCGTCGATCCCTGGCTCCGGTCGTGGCAAGTCGAGTGCGTCCTTGGCACAACGGCCCGGGGGAAGCCGGGGCAGTGGGAGAGCTCCGCAGCGACCGCCCCGCGCCGTGGGGTCGCATTCCGCGCGAACCAGGGAGACGGGGCCCAACTGCGCATTGGCGTAACCCCGCGC
>JAPYTK010000136.1 GCA_029941785.1 Polyangiaceae bacterium | reverse complement strand
GGCGCGCTGTTTTTCTTCTTGGTCGGTGATCGATGGATCGACCTGGAGGTCGAAGCGGCGCAACAAGGCCGCGACAGCATTGGGGTTTCCCATCGCCACCAATTGGTCCATGGCCTCGTTGCGGTCGTAGGTCTGAGCGCGCTTGTCTGCGACCGTCCTTCGCAGCTTGACCATCTTGCGATCGAGGGGTTGGCCGTCCTCGCCCAGTGGCACAATCTCGCTGTCCCTCTTGAAGAAGTCAAACAGTCCCATCAGATGTGAGGCTTTCGATCGGTCCCTCGCGGGGCGCCGTGAAATGACACGTGACCCGTGGGTCTCAGTCCGAAACCTGAAGCTGCATCGGCAGCTGCATGCTGGCGAAGACCGTCAACATGGGATTCATGTGAATGGCGTTGTCGTCGGAGTTGACGGCCAGGTCCGGGAAAGCGCCGTCTTCGCCGCCTCCTGCCTGGTCGAAGCCTGAGGTATTCCAGCTGAACGGAGTCGCGCGAAACTCAGCCCCGAAGGACATGAAATCGAGCGGGTAGAAGTTGAAGCCGAGGCCGAAGGTCGGCGCAGCGGTGACTCGGCTGGCGAGGTTGAATGCGTCGGGACAGGTCCCGAGGGCACATTCTTCTCGTTCTTTCACACCGATGACGGCAGCGCCCAAAAACAAGCTGATGTCGGTGTCGATGAAGCCCTTGCTGAACAGGGCGATTTTTCCTCGGAACGGCACGATCGTCACCTGTGGAGCGACGTACCACTGCATGCGTCCGAGCTGCGTCTCGGCGAGGCAGTCTTCGCCATCACGACACAAGTTGACCTCGGTGAGCTTGCACGCCGTAGAGTCTGCGTTGTTCGCACAGTCGCGGTTGTCGACGGCCTTTTCCTGAAGCTCGTTAGCGAGCGCCGCGTTGTATTGCAGACCGTAACCGCCGAATACGCCGACCGCGAGCCAGTCCTTGATGTGGTAGTTCAGCCGGAGACCAGGCATGACCGTTCTGCGATACTCGTCGAGAAGTGTGAACGAGGTCTGCAGGGCGATGTCCCAGCGCCCTTCGCGGTGTTGCCTCAAGTGACGCACCGCCTCGGCCCCTGCGAGAGGGCCGGTGAGCTGAATCTCCTGTGCCTGTGCGGAACCCGACGTGAGGGTGGCGCTCGCGGCGCACAGCAGAGCAGCACCGATAGCCATGTACCGGGGCGCCATTTGCGTTGCCATCATCGTCATCTTCTTCGTGGTCATCCTAAGCCTGTCCTTGATCCTTGATGTGACGATCATTTCGGCAACCTGTACTGCCAGGTAAGCGGCAAGAAGATCGAGATCCCGAGTTGCGCCTGCACGTTGTTCGTCAGGTCAGTGCCCTCGGTAAGCCAGGTCTTGGTGTCCTGGGTGTTCGGTGTGCCGTTCGTGTCGAAACCGGTCGCAATACGTGGATTTTCGAGCTCTTCAAAGTAGATGTAGTCACGAATCTCCAGCATGGCCGACAGATAGCGGGTGAAGAAGACTCGCATTCCGCCGCCGGCGCCAAAGGTCGGCTTGATCTTGAAATTGAAGGTGCGGTTGTCGGGGTCGACGACGGCGATGGGTCGTGTCGAGATCACGCCGCCCCCAGCCACAACGTAGAAGTCGTAGTGGAAAATGAAGCTCTTGAACGCTGCGAACTTCCCGTACGCTGGTACGTAGCTCACATTGGCGTTGGCGTTCCACTGGTACTCCGTGATCGGCATACCAACGCGTGCCGCTCGACTGGTCTCGAAGTTGAAGTCGGAAGTCGAGTTCATTCCCGCGTACAAATTCGCGTTCACACCGACGGCCAACTCGTTGTTGATGTAGTAATTGAGGCCAAGTCCGGGTCCGGGGTGACCGACGAACTGGTCGTTCATCGAGATGGAACCGTACAGATTGATCTCGAAGCGCCGCGCGCGGAGGGCCCAGATTTGCTGCACCGCGTACATCTCGGCGGTCACACCACGCTTGGCGATAGCCGTCATGTCGATGGCTTTGCAGTTTTCCGGATCGATGGCGCACGGATCGTCGTCGTCGTCGTCGTCGTCGTCGTCGTCCTCGTCTGCGGCGTCGGCGTCGGCTGCGGCGGCGTCGGCTGCGCCATCGGCTGCAGCGTCATCTTTGGCTTCGCCGTCCTGCGCAAAAGCAGCGACCGGGGTCATGAGCATCGCGAGGATGGCCAGGAATGCCAACCAAACCTTGTTTATCGACATTCCCACACTCCTAGGGTGACAGGTGCAGAACCGTAACCTACTGAATTTATTGTTGAATGTTGCATGGCCAAGGCCGGCGGACTATATCACGCCAAAATTATTCGAAGCAACCGAATTGATGAAGTTTCTTTGAACGAGTGGTGCCATTCACGCTGCCTCCGCCGATTCGTCGCCATGTCCCAACATGGCTTCCGCAAATTCGGTGGCCTTAAATTCCCGCAGATCATCGGCTCGCTCGCCTACGCCAACATAGCGAACGGGCAGCTGGTGCTCGGCCGCGATGGCGATGACGACACCTCCTTTTGCGGTCCCGTCGAGCTTCGTGAGGACGATACCGTCGAGCTTGAGGGCTTCGCCGAACATCTGTGCCTGCTGAATAGCATTCTGGCCCGTCGTGCCGTCCACGACGAGGAGCGTCTCGTGGGGGGCACCGTCCAAGGCTTTGCCTGTGGTGCGAACGATCTTCTTCAGCTCGTCCATCAGGTTGCTCTTGGTGTGGAGCCGCCCTGCTGTGTCGACCAAGATGAAGTCGACACCGTCGTCGATGCCTTCCTTGATGGCGTCGAACACAACAGAAGCGGGGTCGGCGTTGTCGTCGCCTGCGTAAACGTCACAGCCGACGCGTTTGCCCCATGCCTGGAGTTGGGCGACCGCTGCGGCGCGGAACGTGTCGCCTGCAACCAACAAGACCTTCTTGTCTTTTGCGATGAGTTGCGTGGCGATCTTGCCGATGGTGGTGGTCTTCCCGGTGCCGTTGACGCCGACCATCATTGCGACGGTTGGACTCCCGTGGTCTCTCAATGCGCCACCTCGAGGCTGATCGAGCAGCTCCACGGCGCGCGCCCGAAGCGCTGCCCAGACCTTGTCGGGATCGCCGAGTTCCTTTTTCTCCAGCCGGTCGCGAAGATCGCTTAGCAGCATCTCGGTCGTCTTTACGCCCACGTCTGAAGTGAGGAGGATCTCTTCGATCTCCTCGACCAAATCTGGCGCGATTTCTTTTTTGCCCCCGAGCAGCGTCTTGAGGCGGCCGAACAATCCCTCGCTTGCCCGGACTTTGCTCAACCCCTTGCGGAGACGCACAATGTCTTCGTTACGTTTACCTGGTGTGCGGGAGGGCGGGCCGGGTCTTGGAGCCGACGCGGGGTCAGACTCGTCCGGCATCACGGTGATGGCGGTGTCGCGCTGACCCTCGGCAGCAGCGGCCTCATCACTCGGTGTAGCGTCTGCGGGCGGGCCGTCTGTCGGCGGGGCTTTTGTGTCGTCTTTGGCCCCCTCGGGCGTCCCCGGCGGAAGCCCATCGAGATCGGCATCGCCTGCACTGGGCAAGGCTGGCTTGCGCGTTGCAATCACAAGCGCAATCACCGCAACGGCGGCGATGATGAGCACGATGACGGTAGTCGACACTTCGTTCCTCTGGGTCGGGGTTTAGTTGCGGGAGCCGGGCCCGTCAAAGTCTATCGCTCCAGAGGGCAAACTCGTCGTGTCGCTGGAGGCGTCTTGGTCCTCGTATCCAGAGGCCTGGCTCTTTGCAGGGCCTACGCTTCCAGGCTCGGTGGCCTGAAGTGTCGAGGCGTGATCCGCGTCGATGGCAGTGGGTCCGAAGGTGGCGCCGTCGACCGCGCGAGCCCACGAGGCCACCTCGGGTCGATCGGTATGGCGGTTCGCGGCGTCTTGGGGAGTGGGTTCGCCAGCGAGGGCTTTGAGTCGACGGCGGCGCGCCCACGCGGCAAAACGCGCAATGACGGTGCGCCGGCGCGTCGAGAGGTGAATGCGCAGCACTCCTCGCGGGGGCAAGCGGCGTCGCTCGGTGGTGTGAGCTGGCGAGCTGACCTCGATCGTGCACCCCTCGGGCAGGGGCATGTCGGGCGTGAAGTCGAAGCAGCCATCGGGGCCGATGGCGAGCTGCAGGAGAAGCGCGTCGTCGGTGCTGAGCGCGGGTCGCCAAAGTCGAATCGATGCCTCCGGAGGGGGGGCGCCGTCATGTGCATCTCGAACTTGGCCGCTCCATCCGGCACGATCGTCGTGTTCCGGTCGTTCGGTGACGACGAAGATGCCCGGCTCCACGGTGGGCTGTGGAGCAGCTTGTCGTTTCGAACGCCGCCAAGTCAGGGTTACGAGGACGACGGCGGCGATAAGCGCCGCGAGCAGAAGGAGACGACTGGTCCAGTGGGGCTGACGGAGCGCGACGGTCCACCGAAGCGGCGATCCAGCATGGATCCAAGGTGCGTTGGGGAGATAGACGATGTCGAAGGACAACGGCGATTTGGGTTCGTCCGCGATACGGAATTCGAGTCGCGCGCGGCCCGCCTTGACCGGTGCTCTCGCGATGGTCGTTCCGCTAAGCTGTCGTAGCTCGACCACACCACCTTGGAGCGCGACGGAGGCGGCGGTTAGCCGGAGATCGATCGGCGCATTCAGGTTGAGAGTGATGGCGCTTGGGGCCGCGTGAAGCGAGATGGTTGCGCGCGCATGGCGCGAAACGGTGATCTGCGTCTCGGCCTGTTGCAGCACCGGGCTGCCGGCGAAAGACATGCGAAGCGCCCCGCGGCCGGGTGGCAAGAGACGCGAACGTGGTACCCCGAAGCGTACCCGGCCGTCGCCTGCCGTCTTGGCCTCGCCGATGGCGGTGCCGTCGGGACCCTGCAAGGTGATCGTCCGGTCGGCGCGCCCCGCGTACGCTTTCGGGTCGACGAGCTGCAGGCGACCAGTGATGGTGACGGTCGCCTGATCGATGTCCAGGCTGCGGGGCACGGGGTCGAAGAGCAGCCGGGCGGTGAGACGACTGGGTCCTTCGCGGTCGTAATCGAGCACAATCTGAGACGAGCCGTGATAGGCATCGCCCGCAAAGTCGAGGCGCACACGTCCGCGCCGCGGGGGATCGCGGAATGTGAGACAGAAGGTGCCATCGGGGCCCGTGAGCAGCCGGCTTACCGGCTGGCCCCGCCGTGAGTGGGAGCACGCCCGCGGCGTGTCGAGCTGCGGCGAAGCGGAGAGAACGAGCGGCGAACCGCTCATAATCGCGCCAACGTCGTCTTGAAGCTGACCACGCAGGACGAGCGCGTTTTCTTCGGTTTGAATGCGCGCGCGTAAGGTGGCCCCGCCGCGAACCCTGATGGGCACCGCTGTCGCGCTCGCGCTAGTGAGCCAGCAGATGGCAAGAACCAAGGCGGCGAGCAGGCGTCTCATTTGGTTGGTCTCCGTCAGACGAAGGCGGCTCTTACGTAATCGATGGTCGGTTCCGGCAGGTCCAAGCGTACCGCCGCCACGTCGAAGCGTACGCCACGGAGACTGCGCTGTTTGGCGAAGCGTCGCGACCAGAGCACCCGGGCTGCCTGCCTCAAGCGGTCCCGCTTGACTCGACCTACGCTGTGAAGGGCGTTCTGCCACGCGCCGGCGCCACGCGTGCGCACCTCGATGATGACAATCGTGTCGCCATCTCGGGCGACAATGTCCACTTCGAGCCGGCCGACCCGTAGGTTGCGCTCGAGCACCGCCATGCCCCGCTTGCCGACATAATCGGCCACGATGGTCTCGGCTTGCCGCCCTCGTTCGTGGGGATTCACGACGTGGACAACGAACCGTCCGGTCGCGTCCTTCGTGGGCGAGGGGTCACGACTACTCTGTCTGTCCGTCACACTGGGCGGGGTCGTGGTAACCCTTGACAACGCCGCACTGTGGATCAGCCGCGTTGAAGGCCGTGCCGCTCTTGATGCAGTACTTGCCGGCGAGTTGCTTGTCACCGAGGCCGACGTCCTTTCGGATCTCCTTGCACTCGAAGCCCTCGTCGCACTCGCAGAAGTTGAAGTTCGGATCGTCCTCTTCGCCTTCTGCTACGCCGCACCGACACGAACAATACACGGCCTTGTCCGCCGTTCGGTTGCTCGAAGCGCCGCATTGGCCGCAGACCGGCACGGCGATCGGGATCTCTGTGCCCGGCACGTGGCAGTACTGTTCGTCTTTGGCGAGCGTGCTCGGAGTCTTCGTGCAGACCTTGGTCTGACAGCGGCCGGTGCCATTCTCTTGAACGCAAGCGTAGCGCACGGGCTCTTGCGGACAGTCGGCGGTGCTGTTGCATTGGCAGTACCGGCCCGTCGGGTGACAGGTGCGTCCGCCGCAGGCGTCGTTGTTGCCGTCGTCTTTGGTGCAGTTGTTGGGGTCGGCCCCCGCCTCGGTACATTTTTCTGGGTTGCAACTGTTGATCAAGGTACCGGCCACCGCGCAAACCTCGCCGTCCTTGCAGGTGCCATCACCTTCGTTGCAGTTGGTGGGAGTCGGCTGTCCCTGAGGACAACTGACGCGGCCCTGGAAGTGATTGACCAGGCAGATGCGGGTGTCGCACTGAAAGGAGCGCGATTCGATGTTCTCTTCGGAGATGTCGAAACCTGCGAAGTTCTCGCGGTATTCGTCTTCGGGCGTGCATGGGTCGCCAACGCCTCCGCTGGGGCAACCGACGAGCCCAAGCGTCGCAAAACTTGCGGCGATTAACAGTGCAGCACCCGCATTGAGGGGGGACTTGGAGGGTCTAGTGTTCCGAGGAGCCATCGTTTATTTAGTCCTTACGAATGCTTACGTGAATCAACCTTGCACGCCCAACGCGCACATGCAAACGCGACAAATGCCGCGACGCGCGGCCGGTGCACGCTAGCCGATCTCCCCCCCGCGGGACAAGGGAGAACGACTGAGAAATTCAAAGCTGGAGGAGCGGAGGCAATGAGAAATGAATTGCACCATCCACCTTCATTGACAACGCCCGGTGAGGCTCACTACGATGGTGCGCCCGCGAGGACTCAGTTCGCGGTTCACGCATGATATTACGAGGAAAAGCAGGGATGTCGAAGGTAAGACGCTGGTCGTTGATCGCTCTCACGGTGTTACTTGGTTCGAGCATTGGGGGCGGTGTGTACGATCCCGGTCTCGCAGAAGCCCAAGGAAAGCGCGAGATCAACCTCGAAGAGGACGAGTCGGAGCCCGCAGCGAATGCCGCCCCTGTGACTGCCGGGCAGATGACCGAGGCAGCGGCTCAGGCGAAACGGTTGTTCGACAAGGAGAACTGGGGTCAGGCGGCCTTGATGCTGAAGCGGGTTCTCGACGGCGAAACCGGGGACGACGAGGGCAACAAGCAGATCGCGCAATACCATCTTGCCATCGCCCTTTACCGTCTCAAGTTTTACCAAGCTAGTTACGACTTGTTCCGGCAAATCGCCGACAACCCCACCCACATCAAGTTCAGTAACACCTTGCTGTGGTTGGCGAAGCTGGCCACCCAACTCCCAGAGCCCGCAGATATCATCGGCCCGGTGGGTAAGTACTCCTCCGAGCAGGTCAAGCGCTTCGACAATCCGCAGCAGCGCAATTTATATTGGCAGCTGAACTACATGCTCGGCCGCTACAAGTACCGCAATCGCAAGTTCGAGGAGGCGGTCAAGCTGTTCAGTAAGGTCAAGCCGCAGAGCCGCTACTTCGTCAAGTCGCAGTTCTTCATGGGGATCTCCTATGTGTCACTACGCCAATCGGTTCCGGCGGTACGCGCGTTTCAGCGAATCATCGACGGCATCGACGGTGGGATCGAGGGTGTCGAGGACGAGTCGCGCATGCGCGACTTGGCGAACCTGTCGATGGCTCGCACCTTCTACTCCGCCTCTGTGCGACTCGACCAGAACAACGTTCCGACGATCAGTGGCAAGAAGCTAAGCGCGGCGGTCAAGTACTGGAACTTGGTCGACGTTGCGAGCGAGTACTGGCTCGAGGCGCTCTTCGAGCAGTCCTGGGCCTACTTCATGGCCGGCGATTTTCCGCGAGCGCTTGGAAACATCCACACGATTCGCTCGCCTTACTTCCCGTCCGAACTGCAGCCGGAAGCGGACATTTTGCGGGCCGTCATCTACTTCACCACCTGTCAGTATGACGACACGATGACACTCATCGCGAAGTTCCAGATGCGCTGGGAGCCCATCGGCAAGGAGCTGAACAAGGTCCTCAAGCGTTTCGAAGGCGATGGTTACGAGCAGAAGTACTATAAGTTTCTTGTGCAAGTGCGCGATGAAGAAGCGAATTTGTCACCTACGATCGCACCGCTCGTCAAGAGCGCGATGTCCGATCGTCAGCTGCTGCGACACCTCGAATACGTGCGGGTTCTCGACGAGGAACTCGCTCGCTTCACCAAGGCCCCGAAGACCTTCCAGAGCTCTCCCGTTGGCGTCTTGGTGGAGGACAACATCAGTTTGGCGCGCACCGACGCCGTGCGGCGCACTGGCGAACTAGTCAAAAAGCGCTACAAAAGAAACCTCGCAGAGGTTCGCGAGCACTTGCGCAATGCGCAGAAAATCGTCGCTGACGTCACCAACGCCAAGCGGCAGCAAATCGATGAAGAAATCGCATCCGGCCAATTCACCCAAGAAGACGCGTTCCAGTTTGGCCGGGTTGTACCGGACAAAGAGCACGTTCTGTGGCCCTTCGACGGTGAATATTGGCGCGACGAACTCGGCTTCTACCGCCAGGTGGTCAACTCCAACTGCGGAAGCGGATCGTAACAATAGAAGGCTAACATCACGACCTCAGGGCTGCATTCTCGCATTTCGCTCGATTTCGGCTCCGAGGCGTGACCTAGACAACATGAGTGGCACGAAGCTCCTGTAAGGGGAGAGGCCAGCTGAGTGTTTGATGTGAGCCCCACACGAAGAGGGCTGAGGGACGACGAAGAATGATCAGAGGGAACATGGCTCGAAATGGTTTGGCGGTATTGACGATGTCAGCCGCGGCAATGGTCATGACGCTGGCGCCGACGGCGCGTGCGCAGATGTGTATCCCGGCCGAGGTGAAGAAACGCGTCGACGAGTGTCCCGGTGGGAAGTTCAAGGCGAGCGTGACCAAACGCCCGCAAGTGAGTTTTTCGTCCCGTCCGGAGGGAATAAAGAAGAAGGCGCGGACCAATAAGATCGCGCCCCCGAAGCTGTCGGACATCGCGAAGTCGGCCGACCGCTCTGGTCGCGCCAAGGCACTTCAGGCGAAGCAACGAGCTCTTCTCCTCACCGAGATCCAGAACGTTCGCGCGCTCTACAAATCGACGCCAAAGAACGACAAGGACCGACCGCGTTTGATGCGCCGTCTGGCTGAAGGCTACGTCGAACTCGAGTCGAGCGCCGATACCGAGCGCATCAAGGCGGAGATCAAAGCCTCGGATTATCGTCGCGCCAAGAAGCGAAAGAAGGCCGCCAAGTACAAGAAGAAGGCCGTCTCCGCGCGGAAGGTCATCAAGAGAGCACGCAAACGCGCCATCAAGTACTACGGCAGACTCAAGAGCCAATACCCCAACTGGTGCCAATTCCCGAAGGCTGCCAAGGGCAAACGCGGCTGTACCGACGAGGTGTTGTACTACTTGGCCTACGAGCACGAGCAGGACGGTAACCTCAAGGAAGCGCAAAAGGCGTACGTCGAGCTCACCGAAAACTGGAAGGACTCTCGCTTCGTACCCAACGCCTATCTCGCCTTCGGTGAGCTGTTCTTCCAGCAGGCTCAGGGCGATCCCAAGATGTGGCCCGTCGCCGAGAACTTCTACAAAGACGTACTCAAATACAAGGCGCCGGAGAACAAGCTCTGGGGCTATGCGGCCTACAAGTTAGGTTACGTGTACTGGAACCAAGGCGTTTACGACAAGGCGATCGATCAGTTCAAGAACGTCATCGACTTTGGCACGAAGTTCGCGCAGCTGCCGAACGCCAAGGGTCTTGCCCGGAGCGCGCGACGGGACATCATTCCTGTCTACGCACTGAAGGGCGATCCTGCGAAGGCCTACGGCTTCTTCCGTCCGCTGAGTGGCGATTCAGGCGTGAACAGCGACAAGACCTTCAAGATGATGGAGGAGCTCGGTCACAACTTGATCGACACCGGCCACTATCGTGAAGCCGTCATTCTGTACAACGACCTGAAGAAGCGAAATCGGGGCGACAATTATTGTTTTTACCAGGTGCAGATCTCCAAGGCGATCATGGCGAGCAAGTCGGGCCAGAAGGTGCCCATCGTCAAGGAACTCGAATCGCAACTCAGCGTGTACCAGACGTTCGCAAAGGGGCGTGCCAAGGCAGGCAGGAAGCTCCAGTGTGCGAACGACACAGCGGGCCTGATGACCGAAACCGCGATGGCGTGGCATCTCGAGGCCGTGGGTTCCGGTGGCGTTAGGGGTACCGGTGACAAAAAGACGATGACGGCGAGCGAGAAGCTCTACAAATTGGTCGTCGACAACTTCACCAACGCGCAATTTACCAGCTTCAAGTTCCCGCGGATCATCCGGCAAGACTGGCCGACGATTCCCAAGATCCGTTACGCGATGGCGGACCTCTTGTACTTCCAGAAGAAGTGGGCGCTCTGTGGACCTGCTTTCGACGCGGTCGTGGCCGAGCAGCCGAACGGTCCCAACGCTGCCGAGGCCGCTTTTGCTTCGGTGCTTTGCTACCAGAACATCTACGCGGAGAAGCACAAGGGCGACTCGGCCCGCAAAGGCACCGGCAACCTTCCGCAGGGCGCGAAGGGCAAGAAGGGTAAACAGAAGGACTCCGACAAGTTCAAGCCGAAAGAGTTCTCGGCTGAGCAGAAGGGCATGATCACGGCCTTCAATCGGTACGTTTGCTACATCAAGCCGAAGAAGGGCGACAGCGAGTCGCTCGAACAGTACGTCGAGGTCAAGTTCGCTCGTGGGCGGACGTACTTTGAAGCGCAGCATTGGGCCGAAGCGGCCTTCGCCTTCCGCGAGGTTGCGATCGACCACTCCGATATGGATGCTGGCATCTATGCGGCGCAGCTCTATCTCGAATCGCTCAATATTCTGGGCAGCAAAATCGAGCCAACCCGTCCGGACTGCTACGACAACATGGCGGCCGACGTCCCCGTGTTTCTCGAGAAATACTGCACGGGTGACAAGCGCGAAGAAAACGACGAGCAGTGCGGCATCTTGGATCGCATTCAGCGCGACATCGAACGTCTCCAAGCCGAGGAGGTTGCCAAGAAGGCGAACACGCTGAGCGGCAGTGAAGCGATCAAGCTGCACGAGAAGGCCGCTGCGCTCTATCTCGGACTCTGGAAGAAGTACGGTGAGCAGGCGTGCCTCGACAAGAAGCCGGCTTGCGAGCGAAACGAAGAGATCCTGTACAACGCCGCCGAAGAGTTTCAAGCCGCGAGTCTCATCATGAAGGCGATCGGCGTGCGTAGCATTCTCATCAATCCGAAGTACGGCTTGGAGAAGACGAAGCCGGCCCGCAAGGCTGTGTACAAGATCGGCGGTAACTTCCAAGCGATGGCGATCTACGACAAAGCGGCCACGTGGTACGAGCGCTTCGCTACGGAGAATCCGAAGATGGAAAAGGCTGCCGAGGCTCTTTCCGATGCGGTCGTTCTCCGGCTCGGTCTTGGCCAGGCGATGAAGGCCCTCGAGAACAAGCGTATCTTTACCCTGAAGTTTCGTCGTAAGACGGCGGAGGCGGCCAAGATCTCCTTCGCCATCGGTACCTATTATGCCGAGCGACGCGAGTGGAAGAATGCCGAGAGAGAACTCAAGCTCTCGATTGGCAAGATCGAGCGCAACGCGACCGCTGATGTGAAGGTTCAGGCTCACGCTTTGCTCGGTCGCGCGTACGCGAATCTGAATCGAGTGAGGCAAGCCGACAGCGAGTACACCAAGGTACGCAAAGCGTGGAGCAATCCATCGAAGATGATGCAGAAGCTCAACGACATCGGTGGAAGTCAGGCCGCGAAGGTGCGCCGGATAGGAAAAGTGATCACCGCCGTCGGCGAAGCGCTCTACTACTTCGCTGAGAAGAAGCGAGCCGCGGCCGAGAAAATCAAGTTCCCCGTCTACAAGGGCTCCGGTGACCGCAAAGAGGTCCAGGAATTCATCGGCACCAAGGTCGCCGATTGGATGAAGAAGAAAGAGCCGGCCATTTTGGTGGCGCAGGCCGAGTACCTCAAGATCGTAAAGCTCAAGCCCGAGCCGCCGCCTCGCTGGGTCATTGCAGCTGGTGCGGCCGTCGGCGCTCTTTGGGGCAGTTACGTTGAAGAGTTCCGCTCTGCGCCGTACCCGAAGGAGTGGGATAAGAAGGGCGACAGTCCGTTCGGAGATCCGAACGACCCTGATGCTCTTCCGCTGCGGTGGTCTGAAATTCGCGCGCAGTATCTCGCGAGTCTCGACGCGGCGAGCGAAAAGCAAAAACGTCAAGCAAAGGGCGCTTTTCAGACCTGTTTGGCGTACTCGGTCAAGTACCAGTACTTCGACCAAGACTCGCGTTCCTGCGAGAAGTGGTTGAGCAAGAAGTATCCGGCGGAATTTCACTTGATCGACGAGTACAGCGGGTCGCCGACCCGAGTGAACTCGCCGCTCGACGAACGACCACCTCCACTCAACATCGATGGCACACCGCGCATCGAGGACACGCGTGGGGCCGCCGCCGACGCTGTCGCGAAGGATGAGGCTGCGGACGGCAAGAGCAAGGGAGGCGCAAAGTGAGAACTCCCGAAACCAAGCCATCAGAGAACACTGTCATGAAGAACACGACGCGCGTAGGGCAACAACTGAGCCTCTGGGGCGTTGCTGCCATCATTTTCGGTAGCGCCATCGGTTGCGGTTCTCCGCCACCGGCCACGAACCCCAACACCGGCCAGACGGTGAAGACCGGCACCGGCCAAGAGGTTAACCAAGTCGCGGCCAACAAGTTCAACGACGCCATGGCGGCGTTGACGAAGCACGACTCGGCCAATGACTGGGCGCCCGCGACCTGCGAGAGCACGGCAGCGGCCTTCAAGGAGGCGGCGAGCGAGCAGGGGGGAAAGACCTTCTACGAAGCACTGTACAATGCGGGCTTGGCGCAGCAACGATGTAAGAACGACGCGGCAGCCAAGGAGATCTTCGAAAATGTGCTTTCGAAGAGTCCGAAGTTTCACCGGGCACGCGTGCAGGTGGCGCTCTACGATTACCGTGCCTCGGACGGCAAGGGGATCGAGAAGGCCATCACGGAAATGGAAAGGGCCATCAAAGACGCCGATTTCCAGAACGTCGAGGCGCTGGTGAATCTCGCGGGCTTGCAAATGCGTCGCGACAGCGACAAGAGCGGCGACCTCTGCAAAAATGACTTTGCGTGCGCCAAGCGCAATCTTACGCGGGCCCTTGCGATCAACGATGCTTTCATGCCGGCCTTCAATCAGCTCGCCATTTATTACCTCGAGAGCGCCAAGAAAAAGGCTGGCCGCAAGAGGAAGGGAAGGCGTCGCCGTGTTTCGGCTGCATCCAGCCGTCGTAAGAAGGCGGATACGGCCGGGCTTGAGCTGGCAGCATTGGTTTGCTCGCAAGCGCTGCGCAAGAACCCGCGTTACGCGCCCGTCTACAACACCTCGGGACTCATCAGCTACGAGCTCGGCGATCTGAGTGCTGCGGCGCGTGCTTTCGGCCAGGCTCGAAAGCTCGACACATTGTTCTTCGACGCGCACATGAACTACGCGGCCGTGAACCAGCAGTTCCGCGGCTTCAAACGAGCGGAAGATGCCTACCGTCAAGCGCTCAAGCTTCAGCCGAAGGACTACGCGGCACATCTTGGTTTGGCGCTGGCCTTGCGCGGACAGATCAATGACGTCAACTTCGACAAGATGCTTGGCGAGGCGACAAAGGAGCTAGAGATTGCCAAGAAACTCCAGCCGAATCGCGCCGAGACCTATTACAACTTGGCGATTCTGACCCAGGAGTTTCGCACCCGCGAAGGCGGCGAGGCGGCCGAGGCCGTTCTCAAGCAGGCGCAGACGATGTACCAGGACTTCGTGACGAAGGCGGGAGCCGAGCCGGTGTACGCCGATGGCGTGAAGCGCGCCAAAGAGCGCATGGAAGAGATCGGCCAGATGATCACGTTCAACCAAGAGTCGCGGGCGGCCGCCAAAGAAGACGCGGAGCGGCGTAAGGCGGCGGTGATCGCCCAAAAGAAGGCCGAAGCGGATGCTGCTGCGGCCAAGGCAGCTGGTGGCGATGCAGCGCCGGCGCCTACCGATGGGCCGAATCCCGGTGCACCTGCCGCGGATCCGAACTGAGCGAGCTTCTCGTCAATGATACCGCGAACTTTTTCTTATCTTTTTGGGAACTACGGGTGGGTCGGGCTGTCTGAGAGACATGTTCGAAGTCGGTGTTGACGGCATCCAAGCCCGTCGGTTACAATCACACTGGAACGAGCGATATAATTATAGGGAGAGTGTAATGCGTGGACCTTTGAAAGCATTAGCGACCGTGGTGGCCCTAGCTGCAGTGATGACCTTGTCATTGGATGTCGCTGCTCAAGATGCAGCGAAATCAGGCGATGACGGCGAAGGCTATGGATATGAGTTTGAAGACGATCCGCTCAGTGCGAACGCCTTCGGACCCAACGACGCAACGATTCGTGTCCGCCAGGGGCCGGTGCGACGGACCTTGATTCGTCCTCGAACCTCGTTTGTGCCCGAGATGCTCAAGTCCGTTGAGAATCTCTAGCCGCCTGACGCGCGACCCAACCTGCAACCCTAAAGACTAACTCCAATGCATGAGCACTTGGTGTGCTTCCTCACGAGAGGAAGAGGCAACGAGCGACTCAACTGAAAAGCCAAGACGATCATGGCCGGAAATAAAGACACCTCACTTACGTTTGCATTTTACGACGGCGACAACGTGTCTCGTCGCGAAACGATCACCCAGGACATCGTCAAGGTCGGCAAGGATCCAAAGAGTCACTTGCGGGTTGATGACGAGCAGGCTTCGCGCATGCACGCGGTCATCGAGGTCACTTCGACCAACGATGTGACCCTCATCGATCTCGGGAATGAAGCGGGAACGTTGGTCAATGGAGCGCGGGTCAACAAGTGCAAGCTGAGTGCCGGCGACCAAATAAGAATTGGCGAGACGCTCATTGTTCTCGAGCAGATTCAGGAAGCAGCAGCAGTCGCGGCTGTGCCCGCGGGCGAAGCTGCTGCAGCC
>JAPYTK010000135.1 GCA_029941785.1 Polyangiaceae bacterium | reverse complement strand
TCGCTGATCCCCTTCACCGCTTGGTACAGCACCTCGTCAGCCTTGCGGAAGGCATCGATGAAGGAAAGGTCCTCATCGTCCAACGCGAGCAGCTTCTCGTTGGGAATCGTGACCAGCGTGTCGACCTGCTCACCGAGCATCTCGAGGCCAAGTTCAGCACGGCGTGACCGCTGCTTCCCTTCGAAAAGGAACGGCTTGGTCGCGACACCGACGCAAAGAACGCCCTCTTCGCGGGCAAGCTGCGCAATCACCGGTGCCGCGCCGGTACCCGTACCGCCGCCCATGCCAGCGGTTACGAACACCATGTCTGCTCCGACCAACGCCTCTTTGAGACGGGTCACGTCTTCGACGGCCGCCTTCCGACCGCGCTCCGGATCCGCTCCAGCACCGAGACCACGAGTCACCGTGGTTCCGACCTGAATCTTCGTGGGCGCCAGGCAGTTGTTCAATGCCTGGGCGTCCGTGTTGACGGCCACGAACTCGACTCCTTCCAAGCCGAGATTCATCATGGTGTTAACGGCGTTACCGCCAGATCCGCCGACGCCAATGACTTTGATCCGTGCGTCGTACGATAGGTTTTCTTCTGCGAATTCAATCGAGAAACTCATGACTCTCTCCCGGGACTTCAGTGTCATTTTGGCTCTGTTTACCCGAGAAGCGCCTCTTCTCCGCGGGTCACCAAACTGACTGTCTATGCTCGTGTGTACGTGTTCGTTATCGAAATGAGGTGTGACTAGAATGCGGCCCTCAACCAGCTGAGGAAACGCGACCCGGAGCGCGCAATGCGCTCCTCGGAAACAGGCGACTCGAGGGTATCCTCGTGATAGCTGCTTCCTAAATCTCTGCCCCGCGCATCGGCGAGAGCGCTTGCGCCGTACTGAACCAGTCCGACACCCGTCGCATACTGGGGCGCATCGACAAGCTGGGTGATCCCGCGCACGCCGATCGGCGTTCCGAGACGGACCGGCATCCCGAGGATCTCTTCGGCAAATTCGATCATGCCCTCGATGAGAACCCCTCCGCCCGTCAACACCGCGCCGGCGGACAGCTGGTCGTACAGACCCGTATCTTCGACGCGATTGCGAATGACCGCAAAAATCTCTTCGACGCGCGGCTCGATGATATCGCTGAGCAATCGCCGAGGTGCGGTACGAGACAAGTGTCCACCGACGCCAGGCACCTCGATCTCCTCGGCGTCATCGACCATCCGGCCGAGCGCACAGCCGACTTTCCGCTTGAGGCGCTCGGCCTCCCCCATGGGCGTGCGCAAACCCGCAGCAATGTCGGCCGTGACGTTGTTTCCACCGACCGGAATGACGCTCACATGACCGATCCCGCCGTCGGCGTAGAGCAGCACATCCGTCGTTCCTCCACCGATGTCGATCACCGCGACGCCAATTTCCTTTTCGTCCTCGCTAAGCACCGAATCAGCACTCGCAAGAGGCTCGAGAACCACGTCCGCGACGGTCAAACCGCACCGCTCGGCGCACCGAATGACGTTTTGTACGGGAGAACTCGCCGCCGTGATGAGGTTCACGTGCACCCCGAGGCGCACACCACTCATCCCCACGGGATCGCGGATTCCATCCTGATTGTCGACGATAAACTCATGCGGCAGGACATGGAGAATTTGGCGGTCCGCATCGATCGGAATGGCCCGGGCGCCCTCGAGAACCCGGTCCACATCGGTCGGGGTCACCTCGCCGCCCCCGATAGCGGCAACGCCATCGGAGGGCTGGCAGCGAATGTGGCTCCCGCACACGCCGGCATAGACCGTCCGAATCTCGACGCCGGCCATGGTCTGTGCGGCCTCGATCGCCTCGGCAATGGAACGGGTCGTCCAGTCGACGTTCGACACCACGCCCTTGCGCAAGCCGCGACAAGGCACATTGCCAACGCCCAAGATCGTGATCCCGTCCTCATCGACCTCTCCGACAACCGCGGAGACTTTGGTCGTGCCAATGTCGAGTCCCACGACGATTTCGCTGTTTTCGACCGTGCTGATCATGTCCGCCTCAAGACAAGGTGCCGAAACGCCCAAACGGACGGGTAGCATCGCGGTTGACGCTGTCACGCGCCGGCTGTGCTGGCCAAGTTTTGACCCAATAACTGATTAGAAAAGTGACGTTTTTTTGTCGCACGACCTACCTCATCCTGACGACCACTCGCTCCGGGTGGGTCTCGTTGTCCAAAAAGATGCGTGACGGGGTGACCTTGCGGCGCCGAAGCTCCGAAAGGACGACCCTGGCCTTGGCGATTTTTTTCCGATAGGGCCCCCGACCGAGCTCCAAAGCCACGGCGTCGCTGCCCACCAAAACGATGATGGACCCGTCCTCGTTGAGGTTGACTTCCTGCAAGGGATAGCGCCGATCGATGCGCTTTCTCTCGAGATCTGCTTTGAGGTCCAACACGCGACGGAGTCGCAGACGAACGGCCTCCCGATCGCGCGCGACTTCCTCGACCCGGAGGCCGGTCACCACGGGCAAGTCGGTCGGATCTCCTTCCCGCCACGGCTTGAAGATCTCGCCTCGACCGTCTACCAAGTACAGTTCCTCGTCCACGACCACCAAGACGTGGGCCTCCCGCTCGACGACCTCGACGTGCACGGTGCTCGGCAGCTCGCGACGTACCCGTGCGGTCTCGACCCAGGCGTCGTTTTCAACGCCTTGAGTGGCATTCTGCTCGTCGATGAGGAAGATGTTCTTGCCGATCTCGATCCCCGCGCGTTTGGCAATCTGATGGGCTGACCGCCGCACGTTGCCGTCGATGTACACTGTCTTGATCGCGAAGCGCGGACTCTGGTGCAGGTAGCGACGCAAGCCGTAAGCAACCAGAACGGAGGATGCGGTCACAATCACGATGCCCGCGACGAGCTTTACCCGGGTCACCCAAGATGCCGCCGACTTGGCTGGCCGACTCGGTCGAACAGGCAATGGCGACGGGGAGCCAGGCGCAGGCGTCAGCTCCGTCAGGCTCTCGCGGGTTCGTCGATTGGGGGGAAGGTGATCGCTCATGTCGTCCCTCCGTCTGTCGGCGCCGGGTCGGGTGCGAGGCCGTCGCGCGTCAACCGATCGCGCACCTCGACCAACGTTCGGTTGATGTCGCCTGCGCCCAAGCTGATGATGACGTCACCCGGTCGGGCTCCTGCCCAGATGGTCTCGCTCAAGATCTCTCGGTCCGGCTCCCAAGTCACGCCGTGATGACCATGCTTCGCGATCGCCTTGACCAGGGTCTCGGCGTTCGCGCCGTCGATTGGGGACTCTCCCGCTGCGTACACCTCACTCACGAAGAGCCGGTCGGTGTGGTTGAAGGCGAGAGCGAATTCGTCGAAAAGGTCGCGGGTGCGCGTGTAGCGATGCGGCTGAAACACGCCAATGATGCGATGCTTTTCGGCGGGAAAGGCGCGGCGTGCAGCGTCGAGGGTGGCGAGAATCTCGGTCGGGTGGTGCGCATAATCGTCGATCAGAGTGACATCGTGAAGTTCTCCTACGACACTGAACCGGCGAGCTACGCCGCTGAAGGTGGCCAGAGCTTCCTTCGTCACGTCGCGGGGCACGCCAAGCTCGTCGGCCACCGCGATCGCCGCAAGACAGTTCAGCACGTTGTGTGCCCCGGGCATGCGAAGTTGAAATCCGCCTAGCGATTCCCCGCGGCGATAGGCGTTGAACACGGTCTGAATGCCCCGGTATTGCACCCCGCGCACTGAGTAGTCTGCTTGGGGCGAAACTCCGTAGGTCACAACACGCCCGCGAAGCTCAGGTAAAATGCTCTGTACCGCGGGGTTGTCCAAGCAAACGACGGACAAGCCATAAAAGGGAATTCCTGCGCAGAAGTCGACGAAGCCACGCTTCAGCGACGCGTAGTCTCCCCAGTAGTCGAGATGCTCGGAATCGATGTTGGTCACGATCGCGATCGTCGGAGAAAGCCGAAGAAAACTACCATCGCTCTCGTCCGCCTCCGCCACGAGGAGATCGCCGCCACCCAAGCGGGCGTTGCTTCCGAGCGCCGCCATCTTTCCGCCAACCGTCACGGTTGGATCGAGTCCCCCCGCGCGTAAGACCGTCGCTACGAGAGACGTGGTCGTCGTCTTGCCGTGAGATCCCGCGATCGCAACTCCATATTTGACGCGCATCAACTCGGCGAGCATCTCGGCCCGGCCGATAACGGGGATGTCCAATTCCCGCGCCTGCACGAGTTCCGGATTGTCGTCCTTGATCGCCGTCGAGCGGACCACGACGTCTGCGCCGTGGACATTTTTCTGGTGATGCCCGATGTCGATTCGCACACCGAGCGACTCGAGGCGCGCAGTCGTACTGCCCGCCTTGAGATCCGATCCCGACACTTCGAACTCGAGGGAACGCAAAATCTCGGCGATCCCGCTCATTCCGACCCCGCCAACCCCGACGAAGTGAACCTGCCTCACGCGACCACGAAACATCATGAGCGCACCTCCATCGTCGGTAAGCAGCGTCGGACGACCCCGTCATCGCCAGCCGACCCCGAACGGGAGCCAGCCTTCAAGCCGTTGGATGCGGTCTGGCCATCAAGAGCGAGAGCCAAGAGATCGCGAGCGATTTCTGCAGCAGCGTGTGGACGACCGCGCCGCGTCGCAGCCTCGGCCATCTCCCGTCGAATTCCATACTGTGGTCCAAGCCGTTGGAGTTCCTCTGCCAAACGCTCCTCGGTCGCCTCCGCCTGCAAAACACACACGGCCGCGCCGTCACGCACCAGAGATTCGGCATTGTGACGCTGATGGTCATCCGCCGCATGAGGATATGGGATCAGCAATCCCGGGCGACCAACTGAACATAACTCAGCCAAAGATCCTGCTCCCGATCGCTCGATGACGAGGTCCGCCTCCGACAACGCCTCGGCCACGTCGTCGATGAACGTCGTGATGTGAACGGCATCCCGGAGCCCTAGCTCCGCATAAAGCGCAACGACCGCCTCGTCTTTGCCTCGACCGGTTTGGTGAACGACCTCCATCTTCACACCCGCCTCGATGGCCCGACCCACGGCCCGGGGCATCGCCTCATTCAACGCGGCCGCGCCTTGGCTGCCGCCCATGATGAGAACACGCATCGGCTCTTTGGCGGTGCTGTACGGGGCTGGCGAAAACTCGCGCCGAAGAGGCACGCCAGTGTGCCTGACGGCTCGCTTCGCGAAACTCGCCCCCGCTTCAGGGAAACATACGTAGGCGCGGCAGATGAAGGGTCGCAGGAGACGATTGGTAAAACCCGCGACCGCATTCGGCTCCATGAGAGTAACCGGTACGCCGCAACTGCGAGCTGCCACGGACACAGGACCGGCGGCGTAACCCCCCACGGAAAACACCACGTCCGGCGCGAATTGCCTCACGAGGCGCCGCGCCTCGGGCACGATGGCGATCGCCCGAGCGGCGCCGCGCACGAACCCCCCCAATCCACGGCCGCGTAGGGGCAAGACATTCAGTCGTTTGAGATCGTAGCCGGCGTCGGGAACAACACGTGTCTCGATACCGCGACCCGTACCCACAAACAGCAGCTCGGTATCCTCCCGCTCTGCCCGTAAAGCATTGGCCACGGCTACCATCGGAAAGACGTGTCCGCCCGTACCGCCGCCAGCGATGAGAATACGTGGAGCTACCATCCGCTCTCCGCTGCGGTGGCCACTACCGCAGAAGCACTCTCGGGGATGTCATCCATCGAATCCGGG
The DNA here is from genome assembly GCA_029941785.1 of Polyangiaceae bacterium. Lineage (GTDB taxonomy): Bacteria > Myxococcota_A > Polyangia > Polyangiales > Polyangiaceae > JAPYTK01. The sequence continues at coordinate 9,593 of JAPYTK010000135.1, read as the reverse complement.
CCCCCATCGGCCGAAGTGGACTGGTGGTCCTGACGACGTCGGCTAATGCTCAACAGAATCCCAATGGAGGCACCGCTGACGAGTAAGGACGATCCGCCATAGCTAATGAAGGGCAAGGTCAGACCTTTGGTCGGGATGATCGCCATCGCCACAGCGAGGTTCAGCAGCACTTGCATGGCCAACAGTGCCGATATCCCAAACGCGATGTAGGCGCCATAATCGTCCATCGCCTGGGTCGCGACCTTGATGCCGCGGGCCACGATCAGGGTGTACATGCCGCACATTCCCACCACGCCTACAAAACCAAGCTCTTCTCCTACGATGGCCGCAATGAAGTCATTGTGGGCCTCAGGCAAGTAGAGCACCTGCATCCCGCTTCCTAAGCCCAACCCGAAGATCCCGCCGGATCCCAAACTCATCACCGACTGAAAGGGTTGATAAGCCAAGCCCTGCCGGTGTTCCGACATGTTCATCCAGGACAAGAAACGCCCGTAACGATAAGCACTGAAACGAACCAGCGCCGCACCTGCCACGGCAAAGGCAGCGACCGTCACCCCGATGTGTGGAAGCCGCACGCCAGCCACGAAGAGGAGCATGAACGTCAGACAAAAGAGCACAACCGCGCTGCCGAAGTCCGGTTGCTTGAGACACAAGGCCATGAGAATTCCGACGACGAGCAGATGGGGGACCAGCCCCACCCAGAAGCTCTTCACCCGTTCCCCCTTCTTCGATAAGGAGTAGGCGAGCCAGAGCACGAGGACGACCTTCGCCAATTCCGATGGCTGAATACGAATCGGCCCAAGTGCGAGCCAACGATAAGCGTTACCCGCTCGGTGACCAAAACCTGCAACCGTGGCCGCGAGAAGTCCGATGACGACGATGAGCATCGGATAGGTCAGTGGCCGCAGCAGGCGGTAATCGAGGCGACTGAGCAGCCACATGGCGAGCAAGCTCATGACCGCAAAAATGGCCTGTCGCTTGAGAAAATACTGGGCGTCGCTGAAGCGGACCGTGGCTTCGAAGGAGCTGGAGCTGTAGACCATGACCACGCCAAAGCCGATCATCGCCACCACCGCCGCAGCGAGAACCGTGTCCACGGTGCCGTCTCCGCTCCGAGTCAACAAGCGGCGCGCGCGCGCAAAACGAACCTGTCTCACCGCCTCGTTCAACTCGAACCTCCTCGTGTGCGGACAGCAGCAGCAAAGGCATCCCCTCGCTGAGCGTAACTGTCGAACATGTCGAAACTCGAGCAAGCGGGGCTGAGCAGCACCGCCTCCCCCGCGCGAGCCATGTTGGCCGCACGATCGACGGCATCTGCCATGTTGCCCGCGTGCTCGACCGGCACGACGGCACCTACAGCCTCGCGAAGCCGCTCGGCCGCCTCGCCGATGGTGACCAAACCGCGACCGCGGTCTCGTAAGGCCTCGACCAGGGACTCAAAGGCGCCGAATTTGTCGCGGCCGCCTGCGATGAGCACCGCACGAGGCTCATCGAGGCCCCGCAAAGCAGCGACCGCAGCCCCCACGTTCGTCGCCTTGGAGTCGTCGTAATAGCTCACGCCGTCAATCTCAGCCACGAGAACGTGCCGATGGGCAAGTCCTTCGAAGGTCATCAGGCTCTGCGCAATAGCCTCAGTCGTGGCGCCTAGCTCGGCAGCCACCGCGATCGCAGCACACGCGTTCGCCACGTTGTGTCGTCCTCGCATGCGAAGTTCCGACAAGGGATAACGATGCTGACGCACGCGATCGATGATCTCCGTACTGTCGGGCGAGACATCGGCCGCGGAGGGTCCGATACCGAAGGTGACCGCTCGCGCACCGCCTCGCGCAGCCTGCGCCGCACATCCTGGATCGCCGGCCGGCAACACCGCGACATCGCTCGCTGCCATGTTGGCGAAAGGGTTGCCCTTCGCCATGGCGTAATCGGCGAAGCTATCGTAGCGATCGAGATGGTCTTCACTGATGTTGAGTAGCGCGTGAACGCGCGCACGAAGCGTCGGAACGTGCTCCGCTTGGAAGCTCGATATTTCGACGACCAGAGAATCGTAGGGATCCCCGATTGCCGCGCACAGGGGCGTGCCGAAATTGCCACCCGTGAAAACACGCTGGCTGGACTTGGTCAGCATGTCGCTGACCCACGCCGTAACCGTGCTCTTGCCATTCGTCCCACCGACCAAGGCGATGGGTGCATCGAGGTACCGTGCGGCGAGATCGAGTTCGCTGATGATCCCGTCCGGAACCCGACCCAATACCTTCACCAGCTGGCGTTCCGGCACCCCGGGAGAGAGCACGATTGTCGTCATCGCAGCGATCCAGTCCGCCCGAAGTTCGCCGTGAAAGAGCTTGACGCCAGAGTCGGCGAGCGCCGAAGCCGCCTCGCTGATTTGTTCGGGGGGCTTAGCGTCGTAGGCGCTTACGATGGCCCCCCGACGCCGACACAGAGCTGCCGCTGCAACACCGCTCTTTCCCAGGCCAATCACGGCCACCTGCTGCCCTTGAAGATTCATACTATCTACCTCATCTTCAAGGAGGCCAGGCTGACCAGCGCCAGCAAAATGGAAATGATCCAAAAGCGCACGATGATCTTCGGCTCCGCCCACCCCTTCTGCTCGAAGTGATGGTGGATCGGGGCCATCAAGAAGACCCGTTTGCCCGTGAGCTTGAAAGAGGCGACCTGGGTGATGACGCTGAGCGTCTCGACGACGAAGACCCCCCCGAGCAACACGCTGAGTAGCTCGTTCTTGGTGAAAACGGCCAGGCAGCCGAGCCCGCCGCCTAGCGCCAACGACCCCACATCGCCCATGAACACTTGGGCGGGGTAAGTGTTGTACCAAAGAAAACCGATCCCGGCCCCCAACACCGCGCCACAGAAGACGGACAGTTCGCCTGCCGATGCAATGTGCGGAATGTCGAGATAGGTCGCAAGGGAGAATCCGCCGATGGTCGCGCCGGCAATATAGGCCCAGATGAGATAGGTCGCCGCGTTGGTCATCACCGGCCCGATCGCCAAACCGTCGAGTCCGTCCGTCAAGTTGACGGCATTGGAAGTGCCCACGATCACCAGTACGGCAAACACGATATACAGGCCGAGCGGCAACTCGACCGAGTACTTCGAGAACGCCGCAAAGGGAAACGCGAGCTTGGTCCGTATAGCAAACCAATCCGCTGGCATCCGCGCCGGCAACAGGAAAGTGTAGCTCACCGCCGCGCCACCAATCAGCGTCTGACCGAGAAGTTTGTAGCGGCCCGGCAACCCGCCTGAGCTCTTTCGTTTGAGCTTCAAGTAATCATCAAGATAGCCAATCACGCCGTATCCTGCGGTGACCGCCGTGGTCGCGAGCACGAAAGGGTTGCGGAGATCGGACCAGAGAACGGTAGGCAGCAAGAGGCTCAGCAGGATGAGCGCTCCGCCCATCGTTGGCGTCCCGGCCTTCGCACGATGACTCTCTGGGCCCTCATCGCGGACGACTTGGCCAATTTGCTTGCGGCGCAACTCCCGAATGAACCATGGCGCGAGCAAGAAGGTGAGGACCATCGCCGTGAGCGTCGCCATGATGGTGCGAAACGGAATGTAACGCAGAACATTGAGCCAACTAAGCCACGCGTAGTGGTATTTTAGCGGATAGAAGAGCTCGTAGATCATCCCGCCCTCCCTGCGCACTTGGCCTCTGTCGACGGCCCGCCACCCGACGAGACACGGCGCGCACGCAAGGCTTCGGCGACTCGCTCGGTTCGAATGCTGCGGGAACCCTTGACGAGAACAACGTCGCCATCACGAACGACTTCGAGCACAGCTTGCGCCGCGAGTTCGGCATCGTCGACGAAACGCGCATCGACCCCCAACGCGGCGGCTGCGTCAGCCGTATGACGGGCATCCCCGCTGACCCCAATGACGAGGTCCGCACCCTCCGCGGCAGCTTGCTGACCGAGCATCGCGTGGGCCACGCCGCTCACCTCCCCGAGTTCGCGCATCTCACCGAGGACGAGCAACAAACGACCACCATGCAAGGCGCGCACCTCCGCAGCGGCAAGCAATGAGGCATGACCAGAGGCCGGGTTGGAATTGTAGCTGTCATCGATCACGATGAGTCCACCGGGCAATCGCTCCGATCGCAACCGTCCATCGAGGTCACCCGCCGACGCTGCATAGCGGATTTCGCTCTCTCGACAAGGCTCGTGAGTGAGCGCTTCAACCGCCGCCAGCGCTGCCGCGCTCGCCAGCGCCCCCGCCTGCCCGATGACCGGCACCCGCAACTGGACCGCGCTCCCGTCCGGCCGCTTCAGTGTGAGCGTCGATTGATCGTGGGCATCGAGTCGACGATCGGCGATGCAGTAGTCATGGTCGGGGTGGTTGCCGTAGAGGAGCTTCTGGGGCGCGTCGCAGCGAGCCACGAGAGCTGTCACCCGCGGGTCGTCACCATTGCCGATGACCGTCGCCGCCTCATGACGACCGAGATGAGCGAACAACGAGCCTTTTTCCTTAGCTACCGCGTCGATATCGCCCAAGCCCTCGGTGTGGGCCGTCGCCACCAGCGTCAGTAGAGCGACATCGGGCCTCACGATGCGACCGAGCGCCGCGATCTCGCCTGGGCAGTTCGTTCCCAACTCAAGCACCGCGTAGCGATGCTCCGGGCCAAGGCACAACACACTGAGGGGCACGCCGATTTGATTGTTGAGATTCCCGGGTGTGGCGAACACTTGCCGCGGGGCGATCGTCTCGAGCAACGAAGCAATCGCCCACTTGGTCGTGGTCTTGCCCGCCGAACCGGTGAGAGCGAGCACCGCACCACCGGTACGGTCCCGCCAAGTCGTCAAGTGATGATGAGCGAGTGCAGCGAGTGCATCGACCGTAGACTCCACGCGAAGCAAGGTCAGACCCGTCGGAGCCGGCACGTCGCGCTCCACAATGGCAAGAGCCGCACCGCGCGCCGCCGCGGTAGCCAGGTGGTCATGCCCGTCGAACCGTTCTCCCGATAGCGCGACAAAGGCTTGTCCGGCCACGAGGGCGCGCGTGTCGGTACTCAGGCCGTCGATCTGCATCGCCTCGTCTGCGAGCGGACCATGTACGCGGCCACCCGTGCAGCCAAGAACGTCCGTCAGGCTGAAAGGAGCGCGGTTCGTCGGCAACGGCGTCGCCATCAGTGAAGTCCCTCTCGGCGCAAACTCAAGGCCTGACGCGCTTCGACACGGTCATCGAAATCACAAGTATGCTCCCCGAGAATTTGATAAGGCTCGTGCCCCTTGCCTGCAATGAGCACGACATCGCCTGGCGCCGCAGCGCCAATCGCGTGCCGGATCGCGCGGTGTCGATCGAGCTCGACGGAAAAGTCCAATGTGCCGTCGGACGGGGCCGACTCGATGCCCGCCACAATCGCCTCGGCAATACGGTCTGGCGACTCGCTCCGAGGGTTGTCGTTAGTCACAACCGCGTGATCCGCGAAGCGCGCAACGATCTCTCCCATAGGACCACGCTTGGACGAGTCGCGGTCACCGCCGCATCCGAATACACACCAAAGCTCTCCCGTCGCCAAGGCGCGCAGACTCGTCAATGCATGCCGAAGCGCGTCCGGGGTGTGGGCATAGTCCACGAGCACGATAAGGTCGTCCTGCGCTGGTGAGTCGCAGCGCTCGAGGCGACCCGGGACCTGCGCCACAGTAGCCAAGGCCTGAGCCGCCCGAGCGACGTCCATCTCGAGCGCCACGATCACGCCGACGGTCAGTACAAGATTGGAGACATTGTGTTGCCCAAGCAACGGCGCATGAATGTGCTGCTCCCCCATCGGCGTATGCACGGTCATCGTCATGCCGTCGACGCTCTGCTCGACATTCGCCGCGTGCACCTCGACGCTGGCGCCAGAGCGCATCGAGACACGGATCACCTGGGAGCGCCCGGTCGCCGCAATGCGACGGGCGAGTTTTTCTCCGTAAGAATCATCGACGTCAATCACACAGACACGCGGCACGAAATCGAAAAAGAGCCGGTCCTTGGCCTCGGCATAGGCGGTCATCGAACCGTGGAAGTCGAGGTGGTCCTGCGTCAGGTTCGTGAAGGCCGCCACGTCGAACGACACGCCCTCCAGCCGGTCAACAGCGAGGCCGATCGAGGACACCTCCATAACCAAGTGGCTGGCCCCCCTCGCTCGAACCTGCGCCGCCACACGCTGAATTTCATCTGCTTCCGGACTGGTATGAAGCCCTGTGTGTTCCCACTCCTCAAAACGACTTCCCAAGGTGCCGATGACCGCGGTCCTCCCGCCGGCGCCACGAATGGCAGTCGTCAGCAAGTGGGCCGTTGTGGTTTTCCCGTTGGTCCCCGTGATCCCGACGACCTGCAGGGAGGCCGTGGGGTCGCCGTAGACCAAACGCGCGAGATGGGCCATCACGACGCGGGGCTCGCTCGCTTGAAGACACGGGAGACCGTGGAGTTTCACTTCCCGATCAGCCGCGAGCAAGACCGCCACCGCGCCGCGATCCTGAGCGCCACGAATGTAGAGCGCGCCATCGCTGTTTTTCCCCTGCAGCGCGACGAACAAGTCGCCGGGTTCGACTCGCCGCGAATCTTGCTGCACCCCCGCGACCAGGGTCCCGCCGTCACCGCCGATCTGCGCTCCAGTCTGGTCAGCGAGGTCCCGCAGAGACATGCTGCGACGGGCCACGTCGGTGCTCGATAGATCGGATCCAAGCATAGGGTCTGCATCCACCATCACGTCTGTGGCTCAAAGACGAGCGTGACCTTGCTTCCGCGGGCCACACGGGTTCCCGTCGGAGGTTCGGTGCGGGCCAAGCGACCGCTCCCTCGAACCACGGGGATGAGTCCTGCCTCGACGAGCGCCTGCACCGCAGAGCGGACGGCCTGCCCCTGCAATTTGGGCACGCGCACACCACCCCGACCGGTGTAGGCAGCAACCGGCACGGGCTCTGTTAGCCGCGCGGCCGCGTTCGTACCTTTTAGCTCTTTGGGCGTCTTGGCCAACTTGGTGAGATTCATCGTTCGGGTACCCCGAGGACGAACGCCTAAGTACCGCAAAGACATTTCCACAACTCGCCGAAAAACGGGACCGGCCACGGTTCCGCCGGCGGTTGTGCCCGCCATCGGCTCATCGATCACGACCGACACGGCCAAGCGCGGGCGAGCCGCCGGAACAAAACCCATAAAAGACGCGACGTAGTGCGTGTCGTTGTAACGGCCGGTCGCTGGATCAATCTTTTGCGCCGTCGCCGTCTTGCCAGCAACCCGAAAACCCGGAATCGCCGCCTCGATACCCGTGCCTTCGCCTTCCGTCACGGAGGACATCATTTCGGCCACCAGGCGAGCAATACGGGGAGACACGACGCGCCGGCGTACCTTTGGCGATGCCTCGTGCAGAACGATGCCCGTGCTATCGGTGATCTTCTTGACGATGATCGGCTCAAGAAGGCGCCCCTTGTTCGCCAGAGCAGCGAGCGCCATCGTGAGTTGCACATTGGTGACGCTCACCCCTTGCCCAAAGGCCGCAGCCGCCGTCTCGACAGGTACCCACGGTCGCCCTCGCGGTCGCAAGGTACCCGCTACCCTCCCGGGCAGAGGGAGAGCCGTGGCGGTACCGAACCCAAAGCGGCGAAGGCCGTCGTACAGTTTTTGGCCCCCGAGTCCGAGAGAGATCTTCGCGATGCCGATGTTGCTCGAGATCTGGATGATCTGTGTTGGGTTTAGCCACTTGCTCGGATGGGTATCGTGGATCACCACGTTGTCGATGGGCATGCGCCCTTCCTCGCAATAGATCGTATCCGTCGGTCGTACCGACTTGGCTGCGAGCGCCGTAGCCATGGCAAACACCTTGAACGTGGACCCTGGCTCGAAGGAATCGATATTCGCTCGATTGCGGCGCTGCTGCGCACTGCTGACGTTGTAGTCGTTCGGGTTGTAGTTGGGCGCGTTCGCCATCGCGAGGATTTCGCCGGTGCTGGGATCGACAATCACAATCGATCCACTTCGCGCCTCGTGCGTCCGAACGGCAGCTTCGAGTTCTCGCTCGGCGATGAACTGAATACCCTGATCGATCGTCAATACCACGTTGTGCCCAGCCAACGCCGCTTCGTCTTGGATTCCTTCGGCAAAGATCAAACGGCCGGCACGATCGCGCAATCCCCGGATCTCCTCGGGACGTCCGCGGAGTTGGGTGTCGAGCGCCAACTCGATGCCCTCTTTTCCCATGCCGTCAGGTGCGACGAATCCCAACAGAGAACTTGCAAGCGAACGATGGGGATAAAACCGGCGGCCCTCCCCTTCGATCATGAGGCCCCGAACCGGATAACGTTGTCGCCGGTTCTGAAGCGCACGCACCGATGCAACCTCCTCCGTCGTCACGCGACGCTTGAGCCACGCAAAACGCCGGTGCCGCGCGAGTTTCTTCGCTACCACCTCGACGGGCAAGTGGAGCGCCTCAGCGATACGCGTCGCATATTGCTGGACCCGCATCGAAATGTACTCTTCTTGGATCCCCCGCAACAGTTCTACCGCGTCGACGGACACACTGGGGACCTCGACACTCACCGCGAGTGGCGTGTTGTGGCGGTCGTAAATCGTGCCACGCTTGGGCGTCACGTGCAGCCGACGAGTGCGCTGGCGCTGCGCGAGCGACCGCCACCCGTCTCCATCCCTGACCTCAATGTTGTAGGCGCCCGTCAGCACCACGCCGAGCCCCAAGGCGAGCAGGGCACACAACACGCCCATCCGGGTGCTGATGGCCCGTGCGCGCGCAGGACTCAGATTTCTCACGGCTTGACCCCAGCAACAGCTTTCCGCGAGGACTTCTTGCCTGACGAACCCCCACGTGAGTACTTGTATTTGACCGGGATCACCCGTTCGGGCGACGGGGGCGTCATCGCCAAGAGCGTGCGCGCCACTCTCTCGACTCGCTGTGGTGTTTGGTAGCTCGCCGCCTCGAGTTCGAGCACGCGCTTGGTCTCCCGAAGTCGGGACTGCTCCGCACGGGCCTTGCCCAAACGATAACCAATGTCGACGGTCTTGCCCCGCAGGGCGAGATGCACCACGAAGGCGGAAGCCGTCGCAGCGACTGCCAAGGTCCACAGCAGCATGAAACGCCGTTGGCTCAGCATCGCTGCTCCTTGGAGCCGCCGACGGTCTCCCCTCCCACCCGTCGTGCGACCCGCAACTTGGCGCTCCGGGCACGAGGGTTCACGTCGCACTCGTCTTCGCTCGGAACCAGGGGCTTCTTGCTCATTGGCTCCCAAACCGTGCGGTCCCGCATCGCTCGCTTCACGATCCGATCCTCGAGCGAGTGAAAAGCAATGACGGCAACTCGCCCCCCGGGCTCGGTGTGTGCGGCGGCCGCTTCCATCAAGCGCTGGACCTCCGGAAGCTCGTCGTTCACGGCCATCCGCAACGCCTGGAAACTACGGGTCGCAGGATCCACGCCGCCGACGCGCGCCGGCCCAACGGCGCGAATCACGGCGCGTCGCAAGTCGAGGGTGGTCCCAAGCTGTCCAGCCTCGAACGCTTGCTTGATGCAGCGAGCGACCCGGCGTGCTCGCCGCTCATCACCGAGTTGTCCGATCACCTGGGTAAGCTCGTCCGCATCGAGACGCTCGATG
>JAPYTK010000134.1 GCA_029941785.1 Polyangiaceae bacterium | reverse complement strand
GTCGAAGGTGCAGTCCACCTCGTCGTTACACTGCGCGTCGAGATCACAAGGTCCCCCGAGGGTCGGATCGCTGCTGCCTCCTCCTACCGCATCGCCACCAACATCGCCTGCGCCGCCCGCACCGGCGGCTCCATTCGTCTCGAAGGGACTGGGCGCCGACGGGTTGCCGCAATCGACGATCACAACGAGGCTGAGCGCGCACAACGCACTGGATGCAAAGCTCCACCGCCAGAGCTCGCTCCGGCGGAGTGAGCCAGGCCGAAACCGAGACTTCAGCGTCTCACTCCCGATCGCAGTTCTGCAGGGCGATCCAACCTGCCCCCGATGCGCATTCGCTGTGGGGATTGGTCTCGAGGTTGTCGAGACTCGGGCACTCGAAGGTGATGAACAAGGCGCCCTTATTGACCTGCTGCTTCGGATGCGAAAGGTAGAAAAGGCACTTTTCCTTGGACGGCGAAGAATACGTCTTGGTCGTCTCGACCGAGAGGTACGTTACCGACCCTTCCGCAGGAGAGGTTTTCTCGTTGGATTCGGAAAGCGACTTGACCTCGATGGCGATCTGCCGGCCCTTCCCTCTGACGAAGGCATCGACGTAATAGGGCCCCTCGCCACTGACTTGACAGTAGATCTCGGCACCGTTCACGCCATCGATCTCAAAATTCGACACCTTGTCGTAGCTGACCTCTCCAAAACTGGGATTGTGGTTTTGGATCGAGCATCCGGAGGGCTGCTGGAAAGGAAAAGCAAAAGCCCCTTCGCTCGGCGGCAGCACCGGATCACTGCAAGCAGCCACGCTGAGCAGAGCAAGAGAAGATGAAACGAGTACCAAGCGAGAGACAAACGACATTTCGAATTCCTTGCCTACCTTATGACGCATTGACGGGCGTCTGCCAAGGACCAGCAACAGGTCGACGCTAATTCGCGAGCGCCGCGTCCAGGTCACGCCACAAGTCCTCCACGTCCTCGAGACCGACGGACAGGCGGACCAGCCCGTCACTGATCCCGAGCGCCGCGCGCTGCTCAGGAGGCACCGAGGCATGGGTCATGATCGCCGGGTGCTCCGCGAGCGATTCGACGCCGCCCAAACTCTCGGCACAATAGAAAACGCTAAGCTTTTCGAGCATTTGCCTTGCTGGCTCGAGTCCACCACGCACGATGGCCGTGATCATGCCGCCAAAGCCGGTCATCTGACGCGAGGCGAGCTCGTGGCCAGGATGGCTGCTCAGGCCGGGGTAGATGACCCGTTCGATGGCCGGGTGCGCCTCGAGGCGCTTCGCCAGGTCGGTCGCCGAGACAACGTGGTTGCGCATCCGCGCGCCGAGGGTCTTGAGCCCACGGAGCACCAGATAACAATCGAATGGGCTCGGCACCGCTCCGATGGCGTTCTGCAAGAACCCCACGCGCTCGGCCAGCGCCTCGTCCGATGTGAGGATCGCCCCGCCCACGGCGTCAGAGTGCCCGTTGAGGTATTTGGTGGTCGAATGAACGACCGCCGTCGCCCCCAGATCGAGCGGGCGCTGAAGCATGGGTGTCGCAAAGGTGTTGTCGACAACGAGCGGGATCGAGGCGTCTTTGGCGATGGAGGCAACGCGCGCGATGTCGAAAATCTTGAGCAGCGGATTGGTCGGCGTCTCCATCCAGATCATCCGTGTTTCGGGTCTCATGGCGTCTGCGACCCGCGAGGCATCCTGCATGTCGAGGAAGGTGGTTTCGATCTTCATCGGCGCCATCACCTTGTCGAACAAACGGAAGGTCCCTCCGTAGACGTCGTCGCCGCAAAGCACGTGGTCACCCGGGGACAGGGTATGAACGAGCGTCGTGCTCGCCGCCGAACCACTGGCAAAGGTAAATCCGTGGCTCGCACCCTCGAGCGCCGCCAAACAACATTCGAGCGCTTGGCGAGTGGGATTGCCACTCCTCGAATACTCGAACCCCTTGTGCTGACCTGGACTCTCCTGAGCGAAGGTACTGCTTAGGACGATCGGCATCATCACCGCGCCGCTATGTGGGTCAGGCTCCTGGCCAGCGTGGATGGCGAGGGTGTCCATCGCCCACCGCTGCTGCTCATTCTCAGTTTCCATGGCGCCCTTATAGGCGCTTCAGCACGACATTTCACGAGCTGTGTGCCGGATCCTCCAAGGCCGGCTGCGCGGCCTCGAACCAAAGAGCAACTTGCTCCGCGTTGGGCCGTTCTTCTGGCGCCACGCGAAGCGCTCGGCGCCACGGGCTATCCGCCCCGGCCGCGGGGGTCGTCACGGCAGCGATCGCGGCCGAGCCAATGCCGTTCTCTGCCAATTGCACGAGCAGCGCCGCGTCCGAACCTGCGTCGGAGCAGGGCGCCTCACCGAGCGCCAGGAATGCGAAACAGGCCGCCAATGCATACACATCGCCCGCTTGACTCGCACCTTCCCCGCGCAGTCGCTCGGGGGCGGCGTAGGGCATCGTCCCACGCTCACCAACCGTCGGTGGGTAGGGCATGTCTCGACCACTCGCTTGGCCATAATCGATGAAAGCCACGTCGCGGTCGTCTCCAACGATGATGTGATCAGGGCTGAGATCACCGTGAATCAAGTCCAAGGGGCCCGCCTCGTCCTGCATGGCGTGCAGCTCCGCCAGCCGGCCAAACGCCCTTTTCGCGAGCGCGAACTGCAGCTGCGAAGCCAATCGCCCGTCAGCCGACCGCCGCTCCGCGCTCCAGTCGCGCAAAGAGACCCCCTCAACCCATGACTGCAGCAAGTAGGGCCCGGCACCATCCTCCCCCGCTTCGATGAGTTTTGGCACGGAGCGGTGCTCCACGGCGCCCAAGAAGGCGCACTCTCGTGCAAAGGCGTGTTCGGCGAGCTTTTCGCCGATCATGCGAGATCGCAGCCGCTTCCCGACCATCCGCTCCGCACCGCGCTGGAGCAGAGCGACCTCGAACACCGAGCCCCGCCCAAGTGCCCTTTTAAGACAGGTACCGGCTGGCAATACAAAGGACATGGTTGAACAGACCCGCCAGGTCGCGACAATTGACGATTCAGCCGCCCTCCCGCGTGGCCGACTCCGATCATATCGCTAGTTCCTCGAGAACCACAACGACGGAAGGCAGGACTTGGCGGCCGTGGGCCGCGAGTGCTAACGTCTGCGGCCGATCGGAAGGGCATCGTCACAGAGGCCCAGCAGGGGTCAAAGACCACAGAGGAACGCGACGCATGAGGGAAAAGATCATTGGTATGTTCGGTATCGTGGTGCTCATCGTGGGGGCGCTATCGTTCGCCCTGATGCGCGCCTCCCTCGGTGACTTATCGAACAGCGGAGAATCCCGACGGGCCGTCACGTCGGCCGTCGCTCAATTGCAGGTCGAAGGTTTGCGTATCGAGCGCTGGCTGTCCGGGCAAGCGGTCGAAGACGACTTGCTCGACGCTTTCGAGGCGGGCACGCCAAAGGCGCGTAGCGGTGCAGCCACGACGGCAGCGAACACCATCGAGAACCGAGCAAAGGACGCTCCACCGTTCATCACCATCCAGCCCACGCTCATCGCTTTGTTCGACGCCAAAGGCAGCATCGTGGGTCGCAATGGCTCGACCACGATGCGCGGCGACAACATCTACAAGCGTCACCCGGACATGAAAAAGGCCATCGACGCCGGGCAGACGGGGTCGGGCGTGTGGGTCGACCCGAAGAACAACGAGCAGATGTTGGCCTCCTACGCGCCGATCCGCCAAGCCGGCAAGATCGTTGGCGGCGTGGTGATCGGCACAGCTTTCGGCGATGCGCGCCTACGAAACATCAGCGATGACACGAGCAAGAGCAGTCTGCTCGCCTTGGTCAAGACCAACAAGGGCATGGTGCTCATCGCCAAGTCCTCAGAAACCACGCTTGGCGAACTCGTGAAAACCAGCGAGGCTGCCCTCGCGACGGATCAGATCGTCAACCTGACCGGTGTACCGCAAGGTCACGACGGCAGCGGCAAGAGTCTTGCCGGATACGGAAACGGGAAACAGGCGGTCATCGTTGCGCTCACGCCCACCCAAGAGATCGGTGGCTTCATGTCCCTGTTCTGGCCGATGCTGGGGGTCATCTTCCTGGGACTCATCCTGACGATCGTCAGTGCCACCTTCATCAACAACTACGTGTCTCGGCCCATCTCCGATCTCGAAGACGGGCTACTGGCCATCATCAATGGGCAGACCGATCTGCGCTTCGAGCTCGAGCACCCGCTTTTGGGCGGACTGGTCTTTCGGGTCAATTCCCTACTGAACGAGCTGCTCGGCGTGGCCGAGGATACGACCGACGAGGAGGGGCGACCGTCCAATGCTCCGTCTCCAGAGTCGTTCACCGGCGCACTCAACCTGGACGAACGGATGGCCTCGCTCTCCTTCGAAGACGTCGAGGATGCCCAGGATCTGCGTGACGAGGTCCCCGAAGATTATTACAAGCGCATCTTCGATGAGTACATCGAGGCCAAGAGCTCGCTGGGCGATCCCGTCGACCACCTCCGATTCGCCCCGTTTGCCCAACGAATCAAGTCGAGCGAGGCGCAGCTGACCAACAAGCACGGAAAGCCATTTCGCTATCGCATCGAAGCGCAAGGGAAAGAGGTTGTCCTGCTCGCCGTTCCGCTCGCTTGACGCACCTGCAGTGGTGTCGACACATCGAGCGCACCCGCACGGTAGACGTGCCCTAGCGACGCTGCTCGCAACGCTCGCGTGCAGTTGCGGCTTGGGAGGCCGCTCGGCGCACGGTGACGTGCCCGAGCAAGCGTCTGCAGCCGCGAGTAGCCCGCCAGCAAGCACAACCGCGGTAGCCACATCGATTCCCCGTCCCGCGCCGGCCGATGGCTCGAGCCCCGGGTGGCTCGGGCGGCTGAAGAGCGGAGACGAACACGGCGCGCTCCTCGCCATTCAGGCGCTGTCCGAGACCGCAAGGAACACGCCCGATATTCGGCTCGTCACGGCGTACCTCGCCCTTCAGGTCGGGGACTTTCCCTTGGCGAAGCGCTCGCTCACCGGGCTGGAGCAACAGCTACCCGAATTGCAAACGGCCATCGAGAGCTGGCGGACGACGGCGATGGCCCACGTCGGCCCTCATGACCAAGCCGCACGACGACTGGCCGCCTCCCCCAAGGTCGTGGACCGCGTAGCCGCCGCCCGCGCCTACGTGCGAGCTGGGGATCTGAAGATGGCCCGTAAAGTCGCGGATGCCGCGGTCAAACTCGCAGACAAGACGCGCAGGCGAAGAGAAGAGGCGGAGGCCCGAAGCGTGCGCGCCACCATCGCCGAACGATCCAAACAGTGGGCGATTGCGGCAGCCGATTGGGGTTGGATCATCCGCCGACGACCCGCCGACCCTCATGCCCGCGCAGCCCTCGATGGTTTGGACCGCATTGGCGGACGCGTCTCTCTGGATCACCGTCTCGCCGTCCTATCGCGGAACGTATCGCGCGATTCGTTGCCACAAGTTCTCGAGACGCTCGAGCAACTGGCGCCAAAACACCGCACCAAGAAAGCCTCGCTGGCCCTCGCTCGGGCCAAGGCGATCGCTCGGACCCGTGACTGGGCGCGCGCCGTAAAAGCCTACGACGCGGCAGCGAAGTTGCGCTCCGGTCATCGCGGAGAAGCCCGGTACCACGCCGCGCGTGCGACCGAACGACTCGGCCAGCACGAGGACGCCCTGAAGCGCTATGCGGCCATCCTCCGCCAACATCCAAAGAGTGGCTGGAGCGAAAGAGCGAGCTTTCGCCGCGCTTCACTGTTGATGCGCCGCGGTGACAACAAGGGCGCCGCGTGGGCCTTCGCAAAATACCTATCTCGCTATGGCAAGAGCAAACATGCCAGCGAGGCACGTTATTGGCGCGCACTCGCGCTGCTCGATAGCGGCAGGCCGAAACGCAGCCGAGCGATCTTCTCGGCGCTGCGAAAGAAGAGCCGCAAGCGCCGGGAACAATCCCGCCTCAAGCAACTCGAAGGCGTGGCAGCCTGGCGCAGTGGCGACAAAAAAAGAGCGATCGCGTTGTGGGTCGAACTCTGCAAACGCGAACCGCTCACCTGGCCCGCGTTGATGGCCCGAGCGCGTCTCGTAGCCGCCGGTCACCCGTCCGTGCCACCTTTGATTGGGGCGGCGCAGGACACCTCGCCAACACCAGGCCCTCTGACGGTCGTTCTGCCGGCCAGCGTCGCGAAGCTCGACAGTCTGGGTCTCGACGAGGTCGCGGAAGATGCCCTGCGCCGTCAGGAACATCTCTTGACCGACGCCCATCCCGGTCGCGAAAGCGAAGCCCTGTGTCAGGCCTATGGGAAACTGCGGGTCGCGAAGCAGCGATATCGCACCGCGAATCGCGCGGTGAGCCTCAAGCAGCTCATGCGAGCCCCGAGCACGGCCGACCGTTGGACCTGGCAATGCATGTACCCCGAGCCCTTCGCAGCGACCGTCGCCAGCGCGGCCAAGACATTTCAAGTGCCCAAGGCGCTGCTCTATGGCGTGATGCGACAAGAGAGCGCGTTTCGCACGCACGCAGTTTCGCACGCGGGAGCACAAGGGCTGATGCAGGTCATGCCCCAGACCGCGCGTCGAGTAGCCGCGGAGAGCAAACTCGATGGGACGCACCCCACACAACCCAAGACCAACATCTTTCTCGGCGCGTTTTACCTCGGCAAGCTCCTGCGTAACTTCCAGGGAATTGTGCCCATCGCAGTGGCCGCCTACAACGCAGGACCGCGCGCAGTGTCTCATTGGCTAAGGCCGAACAACCCTCAGCAACTCGACCTGTGGGTGGCTCGCATTCCGTACAAGGAAACCCGCGACTACGCCGCACGAGTCATGACAAATTTCGCGCGCTATCAATGGATGAACGGCGGGCTGAGCGCGGTCGACCCACCCACGCTCGCGATGCCGAAGACCTTCGACATCGGCAAAGACGCCTATTGACCTCCCATGCAGGTCTTGCGAGCAAGTCTGGTAATGGTCGCAGGGTTTTTGCTGCCGTGGCTCATCCAGCGGGCAGACCGAGGCCGCCTCGACGAGCAGCAACGCACGCGCACGTGGAACTTCTCGTCCTGGGGAAGCGCGGTCTACGCCTTCGGGCCTCTATCCATGCTCGGTTGGTGCTGGACGACGCGACGACCATGGATCCGTTGCTTGGTGGGCTCGATTTACACCTCGCTCACCCTTGGCGCGATCGTCCTTTTCGACGGCGCCCTCGGCTGGATGACCAGCCACGCGGAGCAAGCCAGCCTACTCAGCTTCTTCACCGAGTTCGGAGTCGCCATGGCGATTACGGCGCTCGCGTCCTTCCTCTTCCTGCTCACGCTCGAGACCTTCGCAGCGATAAGGCGGACGATTCGGTGAGCGCCATGCCACCCGAAACGGGCCAACGCCTGGTCGCCTCCGCGCTGCTGCTCGTTGCGCTGTTGTTCTGCATGCAAGCTCGCGCCAACGATGTCGAACGGCGCTCACCGAGAGCCGAGGCGGCGCTCATGCCCCGAGCGACAAGCTGGGCCGACCGAGAAGCGGGCGCCGTACGCGGGATCACGGTTGGCCCGATCGAGAGCACGCTACACCCCTCCGTGGGCTACGGGACGCGCGCCGGTTTCGAGGCCTTGCTGGAGGCTCGGTCCATGGGCGCCAACTGGGTTGCCCTCACCCCCTTTGGTCGGGTCTGGGATCTGAAAGGTAGCGGCGTCGACCTCCGTTTTGAGGCCCCCGTGAAGAGCAACACCAGGGACATCGAGAAATCCATCGAGCATGCCCACGCCCTCGGCCTCAAGGTGATGCTGGTGCCGCACCTGTGGGTCGAAAGCGGAGAGTGGCGCGCCTTGATCAACCCCGCAGACGACGAGGCCTGGGCGCGATGGACCCGCTCCTATCGGCGCTTCTTGCTCCATTGGACAGATCTTGCCGCACGAACAGGTTGTGAGATGCTGAGCGTGGGGGTCGAACTACGCAGCTGGGTCACGACCGCACGGGTGGCGAGTTTTTCGCCGCTCATCGATGAAGTGCGCAGCCGATATCGAGGCCTGCTCACGTACTCTGCAAATTGGGACGATGCGGCGTACACGATGATCTGGAACCAGCTCGACGTCATCGGAGTCAACGCCTTCTTTCCACTCACGGATCGGAAAAACGCCAACTTCGGCGCGCTTCTCGACGGCGGCTACAAGGCCGCCGAGCAGCTTCACGCGCTCGCCACCGAATGGGACAAGCCCGTCCTTCTCACCGAGATGGGTTACACGACCCGCTCCGATCCGGCTCTGCGACCGTGGGAATGGCCCGAAGCATTGAGCAACGTGACCCTCGATCAAGAAGCGCAAGCCATGGCCTACCGGGCGCTGCTCGCACCGCTCGTCGACGAACCATGGTGCGCTGGCTTTTTCGTGTGGCGAACCTACGCGGATCCCAACGACGTCTCGCAAGAACCCGAGTGGGGGTTTTCTCCGCGCGGAAAACTCGCCGAACTCGTGTTGCGCGACGCCTTTGCGACGCCGTGGGCAAGCGATCCTCATCGTCCGTGGCTCAACGTGCTCGCGGCCCAACGCGCGCGAACACCGAGCATCTTCGCGTGGCACTGAGCCTCCTGTTGCGGTGCAACATGCGCGTCGCCAATCGACGGACGAGCCGACCTCCGCGACGGCCATTACACCTACATTCACTGACATTTCCGCAGAACAGATTCGGCGCCACCAAATTGGATCAAGACCGATCCACCCCAAGGGTTGCCAACGCAAGATTCCGCTGAGTTTTCCGAGTCTCTATCTAGGTTCTTTTGAAATTTCGGAGAGGCGGCAGACTTCTCGATGTGCGTTCGGGGCCGGCACGACTTGTGCAGTTGATCCGTTCCGATGCGATTGTTCGGACTCAGCTTGGTGCTCATGCTCGCGACCCTGACGGCATGCGACACGACCACCCTAGGTGACGATGGCGAGCAAGCGCAGCGCGCCCTGCCCTCCTCCACGATCGCAGCCGTTACCCGCCACATCGAGCCCACACGCCGCAACCGCCGACGCGGACGTCGGGGCGGCATGGTTCCGGTCTTCGTCGACGAACAATTCGTCGGAGCGCTTCGCTTTCAAGAACTTCCGCCAGAGTTGGAGGTCAGCTGGGCACCGCTCGACGAGGGATATCACGCGCGCCGCTTCAGCTTCGTGAATTACTTCGAAGCGCTCGGGATCCCCGCTGCAAAGATGCGTCAGCTCCACATTTACGGCGGCCGCTCTCGCGTGCTCGTCATCGAGGGTCAAGCGCTTCGGCAAGCGGGCGACGGCATCCAGTTTCAGTTTCGCCACGGCATGGGTGGAAAACCCGAATACCGTCACACCGTCCCAGTGGACGCCAACACATCCATCGACCGCATCGGCGCCGTCGCGCTTTACGTAAACAAGCAAACGCCCACGCTGAAGCACGGTCGCCTCTATCGCGATGGCCAACGCGTCTCGCTTCTCCATCGCGCGCGCAGCTCGCGTCGACGCGGAACGCGCATCTATCTCGACGGCAAGCTCCTTCAAACCTTGAGCCGCCAAAACGCCCGCGCCGCCATGATCCCGGACGGAGAAACCTATGCTCTATCGAGCTTGTTCAAATGGCTCGACGTCGACGCCCACGAGCTTCACGGGGCACGGTTCATTGCGCGTGACGAGATCGCCCTCGAACTCGACGCCACCGCACTGAGGCAGCGATTCTTGGACTTTACCCTTCCCCGGCGTAGCCGCGGTCGTATGCGCCTCCAACAGCACGACCAACACATCAACGCATTGCTTCTCTACTCACGCCCGCCCTCTGCCGATCGCAGTCAGAAGGCTCCGCGTGACCACAAGTTCGCTCGCCCACGCCAATCCAAGGCATCGCGTGCGATACGCTCCAGGAGATCCTCATGACACACTTTCGCCTTCTTCCCTCCCTCGCTAGCGCCTTCGTCCTCGGCGCCGCACTCATCGCCAGCGGCGGCCTCGCGCATGCAGGCGACGGCTCCACCACGATGTTCAAGTTGCAAGAAGGCTACGGCGGTCCGGGCGGCAAAGTCGACGGCGAGCTCGAAAAGGCGCTGAAGGATGCCGGTCCGGGCAGTGAGCAGGCCACCGTCACGTGGGTCAAAAAAGGCGAAGACGTTTTCGTCACCACCGTGTGGATGTCCTCGGACGTAGAGGAAAAGTACCGCCCCTGGCAACTCAAGTGCTCGACGGTGAAGCTCAGCCCGAACGCGAAACCGGAACTTGTCGTCGATCAACTCCTCATGACGAAGCTGGGCGACCCAAACAACAATGACGAACAACCGGCCTGCCACCCGTTCATCGCGCGCTACGACGACGATCACATCATCTACTCCTACGGCTCGAACGACAGCCCGCAAAACCAGACCCAGACCTACGTCGGCATCATCGACCACATGTGCAACGAGGTCACCGCGCCAATCCGGGTGAGCAACAACGCCAACAACAATCAGGGCGCACCGGAGCTTGCCGTGCACGGCGATGGCTGGATCACGGCCGGCTATTACGACAACAACGACCAGCGCACCTACGCTCGTGGCCTCAAAATGGAGATGAAGGACGGCAAGCCCGTGCTCACGAAAATGTGGAACAAAACCATCGTGGCGCCGTCGAACATCGGTCGCCCCGCGATTGTTCCGCTGTCGCCGACGCGTGCTTTTCTCTGCGCAGCCAAGGGCACACAGCGTCCACCCGAGATGGGCGTCGAATGCGCGCTCATCGATTCGATGACCGGGGACATTCTGTTCAAAAGTTACATCGCAGAGAGCAAGCCGAGCAACGACCCGAAGATCGCCAAGTACTACAACCAACCGTCCGTCGCCCTACTCGCCAACAACAAGGTCGCCATCCAGCTGGTCGAGTCGAACGGCGCAGGAAAGAACGGCAACGACAAGGGCAGCTCATTGAGCCACCTCTTCGTCGTCGACGTGAGCGATGACGGCATGGAGATCAAGGCATCGAAGCAGAACGTCGGACCGTACCAAACGCACCCTGGCATGTGCGCCGCCGGGTTCGGGGCCACCAAGGCGGGCGACACGGGCGAGCGGTATGTCGCGGTCTTCCAGGCGCCGATCACCGGTGCCGGGCAACCCTCGCTGCAATATGTCAGCTACGATCCAGTTGGCAAGTCGATCGGAATCGATACCAAGGCCCACAACTTCGTGGCGGGGTGGTACGGCGACGCGGGTTACCTGGCCAATATCTACGGACACAACCCCAACACCCAAGGCCGCGACTTTCTTCGCTGTGTAGGCGACGTACCGAACCCAGGCTACGGGGTAGAGGGCGGCTACAAGGCCAACGTCAAGACCTTCACCGCCGCGCCTCATGCCGGACGCGAAACCGGTGAGCCCAAGAACGCGATGTGGCTCGGCCTCGTTCCCGGGGTCAGTCTGGACCCTGTTCAGCCCGGACCACCCGAATGGGCAGGCAACCCTGACAGCACCGGTAGTGGCGAGAGCAGCAGCACGAGCGCCGGAGCCGGCGGTAGCGACAGCAGCACGAGCGGTGCAGGCGCCGCGGACAGCGGCAATGGCATCAACAGTGACAGTGGCTGCGCCTATGCGAGCGGCTCGAAGGACGACACCACGTTCCCCTTCTTCGCCCTCGCTCTGGCCGGCTTGTTCCTCGGACGCCGCCGCCGTAAAGAGGTTGTCTGATGAAAGGACTGACCTGTCTCGGCGTGGTGGCCCTGTGCGCCTGCGTCGCCGCCTGCGGCTCCAACGGTGAAGAGACTTCATCGACGTGGACGACCTCAAGCGGAAGCGGCTCGACGAGCGACGGAGGCGGAGATGCCTCGGGATCGACGACGACGAGCAGCACCGGTTCGGGCGACGGGCCAGCCGACGCCAAGGCCTTCTTCATGAAGGAGGTCCACCCCACCTTGCTCGACACCTGTGGCGGCTGCCACATCACGGGTCCAGGGCTGAGCTTTCTCGCCGAAGATGCGGCGGACGCCTACGACAAGGCGCGATCGGCGCCAGGCATCGTTCTCAAAGAGAAGAGCCGCTTGTTGCTCAAGGGCGGGCACTCTGGTGGCGAGGCGCCGGCGCTCACGAGCACGCAGACCGATGTCGTCACGCAGTGGTTGGCATTGGAGTTTGCAAATGCGGGCGGGGACGACCCACCTGCGGGCGACCCCCCGGCGCTCACGCCACTCCAGCAAATGCAGGCCTTCGGCAATTGCATGAGCTACGCCGACTGGACGAAGTACGAGCTGGTCAACCTCGCCAACGAACAGGTCATCTACCAAAACAACGCGGTACCTTGCTTGAGTTGCCACGGCACAGGCCAGAGCGGAGCGTACATCAGTGACGAACCGATCGCGTTCTTCGAAGCCTCCAAGAAGATGCCGTATCTTTTCAAGTTCGCCAACGCGACTCTGACGGCCGACGGAACCTTCGACGACGTTGTGAACGCGAACCGATTCGTCGAAAAGTGTGTGGAAAACCCCATGGTCGGCAATCCGCACCCGCCCTGCGTCAACGGTCAGATCGACACGCAGCTCATCCAGGATCTGCAGTCGTTCTTCGAAGACACGAAGAAGCGCTGGGCCGCTGGAAAATGCGATGAGGCAACCGATCCGCCGGAGGCAGAATGACCGCATCCTCTTCGCTGAGGTGGTTTATCGTCGCCGCACTATCGGTGTGCGCGACCGTCGCATGCGGCGCGGGGGACGACACGGACAGCTCCGGCGGTTGGACGACTTCCTCGACCGGTTCGGGAGGCAGCAGCGCGAGCTCGGCCAAGCAGTTTTACATCGACAAGGTCCACCCCACCTTCGACCTGAATTGCACGTACTGCCACGCCACGGGCGACAATGCCGCTCCGATTTGGGCGCACAATGATGCGGAAAACTCCTACGTCGCCATCGACGAGTACGGCAATCTCATCACCGCTCCGAGCAACAGCCTGCTTCTCCTCCAAGGCGAGCATGCTGGCCCCGCGTTGGTCCCTAAGCAGAAGGACCTCGTCCGCGAATGGCTCAAGCTCGAAGTCAAAGAACGCGGTCTCTCCGGCAGCGGCAACGGCAGCGGCAGCGGGGGTGGCAGCGGCAGCGGCGGGAGTACGATCTCCGCCGAGACCGCGCTGAGCCAGATCAGTGACTGCATGAATCTCGAGGTTTGGAACGGCACGATGGCGTACATCGTCGCCGACGCCCAAACCGTGGGCTGGGGCCCGTGTCGGGGCTGTCATAACACGGGCTGGGCCGGCGCCTTCCTGGACGACGACACCGACCTCATGTTCTCGCAGACGAAGAAGCTGCCCTTCTTGCTCAAGTGGGTCACCGCCAAGATCGAAGACGGCGTGTTCAAGGACATCGTGCCGGCTCATCGCTTTGCGAACAAGGGGACGGAGAAGTGCACGCACGAGGACGAAACGCTCTGCCACCCCAACTACGTACTGCCACCGAGCGTGCAAGACCCGCTCGATGACTTCGTGAACGAGACCATCGAGCGCTGGAAGAGCGGCACCTGCGACGAACCGTACGATGGCGGCGGCGGCGGCGGTGGCGGCGGCGGAGCCCCCTGATCATCGAGACTTAGCTCGCTCGGCGCGCAAGGGATGCACGAACGACCGCGTTGGCATATATTGGCAGCCATGAGACTCGCCAAGACATGCCTCGGAGCCGCTTTCTTTCTCTTCACTGGAGCCTTCGGGGGATGCGCAAGCGATGGCACGACGGACGAACCGACTTCGACCTCCGCAGGCGTAGGCGGCAGCACCACGCAGGCCGTGACGACCGGAACAGGCGGCAGCGGAGGTGAAGGCTCCGAAGACGACTGCCCGAACGACCCCACGCAATCGATCGATACCGATGGCGACGGCTACTGCGAAAAGGACGACAAGTGTCCCGACGATCCGCTGCAATGGTCGGACGGCGACGGCGATGGTTACTGCGACGAGATCGATGACAAGTGCCCCAACGATCCGCTGCAGTGGACGGACAAGGATGGCGACGGCTACTGCGACGAGATCGACGACAAGTGCCCCGACGACGGGAACGGGATCTGCGACTCGAACATGGACGGAAAGTGCAACGGTGAGGACGATTGCGACGGGGACGGTGTCACCGATGGCGAAGAAAAAGCCTACGGCGCCGATTGCTCAAAGTCGAATCTACTCATCAAGGACACCGACGAGGACGGCATCAATGACAACGCCGACCCTTACCCACGCGACCCTTTCCCGGAATTTATCGTCCACCGCAACGAGATGGGCTCGATCGACTTCGCGCTATCAAAACGGGACGGGACCTTTCTGCCCCCCACGGCCATTGGCGCCGCCTACGGCTGCACGAACGACGCCCCGCACAACTGCAATCAAGGGATCAGCTATCGCTACACGCACTTCATCATCAGCGATTTTGACGGCGACGGCCGCGTCGACTTCTTGGCCATCGGGGACGCCAAACCGACGGACAACACCAACCCCCGAGACCTGTGGTGGTTCACCCGTCTCGGCGTAGCCGAATCGGGAAACGACGCGAAAGTGCAGCAGCGGCTCATCGACGCCAACCTCGAGGACACCGTCCTCGCTCACGTCGCGGGCGACTTCAACAACGACTACCTCATCGATCTCGCGCTGATGAAGGTCACCAAGCCGAACTACATCACGGACGTGAAAATCGACAGCTACGAGAACACGGGCATGATCGGGAAGGCGACCTGCGCCTATACGACCGACACCGCCAACCCGAACGGCTGCGCCTTCATCCGGCGGCAAGCGGCCGATCTCCAGAGCTGGGGGACCGGCCAGTGGGTGGTACGGATCGCCCGCGATGCCGTCGATCTCACCGGTAATGGTCATCGGGATCTTGCCGTGCTCAACATCTCGAACGGCGGCAACGTCGCGGTGCCCGTCTATGTGGTCGAAGGCCAAGGGAACATGACCTTCACGCCCCCGAACAAAGCGATGTTTTCGCACAACTCAGGAAACTGCGGAAATTCGCCAGCCAATTCGATCCTCTTCGCCGATTTCGACGCCGACAAGATAGGGGACATCGTCGTCGGCCTGGATGACGACGGAGATCCAGGCAGCGCGTGGTTTTACCCAGGCCAAGTCAGCGGGGGCGTGTACGGTTTCGATTTTTCCAAGTGCGTCGAGGCCTTCGACATCAACACGAACAGTGAAAAAAACGGGTCGAACCAGCCCGGAGCAACCAGCTCGACGCGCACCTTCGACTTCGATTTTGACGGCTTTCAAGACGTTATCGTGGGCTTCGCCTACAGCACGGTAGGCAATCCGCCGACGCGCACCGAAGTGTGGCTTGGCAAGGGTGATGGCACATTCAAGCCCCCGCTCACGGTCCGCGATTTTGCCGACAACTGGAACGGCGTGCGCTTCGCGGTGCCCCAACGAATCTGTCCCTCCT
>JAPYTK010000133.1 GCA_029941785.1 Polyangiaceae bacterium | reverse complement strand
CGATATATCACCGGCCGTTCTGTTCGGACCGGAGCACGGCTTCGCGGCAACAGCTCAAGACATGGACGGCGTCGAAGACATCCAGCAAGCGGAGGGCCCGCAGGTCGTCAGCTTGTACGGAGATTCGCTCGAGGATCTGGTACCCAAAGCCCAGCATCTCCGAAACATCGATGTGCTTCTGATCGATCTCTGCGACGTGGGCTCGCGCTATTACACCTACGTATGGACGGCGCTCATTGCGGTTCGTGCCGCCGCAGAGTTGGGCGTGCATTGCGTCATCCTCGATCGGCCGAATCCCATTGGAGGGCACATCGAGCACGCCGAAGGAGCGACCGTACGAGAAGGTTATCGTTCCTTCGTCGGTTGGGAGAAGGTGCCCATCCGGCATAGCCTCACGATCGGTGAGATGGTCGCGCTACACGCCGCGAACGATGGTCTCGCTCTCGGCCCAGACGGTGCGCTGAGCGTCGTCGGCGTCGAAGGCTGGACGCGAGACCACTACGCCGACGATTGGGACCGGCCTTTCGTGTTGCCTTCGCCGAACATGCCGACCCTCGACACCGCCCTCGTCTACCCAGGAGGCTGCCTCATCGAGGGGACGAACCTCTCGGAAGGACGCGGCCACACCCGCCCTTTCGAAATCTTCGGCGCGCCGTGGCTCGATGGTGACAAACTAGCTCGCGATCTTCATGCGCTCCAGCTCGACGGCTTCGTCGCGCGCCCGCTGTCCTTCGAGCCGACCTTTCACAAGTACGGCCGAAGGCGCTGCGGCGGCGTTCAGATCCACGTCGGCGACCGCGGCCGCTTTCGCCCGGTCGCCGTCTACGCCGCGATCCTCACGCTCGCTCACCACCAAGCACCCAACGATTTCGCCTTCCGCACGGAACGCTACGAATTCGTCGACGATATTCCCGCTTTCGATTTGCTCACGGGCTCCGCGCAAGCGCGAGAGGCTATCGAGGCTAGCGAGAGCGCAGCGGCCGTGAGCGAACTGGTGAGCAAGCCCGACCCCCAATGGCCGGCCCACTGGCGCCGCGCCCAACAGCGGGCTGCCTCGGCCGACGCCGCGGGCTGAGCTTCGTCCGAGACCACGTTGGGGCCGTCCCGCATGCCTCGGGACGACTTTTGGCCAGAGGCGCCATTTCGTTGGGACTTTCCACGAAAAGCCCGCTAGCTTGGAGCAGAGTAAGCATGCCTCTGCAGATCGGCGAAGTCATCGATGGCAAGTATCGCATCGTCAGCCAGCTTGGCGCAGGTGCGATGGGAGAGGTGTACGCGGGCGAGAATCTTCGCATCAAGCGGAGCGTCGCCATCAAGGTCTTGCTACCGGGCGTGGCAACCAAGGAGGACGTGGTGCAGCGCTTCGAGCACGAAGCCCAAGCCGCCGGGCGCATTGGCTCCGACCACATCGTCGAGGTCCTCGATCTGGGCAAGCTCCCTGGCGGCAGTTTGTACATGGTGATGGAGTTTCTCGACGGCATGACGCTGTCGGAGCGCATTCGACAGCACGGCCGGCTCACGCCCCGCCAGGTCACGCCGATCGTGCAGCAACTGCTGACCGGACTAGAGGCCGCCCACCAAGCCAAGATCATCCATCGCGATCTCAAGCCCGACAACATCTTCTTGCAACGGGAGAACGCCGGCCAGGCAGACTTCGTGAAGATCTTGGATTTCGGTGTTTCCAAGTTCAACCCGCTCAGCGGCGACGACAACATGCGGATGACCGCCACCGGCACGATCATGGGCACGCCATATTACATGGCACCAGAACAAGCCAAGGGCGCCCGCAACATCGACGCGCGCAGCGACCTCTATTCGGTGGGCGTGATCCTGTACGAATGCATCACCGGTCAGGTGCCGTTCAACGCCCAGACCTTCAACGAGCTCATCTTCAAAATCGTGCTCGAAACGCCGCCGCCGGCGACCACGTTCGTGCCTGACCTCGATCCCGAATTCGACCGTTTGATCCGCCGCGCCATGGCACGGGAGCCCGCCGATCGCTTCTCGACCGCTGGCGAACTGCGCGATGCGCTCAGCGTTTGGCTGCATGGCGGCCGCCTCGCGGCATCCAGCATGACCCCGCCCCCCCGCGGGAGCCTCGTCGGGAGCGCCCCTCCCGGCAACCCAATGATGAACGCGGTGGATAACGCACCAATCAGCGATGATGCCCCGACGATGTACGCTGCCGCATCGCCTTTCGCTGCCATGTCGCAGATGGTGCCCGATGAGGTAACCAACGAAATGGAGGTGATTCCAGCCACTTCCGCCCACGCTTGGCCCGCAGACCCGATCGGTCCAATCCCGGGCGTCCCTCGGTATTCCGCCAACAAGCGACTGCTCTTTCTGCTCGTCGTGGTCGTCGGAATCGTGCTCTTGGGGGCCGGCGGATGGGCCGCCCTGACGACAGCCGGGGACAGCGACAAGACCGCGAGCCAAACCGACCGGGAGAGCGACGACGACGACAGCTCGGACCGTGACGACGACAAAGCTGACGCCAAACCCAAAGAAGGCCCCAAAAGCGCCGGCGACAGCGCTGAAAAGGATAAGGAAACCGCGGAAGAGGCCGAAGAACCCCCAGAGCCCCGACCAAAGCCGAAGGTTCGTCGACGCCGTCGCACATCCAAAAAGAAGGCGGCCACCACGCCTGCCCCGCCACCGAAACCGAAGCCAGCAACCCAAGCGCTCCCCCCTCCCAGCAAGCCCGCCAAGAAGAGCCCCAGGCCCGGCAGAAAGATCTCCACGGAGCTTTGAACGTCCTATCCCAAGTCGCGAATCCCCATTCGCGAGCTCAGATGACGCAACTCATTGACATCGCGACAGATCGTTGTCACCTACGAACAGCTGCTTCAGCCACTGGGCGCGCAGCAAATTGTAGGTTAGAATAGGCAAGCCATGGCTCTACAGCCCGGAGAGATAATCGACGGCAAATACCGTATCGTCCAACTCATTGGCGAAGGCGGCATGGGCGAGGTGTATGAGGGGGAGAACACGCGCATCAAGCGCCGTGTCGCCATCAAGGTCCTACACGCAGCCGTCGCCGAGAAGACGGACGTCGTCGCGCGGTTCGAACGAGAAGCACAAGCCGCCGGACGCATCGGCTCCGAACACATCGTCGAGGTGCTCGACCTGGGCAACTTGCCATCAGGTGAGCGCTTCATGGTCATGGAGTATATGGACGGGGAAGATCTCACGGCCCGTATCAAAGGCCTTGGCAAGATACCGCCGGTGCAGTGTATCCCGCTGATGGATCAAATTCTCGAAGGCTTGGCCGCCGCTCACGACGCGCAGATCATCCACCGCGATCTGAAACCAGACAACATCTACATCCTGACCAACAAGGCCGGGCGCGCCGACTTCGTCAAGATCCTCGACTTCGGCGTTTCTAAGTTTTCCGCGCTCGACTCCGAGATGAGCATGACCCGCACCGGCGCGGTGATGGGCACGCCTTATTACATGTCCCCCGAGCAGGCCAAGGGGGTCAAAGTCGACAACCGAAGCGACCTTTATGCCATCGGCGTCGTGCTCTACCAGATGCTCACCGGGCGCGTGCCTTTCAACGCGAGCTCCTTTAACGAACTGCTCTTCAAGATCGCCCTGGAGTCCCCCGAACCGATCCTGGACCTTTGCCCCAACTGCCCGCCCGAGATGATCCAAATCGTGGATCGGGCAATGCAGCGGCAGCCGGAAGCGCGGTTTCAATGCGCGCGCGATTTTCAGCAAGCCATACTCGATCTTGAGCCCATCCTCGGCACGGTTCCCGCGCCGGCTGGCCGCTCGAGCCAACTCCCTGCCGTCAGGCCGTCGGGCCCAGGTTTGGGAACACCTGCGAACGGGCTAACCCCGTTCCCTGGACAGATTCAGGGAAGCCTTGCGGGCTCCCAACCTGGCCTGGCTGTGACTCCTGCACCAAAGAGCAAAGGCGGACTCATGGTCGCGCTCGTGGCCGCCGGGCTCGGCGTCGTCACAGCCGGTGGAATCGCGGCCTACCTCCTCGTTGGCCCCGGTAGCAATCCCGACTCGTCAGCAGCAGCAGCCTCGCCCGAAGCGACCACGACGCCGGCACCCGAAGCACCAAAGGTAGACGAGGATCCCACGCCGCCCGCCGACCCGACGGCCTCAGCGACGGCGAGCGCGGCAGCCGAGCCGGACCTTATCCCTTCGGCCAAACCATCGGCTGCCCCCGCCATCAAGGCGCCCGTCGCCGCACGCCCTTATGTCCGTCGCAGGCCGGCCGCGGTCAAGAAAACTCCCGCGACCGCAAAACCGCCGGCTCCCGCAACCCCGACTTCCGATACGCCCCCGCCACCCAAACCGAAAAGTACCGGGCGCAAAATTCAAACCGAACTCTGAGATATGGCGTTCATCATCACCGAGAATTGCACCGGCTGCACGGCGTGCATTCGCCGCTGCCCAACCAATGCCATCAGCGGGGAGCGCAAGCTCCTGCACGTCATCGACCCCGAACTGTGCATCGATTGCGGGGCCTGCGGCGTCATCTGTCCCGACGAGGCCATCTACGACAACGATGGCCAACTCTGCGACTTTCTCAAGCCCGCACAGCGACCCATGGCCTACGTGGATTTACAGTCCTGCGTCGGCTGCGAATGGTGCGTGTGGGCCTGTCCCTTCGACGCGCTGAAGATGTCTCCGCTCAAGGAAGGTCAGCATTTCGAAATCGCCGAGGTGATCACCAAGAAGTGTGTCGGCTGCACGCTCTGCGAGCTCGACTGCCCCTACGATGCCATCCACATCTTCAGCGGCGACTCCGACCGCGCCGCGGCCCGGATCGATCTCAATGCGCGCTTCTCTGAAGAAATCGGCATCAGCGAGCCCGAACCCGAGCCCTCTGACGACGAGGACGAACAGGCAGCGTGAGCAGCCCTGTGCCGGCCGCGGACGCCGGAGCGAAGCGCCCGGACTTCGCTTCAGGCTATCCTGAAAGCGAGACGCTCGATGTCCTGCTCCGTGCCTTTGACGCGGGTGACTTCGCAGCGGTGCGCAAGGGCACCTCGGCATTGCTCGCAACAGAGACCGATGACGCTATCCTCGAAGCCACCGCCGATCTGCGACGACGGATTTATCCTGGAGCCACGGCCGTCTATATTTTGGCCCTCAGTGTTGGCCTGCTGCTCTTTCTCGCTGGATATTATTGGCTGCGCGTGCAGCCCTGAGCCTGAAGGCCATTGAACGATAGCGCTGACCCGCGAGTCAGCGCCGAACGCAGGAATAGCGCTTTTCTTCCCGTGCCGTGACCATTACGAGAATGCGGGGAACGCGGATGAATTATTGGGACTACATTCAGGTCGAGAGCCTGCTGTCGCTGCAGCAAGGACTCCACGATGATGGCACCGAACCGGAAAATGATGAGGTTCTCTTCATCACCGTGCATCAGATTTACGAGCTGTGGTTCAAGCTCGTCTTGCGAGAGCTCAGCACGGCGCGCGCACTGTTCCGCCGCAACCCCGTTCCCGATCAGGCTCTGGCCGACGCGACCCGCTCTTTGCGTCGTTGCGTGAGGATTTTCGAGGTTGCCGCACACCATTGGAGTGTGGTCGAGACCTTGACCACCCGTGACTACCTGGCTTTTCGAGACAAACTCGTGGGCGCGAGCGGCTTTCAGTCGGCACAGGTGCGCGAGCTGGAGATCCTCCTGGGCCTCGACGACCGACAGCGCCTCTCTTGCATGGGAGAGGGCAGCTACAAGGAGGCTCTGCGAGGGGACGTGGGCGACCAATCGCCAGCGCTGGCCCGCGTCCAGCGGCGGCTCGCAGAAGGAGCGAGCTACCGTTCGGCACTGTACCACTGGTTGGCCCGAACCCCCGTCGACGGCTCCTCGGATCCCGCGCACGTGGACGCCTACCTCGACAAGTTCGTCGAAGCACACCGCAAACAGAAAAAGCTCTTGCTCGAGCGGTCTCGACAATTCACCAGCACGCCCGAAGAGGTCGCCGTCCTCGAACAACGCTACGCACGAGACATCGATCAAGCGGCCGCTTTCTTACGAGCCGAAGACATCGAAGATGAGGGTGAACGTCGGCATCGCAAGCACGTGCGCGCCGCTCTGGTGTTCATCGAAAGCCACCGTGAACTCCCTCGACTCGCGTGGCCCCGCGAGGTGCTCGACACGACGCTCAACCTGGAGCAAGCCTTCATCATCTGGCGGCAACGTCACGCCCGTATGGTCGAGCGCATGATCGGCCGGCGAACCGGGACGGGCGGCTCAGGCGGCGTCGACTACCTCGACCAAACAGCGCTAAAATACCGCGTCTTCGAAGATCTGTGGTCGGTCCGCACGATTCTGTTGCGACGCGAGCTGGTGCCTGAACTCGAAAATGCCGCCGACTACCGTTTTCGGGTCGAGGACTGAGCCATGAGCGACGAGGGCACAGCCATTCCTTTTGTCGATCGCTACTTTCGCATCGACGCCCGCTCGCTTGGCCTGTTCCGCGTCCTTTTCGGCACGGTGCTGATCGCCGATTTGATCCATCGCTGGGATTGGATCCGCGCATTTTACTCGAACGAGGGCGTGCTTCCGAATCACTTTCACTTGTTTCAGTTGGGTGAAAAAGAAAAAGTGTGGAGCCTCTATCACGCCTTTTCGAGCGTAGACGAGGCGACCACCGCGTTCCTGCTCACCTTCATCATCTACCTCTGCTTC
Organism: Polyangiaceae bacterium; assembly: GCA_029941785.1. Taxonomy (GTDB): domain Bacteria; phylum Myxococcota_A; class Polyangia; order Polyangiales; family Polyangiaceae; genus JAPYTK01. Next base: position 8,686 of record JAPYTK010000133.1, on the reverse strand, counting down.
ACGCTGGGTTACCGCACGCGCGTCTTCCACCTGCTGTCCCTGGTGTGCCTCGTGAGTTTGACCGGCCGCAACATCTTGCTCGAGAGTGCGAGCAGTTCGCTCGCCACGGTCCTGCTTGGCATGTCCCTCTTGCTGCCGCTCGGTCTCCGCTTCTCGCTCGACAGCCTTGGACTTAGCATGGCCAATCGGCAGGAGCGGAGCGCAGCGGCGCTCAATGATCGGAGTGCAGCGGCGGTGACCGCGCCGCGCTCCTTGGTCGCCTTCCTGATGCTGGCCCTCGTTGGCTTTGTGCTAGCTGTCGCAGCGCTGTCTCAATCTGGCCCGAGCTGGCAAGACGGCAGTGCACTTTATTACGCCCTGCACACGGACCGTTGGACGGGATTTCTCGGAGAACTCGAACGAAACAGCATGCCCGCCGGGGCGCTCGCCGTCTGCACCCGCGCCTTCCGTTACGCCGAGTTCGCGGTGCCCTGCTTGCTGCTGTTGCCGGTCGCTCGCAGGCTCAGCCGCGGCCTCGCAGTCGCAGCCATGTTGTTCATCGGGCTGACGGTGGGTCTGCTGTTCACCTTCGGTGCCTACGGCTGGGCCATCGCCGCGGCCGCCGCGCTCGCCATCCCAACGGAGAGCTGGAACGGCAGTCGCGACGGCAAACGTCCCATACAGCTCGTGTACGACGACAGTTGCGGGATCTGCGGATGGCTCGCGCGATTGCTCAAACGACTCGACCGCCGCCACAACATCACCTTCTTTGCCAGCAGCGACGTGCAAGAGCTGCCCGACGGTGTCACAGAGAAGATGACCACAGAGTCGATGGTGGTCGTCGATGCGAAGGGCGGGGTCTACACCGAAGCGCTAGCCTTGAGCCAAATTTTACGCTCTCTTCCCTGCGTCGCTCCCCTCGGCTGGCTACTGCGGCTGCCCCTCATTCGACAGGCCTCTCGCGCGCTGTACTTCAAGGTCGCCGGGAACCGAATGGAGATTAGCGTCGCATGTGGCTTCGGCGCATGCGGCCTACCGCAGCGCCACAACCAGGCCGACGAAGAAGAAGTCTCAACACCGAAGCCCACGCCGGCATCACGTTGGAGCGCTCGCGCCAAAGCCCTTGTGGCGACCGTGTTGGCCCTCCTTCTGCTCGGCGGCGTGGTCGTCAAGACAGCTCGCCATCGAGACAACCCACGGCTCGCCGCGCTCGCGGGAACAACCGCTGCGGCCAACGCGCTGGCAACCATCGTCACCATTCCGCGGGTGACGGGGTCTTGGGGCCTCTTTGCACCCGAACCACCGCGCAAGAACAGCTCGATCGTGGTCGACGCCAAGACCCGCGACGGTTGGCAGCTCGATCCCCTCACAGGCCATCCCCCCAATCTCGACTTGAGCGTGCCTGCGCGGGCCCGCCTCGGTCATCTCTGGTCTGTGTATTCGGAAGCGATTCGGCTGCCGAGGCACAAGAAATTGCGCAAGGAACTGCGTCGTTACCTCAATCGCGGCGGCTACGCGCTCAACGCCAAGCCGACCAAGGACAGAAAGAAGCGACGGTACATCAACAAGCTCCACGTCCAGTGGGTCTCGGCGCCCATTCCTGCCCCAGGCGCGGCTGTACCAGCGAAGCGCCAGGTGACAACTGAGGATATCCTCAACCCGCGGCGCCCTGCGTCACCGCGCCGGCTCGGCCCCAAGAAATTGCCAAACCTTCGTTCGCTCGTGCGATGAGCAGCCTTCCGCCGTCTCCCGCTCGGGACGAGCCGTTTTGGCGGCGCGCACGACGCGCTTGGCAACATGAGGAAGACTCGGGCCTCCGTCGATTCGGTAGCTTCCTTTTCGCTGACCTGAAGCTCTTCGGTCACCGCGCCCGCCGAGCGGCCGGGTGGATGCGGGATCGCTATTTCCAGGCCGATCCCCGTACCCTCGGCCTGTTTCGTATCGTGCTCGGCGCCATGCTGATGCTCGACGGCGCGAGGCACTGGTTTTACGCCGAGACCTTCTATTCGAACGCGGGGGTTCTCTCGAACCACTTTCACCTGTTTCGCCCGAGCAGCGGCTTCAACTTCAGCCTGTTCCACGCCTTCTCTTCACTTCCTGAGGTCCACGCCGCCTTCGCGCTGTCGCTCGCGTGCTACCTCGCGCTCCTTCTCGGCTACCGCACGCGCCTGTTCAGCGTGCTGTCGTGCATCTGGGTGACGAGCATGGATAGCCGATTGGTGATGGTCGAAAACGGCGGCTACGTGGTGGTCAACCTGCTCGCGTTCTGGAGCATGTTCTTGCCGCTCGGCCAACGGTTCAGCCTCGATAGCTTACGCCGCTCTTGGAAGGAGCAAAATGAGCGCCGCCCAGATGATCTCAATCGACGCCTCCGACCCTCGTGGCTCGACGCCCAGCGAGTGAGCCTCGTCAGCTTCATCGTCGTCCTCAATCTGGGGATCGTCTACATTTTCAATGTCGTCAACAAGTACGGCAGCACATGGCGCAAGGGACAAACCGTACACTACGTCTTGCACATCGATCGGATGGTCACCGGCATCGGGGTGTGGTTTCGCGAGTATGCGCCGTATTGGATGTTGTGGGGCAGCACCCACCTGGTGTTGGTCGTCGAAGCCCTCATCATGATGCTGATCCTGTGGCCGCGGTGGCGGCTGTACACTCGACCGATGGCGATGGTGGGGATCCTGCTGCTACACGGAACCTTCGGCATCATGATGCGGCTTGGGCCCTTCTCGTGGTTCCTGATCGCGTGGTCGGTGTTGCTTCTGCAACGTTGTCACTGGGAAGCGATCACCACCTGGGCCAGGAAGCGCACCGCCCGGGCCACCGTCGTCTTCGATCCACAATCCCCGCTCGCCTTCGCTGCCTGTCGTTTATTGCTGCGCTTTGACCGCTTGCAACGCCTCCGATTCGCACCCGCAACCGTGGACATCGGCAGCGCCCCTCCTCCGCTGATCGCCTTGCGCGGCGCTCATGGCGGCGTCGTCGGTGGTGCGCGCGGGATCTGGGCGATCATCCGACGGCTACCCGGCGGACGCGCCCTCACGCCAGTTCTTCGTCTGCTCACCCTTGGCCTCGTGGGGCCGGCACTCGCACTCGCCGAGCGTTGGCGACAGCCACTGGCCGCATTCTTTTGGCCCCCTGCCATCGATACGGAGGTCGACCGTCGCGACCACGACCACGAGGCAGAGGGCTCAGCGCCGCAGGTCGAGCCCACCGTCGCGCCGCTTCGCGCCCGATGGCATCGATACCGAAACAGGTTGCGGGAGCTGGTGCTCATCGCCCTGTTGGCCATGGCCACGAGCCAACTCATCAACGAAAACAAGTCGATCCCCAAGCCCCTCAAGCACAAGCAACCGAAAATAGTACGCGCCATCTTGACCTACCCGCGCATCTTCCAAGGATGGGGCATGTTCTCCCCCAATCCAATCCGCGATGATGGAACGCTCACGGTGGACGCCATCACCATCGACGGGCGACACGTCGATCCCTTTACGGGCGACCCGCCGGACCTCAACCTCAGCGACGCACGCGGTATGGGCCTGGGTCAGATCCCGCAAGATTACTTCAACCGCATTCGGCTGGATCGAAATCGCGCCTTTCGTAAACCACTGCGCGACTTCTTGAGGCGCTACCACGAGCGCACCGGTCGGGCGGCTGACGAGCTGGTCGCCATCGACGTGTACTGGCTCGTCGATCAGTCACCGCGGCCCGGAGAGGAAAAGCCCTTCGATCACGAAATGATCTGCTTGCTGTCGTGGCGAAAGATTGGCCACAAACCCAAGGCGCCACTCGGCAAGCTGCCGCCCCGCTGCAAGGTCAAGAGCGCGGGCAAGTAAGGCCCCGCAACCGATTCAGTCGATGACAGCCCGTACGCTGGCGTCGATGATCTGGATGAGTTCATCGAGATCGGAGTCGGGGATATTGAGCGGCGGCGCGGCATAGACGGTGTCGCCGAGCGGCCGCAAATAGGCGCCGCGGGCCAGTGCCTCATCGTAGATTCGCCACCCACCGCGGCCGAGGTACCCCCCGTCGGTGTCCAGATCGATCGCCGCAGCCATTCCGAGCCCGCGCCACCGTTTCACGCCGCCGAGCTTCGACAGCTTGCGAAAGCAATCCGCTAGCTTGACCGCCTTGGGCTGAGCGTGCTCGATGATCTCCTCGTCGCGATACACGGCGAGCACCTCCCGGGCCACCGCAGCGCCGAGCGGATTTCCGCAATAGGTGTGGCCGTAATAGAAGGCGCGCTTCGGATCGCCGAGGAAGGCGTCGAAGATGCGCGTGGTCGCCAAGGTCGCCGCCATCGGAAACATTCCCCCTGAAAAACCCTTCGCCATGCACAAGATGTCGGGAGCCATCGAGGCTTGATCGCAAGCCCACATCGTTCCGGTCCGGCCATAACCCGTGAACACCTCGTCGACGATCAGCAGAACGTCGAGTTCATCGCATAAAGAGCGCAGCTCGCTGAGATAGCGGGGGTCGTAGATCCGCATCCCCGCCGCCCCCTGCAGCAGCGGCTCGACAATCACCGCCGCTATCGTCGCCGCTTGCTCTCGAAGCAGCTGCGCCATCGCTTCGAAAGCCACGCGATAGGGCTCGTCTTCATCGAGCTCCGTGTCCCCTGGAGACGGCACGTGCACGCACTCCAACACGACGCCAGCGAAGGGGCGGCGAAAAACCTCGACGCCGCCGAGGCCCGTCGCCCCGATCGTATCTCCGTGAAAGGCACCGTCGAGAGCGACGAATCGTTTCCGCTCGCTGCGGCCTTGATTGTGCCAGAACTGAAGCGCGAGCTTGATCGCGACCTCCACCGACGTCGATCCGTCGTCGCTATAGAAAACATGATCGAGGCCAGCGGGGGCAACCCTACACAATTCCTCAGCAAGACGCGCAGCCGGCTCGTGAGTGATCCCGGCGAGGGCCACGTGACAGAGTTGTTCGCTCTGCTGACGCATGGCTTGCACCAAGCGCGGATGACGATGCCCAAGCAAGGACACCCACCAGCTCGAGTTGGCGTCGATGTAGCTCTTGCCATTCACATCGAAGAAACGCGCCCCTTCTGCGCGGGCCACAACGAGTGGCTCGACCTCGTCGATGTAACGCTGCATCTCGGTGTAGGGATGCCACACGTAACGCTTGTCGAGCGCCACCAGCGACTCACGGTTTGCCGTCGTCATGCCCCCGCTTTGCCGTCGCGAACGAAGTGCGTCCAGTGCGAAGAACGAGAAAGCGGATGAACGATGGGTGCCGCCCCCTGCGAACAAACCGAGGAATGTCCCGCAGCCACGTCACCACACACACGCCTACACGAGGCACGGAGTGCACTATGAAACTCTTGCATAGCTGTGCAGAATTTTGCGCAGAGGGACAGTGTTTTCAACAATGATTTCAGTGGCAAGAGAGTTCTGTTCGGGGGCACGAGCTTTGCTTATAATAGGTGCTTGAGGAAGTGCACCCTCGTACCCGCTACGCGCGGGATTGTTGAAGGTTTTCGTTCGTTGGTCAGGGCCAGTGAGCGGACGACCCGTCGGGCTTGTTTCGAATAACCACTGGAGTCGACCACCGTGAGCCTCAGGCCACACCCAACCATCGATGCCCGCAACGCCGGGAGGCGCATGCGTGTGATCGCGCGCACCTTGCTGGCGCTGCTGTTCGTATCGATGGGTGTGGCGGCCTGCTCCGGCGACGACGATGGACCGACCCCGGGTTGGCAAGGCGAGAGCGACTGGGCCGACGAGGGCTACGAAGGCGAGCAACCCGAAACGACGAACAGCGACGACGCTTCCTGCGAAGTGGGCGAGACGCAGGTCTGCCACCGCACCATCGGTAGGCACAACGACGTTCTCACTTGCTACGAGGGGATCCAGAACTGCGTCGATGGGCAATGGAGCGAATGCGGCGGCGGCGCCGTCACGAACTATCCAAGCGTCGGCCCCGAGCTCTCCCCCGAGAAGACGACCGGCACCGCGAGCAGCGACAAATGGAAGAGCTACTCGACCGCCAAGGACTGCAAGAACAACCCCTGCGATCCCACGTGCAAGGACTTCGACGAAAACCCACCCGACGGCGGCTGGTTCGTCGATGGCGACGAGTTCATCTACACGTGGAAGCAAGGCAACAAGGGCAACGTCCCCGACGAGTACGCCAAGAAGGCCTTCACCGAGCCCTGCGAGATCGGCAACGACTGCCAGCTCAACCACTACTGTTACGATCCGAGCAGTGGCAGCTGCAATCACGACGTGTGCACCACCGGCAGCGGTCTGAAGAGCGGCTGCAGTCGCTGCACGACCGAGGTCTGCAAGGCCAAGCCGCAGTGCTGCGAGAAAACCTACGGCGGTTCATGTGCGCACGAACCGTGCGTCACCGGCTTGAGCTTGAAGCCGAGCTGCGACCCAGCGGTCAAGAAGACCTGCGACTGGGACAAGACCTGCTGCCCGTATACCGAGCAGAAGACCATCTGCAATTGGGTCAAGACGGCCTACTCCTGCAAGAAGACGTACAACTGCGTCAAGCAGTTCCCGATCCTCAAGACCTACCAGTGCGGCTGGACCGCGTACAACTGCAAGAAGTGCGGGTACAAGTATCAGTGCTGGTACGTCAAACAGTACAAGGCCTACTACACCTGCTGGTACGTGCCGAAGCAGAAAAAGTACCAGAGCTGCTCCATCAAGAAGGTCTGCTCCCTCAAGAAGAAGTGCTACTACGAACAGAAGCAGATTTGCAGCTACAAGATGGAGTGCAAGAAGAAGAAGGTCTGCGTCAAAGAGTGGAAGTGGGTGTGCAAGACAACCAAGCCGAAGTGGAAGTGCGTGAAGCAGTGTGCCGGCTGGGGGAAGTGGAAGTGGTGCTGGAAAACGTGCGGCTGGACTACGTCCACCTCGTGTAAAAAGAAGAAGGTCGAGGTCTGCTCTTACGTGAATTCCTGCTACCTCAAGAAGTCCTGTTACTGGCAGTCCGTCAAGAAGTGCGGCCTCAAAGTCGTGTGCACGGACAAGAAGATCTGCGAGTGGAAGTACAAGTGGGTCAACGTCAAGAAGTGCGGCTACAAGTACAAGTGGGTCAACGTCAAGAAGTGCGGCTACAAATACGGGTGCTGGACGGCCAAGTGCCAGAAGAAGAAGTACTGCAAGAAGTGGACGACCTACAGCAAGTACGGCCCCTACTGCAGCTATTGGTCAACCTGCTACAAGAACACCTACAAGTGTTCCCAGAAGACCTTCAGTTATCCGGGTAGCTGGAAGAGTCACTGCGTCAACAAGTACAAGAAGATCAATCCGAGCGGCTGCCCCGCAAGCTGGCCTGGCAAGTGGGACCAAACATGCATCGACGCGGTTCACGATACCTGCGGAGCGTTCTGCAAGGATCCGCCGCCGCCCACCGGTGAAGGGCAGTGCATCATGTGGGGTCCTGGCGCGACGGACCCCAAGTGCGCAGGGATCTCGCTCGCGGTCGGGCTGACTTGCGACGCCACCGTGCCAATCTGCAACCATGGCACGAAAGAAGCCCCAGCCGGCATCAAGATCGTCCACTACCCGAAGGGCTCTGGCGGCTTCGGGAAGGACAACCCCGGTAACATCGCGGGCGCCAAGTACTGTCAGACGAACGAGAAGATCCCCGCGGGCGAGTGCATCGAAGTCACCACCTGCCCAGGCCTCACCGAAGGCCGGGAGATCATGGTCAACCCGCCAGGCAACGGGCAGATCAACGAGTGCTTCACGGGCGACAACTGGGGGCTCTACCTCAAGGGTGCCTGCGGCCCGCCGGTATGCGCCTCGGACAACATCAAGGCCAAGCTCAAGCCGGTGAACATCTTCATCACCATCGACAAGAGCGGCTCGATGTGGAGTCGTTGGGCGAAAACCAAGAAGGCCTTCAATGCCTTCTTCGCAGACAAGAAATCCGCCGGGCTCAACGTCGCCTTGGAGTTCTGGCCCCATAGTTCCTGTGGTCTGCAGTCGAGTTGGTGCAGCAAGGTCGACTACTGCGCCCAGCCCTACATCCCCTTCGGCAAGCTCCTGCCGGCTGGCGCGCCGACAGACAAGCAAGAGCAAAAGCTCATCAACGCCTTCAACTCCACGAATCCGGGGGGCATGACGCCGGCCTACGTCGCGCTGCAGGGGGCGACGAAGTGGGGCACCAGTTATTCCAAGACCCACAAGAACGAACAACAGGTGGTGGTGTTCGTCACCGATGGGTACCCCAACTGGTGCGGCAGCAACCACGCGGCCTTCGCGAAGGTCGCCGGAGACGCCTACAAGTCCTTCGGGGTAAAGACCTACGCGGTAGGCATTGTCGGGGCGAGCACCAGCCTACTGAACAAGATCGCAAGCGCAGGCGGCACGAGCAGCGGCATCTTCATCGACAACAACAACCAGATCGAGCAAAAGCTGATCGCCGCCATGAACAAGATCAAGGGCGACTCGGTCAGCTGCGACTTCTTGCTGCCGGCGAACGGTCAATACGACGCGGAAGACGCGACGGTCATCTACACGCCGAGCGGCGGCGGTTCAGCGATTACGATGGCCCGAGTCGCCAACCAAAATAAGTGCGGACTCGGTTGGTACTTCGACGACCCGAACAACATCACGAAGATCCACCTGTGCCCGGCCACCTGCAGCATGGTGCAGAACGACGCCGGCGCAGAGATCGACATCTCCTTTGGTTGCCCCGGTGGTTACGAGATCACCGAGCACTCCCAGACCTACGA
>JAPYTK010000132.1 GCA_029941785.1 Polyangiaceae bacterium | reverse complement strand
AGTCGTTCACGGGGATGAGGACACCGATCGACTGCGCGGTCTGTCGGACCACTGGCGGGACACGACCTCGCTGGACGACGAGGCCTTTCTGGAGCGAATCGAACAGGACCGCATCGACGTGCTCATCGATCTGGCCGGACACACCCAAGGGCATCGCCTGTGCGCCCTGTCAGCCAAGCCAGCTAAAGTGATGCTGACCTATCTCGGTTATCCCGACACGACCGGCATCGACAGCTTCGACGGTCGTATCGTCGACGAACACACCGATCCGGTCGGCGCCTCAGACGAGCACACGACGGAAGCCCTCCTTCGGATCGACGGGGGTTTCCTCTGTTATCAGGCCCGCCATGACGCCCCTCCGGTGCAGCCTCCACCCGTCGTCGACCGTGGCCACATCACCTTCGGCTCTCTCAACGCCCTGCCCAAGATCACTCCCACAGTGGTGAAACGCTGGAGTGAGATCCTCAACGCCTGCGACGGGAGCCGGATCCTTCTCAAGTCCCCCTCCTTTGAAGACATGGCGACGCGCGCACGTTACGAGTCGCTGTTCGCTCAGCATGGCGTGTCCGCCGATCGATTGTCCTTCCGTGGTTTCGTGGCCGACGAACGCGAACACTTGGCGTGCTACCACGACATCGACATCGCGCTCGATCCCTTCCCGTACAACGGAACGACCACCACCTGCGAGGCCTTGTGGATGGGGGTGCCGGTCGTGACACTACGAGGCGAGCGCCACGCCGGGCGAGTGGGAAGCAGCCTCTTGGCGCGGGTCGGTCTGCAGCATTTGTGTGCGGACACGATCGAAGGCTACGGGCAGATCGCCGTTGAGCTCGCCTCCGATCGGGAGGCCTTGGGCCGCCTACGATCGAGCCTACGAGACGACATGGCCGCCTCCCCTTTGTGCGACGCCACGCGGATGGCGCGCGCGCTCGAGGCAGCGTACATCGACATGCATCAAAGGTGGCGAGACGCGGATGAATGAAAATGAACGACAGGCCATCTTGGACCGAGTCGCAGCCTTTCCGTATTGGTATCATCGCATCGAGCTACCGCAAGGCGTCGTGACGCCAGGCTGGGCCCCCAGGGTGCCCGAGGCGTACGCGATCCCCGACGATCTCAGCGGGAAGCGCGTGCTCGATATCGGTGCGTGGGACGGCTACTGGAGCTTCGAGGCGCTGCGTCGAGGAGCGCGAGAAGTCGTAGCCGTCGACGACTTTTCGGACTTTCTCGGTGCGCTCGAAGACACCGACCGCCGCGCCTGAGTCAGCACGAGCGCAGGCGCGGATCAGCGCGGTCGCGGGGGCCACTTCATATTGTGGAGCGTGAACGGTTGGGCCTGAGCTTCACCGCTGTAACGCCTCGCCACGTCCGGACGCATCATCCGTTGCTGCTCGCCACTGCCCGCTGCGCCTTGGGCCCCGCCGTCATAAGCGCCACTGCCCCACCACTGCATGCTGAGGTGGATGTGGTGATGGTGATAAGGCCAGCCGCTGCCCGACGCCATACCCCCAGTGAAGCCAGCGAGCTGCGCCGGCGTAATGTACTTCGGATCGCCCGGATCGAGCGCGTTGAGATCTTGCGCGGCCTTTTTGATGAGCGGCGCGATAATTTGATCGACACCGATAACCCGCGTACGTGCGCTGCTGAAGAGGTGCGCCATGAAATAGGCCTGTCGAGGAAGATCGACAATGTGTTTTTCAGTAGCCGCGGGGGAGCAGAAGCCATCGCCGTGCGTCGAGCCATCACCACAGATGATCTGGGAGCTGTTGTTTCCATCTGTCTGAAAATACGCGAGGTCGATATTTCCGCCCTGATCGTGCGTCGTCTCCGGGTGACGGGGCGAGCCCACGTCGTAGCCGGGCGTGATCCCGTTCTTTTGGCAGACGTCGATCAGTCCGAGGGGTGTGCTTCCCGGAAAGGCTTCGTAGGTCTTGTGCAGCGCGTGGCGTATCAACATGACGAGCTCGCGACGCGCGAAACGGTAGTTGCTGTAGGTATCCCAAAGGTACCCCTCGGGCAGATAACTGTCGTTGGGATCCGGAAAGGGAAAGGAGATGAGCTTGGCGCCATCGGACGCCTTGCCGATGCAATCCTCGCTGCTGAACAACTCGCTGCACACCGCGCCATCCTGATAGTCGACGTAGTCGAGGTGCAGGCGGTAGATGTTCTCGGCGACCGGCACGTTGGCCGAACCGTAACCGAGCGCGCGCAGGTAATAGGTGGCCGTGCCCTGTTGTGAATAAAACCCGTAGTACTCGGTGTCCGTTTCCTGATCCCGGTAGCTGTAGGGGTAACTGTCACCGAGCCGCGAACCAAGCAGTGTGCCCGACTCGTCGTAGGCCAACAAGTCGAGATCCCCCGCGTTGTGGCTAAACTCGATGCCGACGCGCGCGATCTTGCCGGCGGGGACGGTCACCCGGTACCAATCCTCGTTTCCGATGCAGCTGTACAAGCCCTCGGTAGCACCTTCCGCGACGTCCGCGGCGGCTGCGCGAGAGTCGTTGGGCTCAAGGGTGTCGTCCTTGCCATCGCACCCGAAGGGCTGCTCGTTGCATACGCCTTCGTCGCACCACGACCCGTCTGGGCACCAGCCGTGTGGGTTGTCAGCCGAACAAGCCTTCTTTTCATCGACACAGAGTCCACCGGTGCAGACGTAACCACCCGGACAGAGCGCAGCGGCGTCGCAGCCTGCGAAGCACATTCCGGGGCCCATCTTTTCTTCGCGCTGACGACAGCGGTAGCCCCAACGGCAATCCAGATCCATATGGCAGCCCTCCATGCAGACCCCCGATCCGTCGTTCGCCGCCGGGTAACAACCCTTGGTCAGGTCGCCACACTCTTCATTCGTGGTGCAGCCAAAGGCCATGCAGTAGCCCTCGACCCAGCCGTTGGGCTCGCCAATGCCGTCATCGGAATAGCACTGGCCCTCGGCATGGAATCCACACTGGGAATCGGCCACACAGGCCGCGCCCGCCGTCGCCTCGACGATGGTGGGGATCGCACAAGCCGTGCCGCAAGCCGGATCACAGTAATCGGCGCGCGTCGGCGAGCAGAGTCCCTCTCGGTTCTCGACGACGGCGCAGGTCTCCGCGTTGTAGAGCGGAAAACAAATTCCGCCATCGGTGACCATGTCGCTGTTCATGCAGCGAAATCCCTCGCCGCATCCTTCTTCACTTCCGTGGGTGGGGCACCAGCCCTGAGCCCGCAGGGCGCACATACCAAGAAAACAAATGGCGCCGTCTCCCGCGCAGTCTGTATCGCAATTGCAACGTGAGCCAGGCTGCGCCGCTTGAGGAGCACTGGCTCCCGAGCCGGCGGTCTTTCCGCCGTCGTCAGTCGGCACCTCTTCGTAGGAACACCCCTGTGCAAACCCAAACGCAGCCACCAAGGCCATCAAGGCCATCCACCGTCGCATGTGCATCTCTCAATTCCCCGCCTTGCCCGGCGCCGTCAGGTACCTGAACAGCTTCGATCCCGTAGAGAGAACGAGCGTCGCTTTCTTGTCGATGGATTTCTCATAAGCCTCGAGATTGCGCAGGAACGCGTAAAACTCGACGTCTTCGCCGTACGCGTCGGCGTAGATCCTGGTGCTCTCGGCATCGCCCTCACCCCGCATCTCTGCAGCTAGCTTCTCGGCCTCGGCCAAAATGATGAGTCGCTCCCGGTCGGTAGCTGAAGTGATCTTGTCGCTCTCCTCTTGGCCCTCGGCCCGATACCCTTTCGCCAAACGCTCGCGCTCGGCGACCATGCGATCGAATACCGACCGCTGAACCTCGGTGGGCAGGTCCAAGTGCTTGATCCTAACGTCGACGACCGTGATGCCGTACTTCTTGGCGCTCTCGTTGACCCGATCGGTGACAATCGCCATCATGCGACCACGAGCTTTACCGACCATCTCGCCCATGTTCAACTGGCCCAGTTCCTTGCGCAACTCGCTGAGCACGATGTCGTCGAGGCGCTTCCGGGCCAGGGAGGCGTTGCTCACCGTCTTGTAGAACTCGAGCGGATCGGCCACCTTCCAACGGGTAATGGGGTCGGCCACGACTCGTTTCTTGTCGGCGGTGAGATACTCCTCCGGAGGAGCGTCGCTCGCCATGATCCGGCTGTCGATGACGACCGTTTTCTGGGCAAATGGGATCTTGAAGGTCAGGCCCGGCTTGGACACCGTCCGCTTGTACTCACCAAACTGGATGATGAGCACGTGCTCGGTTTCATCGACGATGACCATCGATGAAAGCGCGCTAACGAGAACGAGAGCAAGGACAACGGCAATCTTAGCTCGGTTATCCATATCAGCGCCCCCCTTTCAAGCTGCCCGTGCCGTCGAGAGAGAATAGGGGCAACGCTTGTTTCGCCACGGTTTCATCGATGAAGATCTTCTTGTCTACCTTCGAGAGGATGCGCTCCATCACTTCGAGGTGCAGGCGTTGTCGGGTCACAGCTTTGGCCTTTCGATATTCCGCAAGCACCGAGGTGTAGCGTGCCGCTTCGCCTTGGGAGCGCAGCACGCGCTCCTTCTTGTAGGCCTCGGCCGCGCGGAGAATTTTCTGCGCAGAGCCACGCGCGCGCGGAATTTGGTCCTCGCGATAACCTCGGGCCTTGTTGATTTTCTGCTCGCGCTCCTCTCGAGCGCGGACGACATCGTGAAACGCGTCCTTCACCTCGTCGGGTGCATCGACCGTCTGCAGCTTCACCTCGGTAACCTGCAAGCCGCTTTGGTACATGTCGAGCAGTTCTTGCAACAGGCGCTTCGTCGCGATCTGTGCGGGGCCACGGCCGGTGGTCAGAATATCGGTGGCCGCAGCCAGCTCCGCTTGCGGCTCAGGTGCCTTGGCCTTGGCCGCGTCCGCTGCCTTGGCCGCGTCCGCTGCCTTGGCCTTGGCCGCTGCCTTGGCCTTGGCGTCCGTCGAGCTGTGGGAGGAGCCTTCGAGATTGCTCGTGATGACCGTCTGGCCCACGACGCCACGCAGCGCTACCTCGGCTGCGATGTGCAAGGTCTTCTCTGGGTTCTTCAACCGGAACAAGTACTTCGCAGGATCGCGCACCTTGTACTGAACGATCATCTGCGCCTCGACGATGTTTTCGTCGCCGGTCAACATCAAGGCCTCACTGTCGACACGCTTCGGCCCCGCCTTGGTGCTGCGAAAGCCGATCTCTTCGCGCCGAACTTGCGACACGTTCACCTTGTCGATGCGCTGCACCAGGGGAATTCGAAAATGCAGGCCCGGAGAAGTTTGTTCGGTTAACTTTCCGAAGGTACGAACCACGCCAATCCAACCAGGCTCAACGGTGTACGTGCTCGTCATCGCGATCAGGATGGCCGCGATGGCCAAGGCTCCAGGTCCGACCCAGCGCATGCGCTTACCCATCGCCGCGCGGTAGTCATCCACCACAGCTTTGATGTTGGGGGTTCCGTCATCGTCAAATCGACTGCGCATTCCGCGGCTCCTTTAGATCGGCTCTGTGCTCTGGTTGGTGCTGGGTGAATCGGTCGTGGGTGAAATGGGGCAAGCTCGCCGTCATTCGACGCTCACGCAGCTATCAGCAAGGGTGAAAACGATTGGCGCGAAAGACATACAACGAAAGCGCGAAACCGCAAGCTCCACCTGCGCGCTCATAGCATAAGAAGTCAGTTAGACTAATACCTTTCTGTACATACGCGGTTGATGTGGGCCCTCGATGTCTTGACAGCTTGGCGTCAACGGCGCGACGGAAACGCACGACCAGCCGTCAAGAACCGGGGATAACTGCGCTGAATGACACAGCTGCCAGAGTCTCACCTGCGTTGGCACAGCGGTTGCGATGAAGGAACAGCATGAATCTTCACCACCGTATTCGCCTCATCATCATCACCGGCTCCTTGCTCATCGCAGCCAGCTCCATCACCGTCGCCGTGCTCGCGGCGCCGTAGCCACAACCCGGCACAACACCCTCCACAATGCGCACCGCGCCTTCGACCAACCCAGCCTCAGGACGGGCGACGGCTCAAACCGGACCGCTTCGGTCCTAGGGTTACAGGCTCAGAATGTGCCTTGAAGGCCCACGTAGGCCGGCCCGACGATGGGCTTCGCCGTGATGTTCAGGCGACGGCCCGAGGCCTCATCTGCCTCGCCGTCTTCCGACTCTTTCGCGTCGTCGCCGTCCGCGAGAAGGAACAGCACGGTCCCCGCAACGATGCCGGCACCACCCACCACGAAGCCGGTCGTCGAGAGATTACCGTTCGTCTTCGCCGCGATCAGGTCTGCCTCGGCCTCCGCTGGACATACGCTGTCTTTGCAATCCCATTCACGCAATACCGAGTTGGTCGTACTGATCGCCGCGACACCAAAACCAATCCCAACCGCCAGTCCGAGACCACCAACGCCCCAGGCGATGTAGGCCGGCTTACGGCCCCAGCTAAAGTCGCCGCCGCTGGCCGAATCGCCGACGTCCGACGCGACCATGGTGACATCAATCGACGAACGGGCCCGCTCAGCAACCGTCACCGTTTGCGTCCAATCCTTGAAGCCGGCAGCCGTCGCCTTGATCGTGTAGCTGCCCGGATTGCGGGCGACCGGGCCGTCCGTGCCCTCATAGTCCTCGCCGTCGATGGTGATCGTCATGGCATTCGCGTCCGGTTTGAACGCGTTGACCTCGATGGTCGGCACGCGGTCCTCGGTGGCTGACAACAGCTCGATCGACTTCTTGACCGCCTTCTTCTCGACCCAGCTTCGCGGTTTGGAATTCATGGCCTCACGCAACACGTCCATGGCTTGCACGAGGTCGCCCATCTTGATCAACTGCTCGGCGATGCGCTTCTTGGTCGATGGTTTGGGAAGCAGCGTGTCGGCCTTCTTGAGTTTTCTTGCAGCCTCGGCCGCGTCGCCTTTGCGCTCGTCCACCTTTGCTTGCTGCAGCAACTTGTTCGCGTCGCGGCGCTTCTTCCACGTGGGCATTGCGGAGGCTGTCGCAGGCGACAAGGTGCAACAAAAGGCGACACTCAACATCGTCAGAAGGGTCAAAAGTCGCTTCATATTTCTGCGCATGGTTTGGAGCTTATACCCCGTTTTGCCGGTGGCTTCCCAGTCCACAAGGGGGTTTTTCGGCCGTTCACCTCACGTCGTTGGCAGCCACTGCAGGTCGACTTGAAGGTGAATTGCGGTGACATTTGGCCCCAAATCGGACAAAACCCCTTTTTTTGTAGGGCGCGCTGGCGTTTTTACTTGGCGTTGTGCGCTCAATGTGGTTTTTTCTCCGCGAAATCTCGCATCGTGCGAGATCGAGCTTGCCGGCAGGGGCAAGCACTTTAAAAAAGTTCACGCTTTCAAAGGCTGAACTGACGAGGACGAAAATTACTCATGGCAACGAAGAAGAACACCGCGAAAAAGAACGCCCCGATGACGAAGACTCAGTTGATCAACGCTTTGGTTGACTCCTCGGAGAACCTCAATCGCAAGCAGATTGTGGGGATCATGGATGCGCTCAGCAACATCGGCCACAAACAACTCAAGAAGTCTGGCGTGTTCACCATGCCCGGTTTCGCAAAATTCACCGTCGTGAAGAAGCCCGCCACCAAGGCGCGCAAGGGTACCAACCCCTTCACCGGTGAAGAGATGATGTTCAAGGCAAAGCCCGCCAGCAAGTCTGTGCGTGCCCGCCCGATCAAGGCCTGCAAAGACGCAGTCAACTGATCGCGAGCTCGGTCTGAAGACCGAGCGGCATCAACCACGTCGTCATCATGACGTGGGATACGAGGCGGGAGTTCGCTCCTGCCTCGTGTCATTTTGTCGGTCGAACACTACTTCGCCGACGGCACCGAGGTGTCGGCACGTGGGCTGCTGAAGCGCAGCGGCACGACAAAGCGCAGATCACCGTTTTTGGGTCGCTTGAATGTCAACGATCGAGCAGCGCGAAGAACGCACTGCAGCATCCGCTTGTCGGGGAAACGTGAGCCGCCCTCGAAAGCCTCATCGACGGTCCCGTCGGCTCGAAGATGAAAGCGCACGACGATCCGTCCCCAGAGTCCCGGCGCGTAGTCGAAAGCAGCCCGATAGCAGGTCTCGAAGCTCGCCTTCGCCTCGCTCACCGGCGCGCGCATCTGCGCCACGGGAAGCTCACCCTCGCCTGGCACGATCAGCTCGGCGGGAGGAGGCAAGGGTTCGTCGCCGGGTGCCACGCGCATATGAACCACCGCTCGGCTCGCGATCTTCTTCCGCGACCGCACCCGCGCGAATCGTAATTTCGTGAGCTGAGCGACGATGCATCCGCTCACCGCCTCATCGCTCAGTTCAGAGTCGATGAGCTTGGGGTGAATGACCCGTCCGCTGCGCGTGATCGCGATCTGCGCCTTGGTCCAGCCACGCAGCTGAGGATCCTTGTAGGCGCCCAGCCGATAACACCGAACGATGGGCATCCAGTGATGGCGTCGCGCGATCACTTGCAGGGATGCTGCCCGGTGAAGGCCGCGTACATCGTCCGCCTCGATCTTGACGATCACGCGTGGATCGGGGTGACCCTCAACGCCCGGCAAGCTGCCGCTGAGCTTTCCCGTGCCGCCATCGTTCCAGTGGCGACGATCACGCACGTCGGCAAGGTAAGCCTCACGCGTCGCGGCGGTGGCCCGCTCTCCCATCTTGTAAGCTCGTTCGACATCGATGCGGACGCGCACCGGTTCATCAACGGGAGCCTCGACTGCCGGGGGTGGCGGCGCGTTGCTCGGAGGCGGCGCCACGATTGGGCGGTCCTCCCTGAGAACGAGACGCGGATCGGGTGGCCACACCGCGGGAGGCACCGGCAAGACGACAGCGGGTGGGATCGGGGGCGGCTTCCACGGCGAACACGAGGGGAGGAGCGCGACCGCGCAACAGCCCACGACGAGACAGCTGCGCGCGAAAGCGAGCGCGCTACAGAAGCTGTTCCAAGAAAGGTGCATAGACAGCATCGCGGTCGGCACGAATGTCCCGTTGTAAGCTCTCGATCGTCGAGACGGCGTCGGCGTCGAGCCGTTTGAAATTACTGCTGGTCGGATCCGGAGGTTGGTTGAGAAAGTCCTTCGCTTCGAAAGTCGCCGCGTCCATGAAGACCGTCCCGCCCTTGTGCAAACCGGCTGGCACGATCTGCACAAAGGGATCGGGGGCACGCCTGAGTAGTCCGACGAGACGTCCGGAGGATTCGGGCCCGCCTTCCATCTCGGGATGAAAGCTCGCGTGCACGGGCGCTTCGGCCTCGCGGCGCACGAGCTCGTCGCGGACCTTGCTGCCAAATCGCTCGAAGTCGCGGGCACCGACGGTCACCAAGGGGTAGACCAGATGCACGACCGACGTCGCCGCGGCTCCGATCTGAACGAGTGCCGTGTCGAGTTGCGGCTCCCGCTCGAGTATGACGCAAAAGACGCCGAAGGCGGTGTCCGGGTCATGCATGAACGGACACAGTTCAAATCCACCGACGACCTCGCTCGCGTAACGACGATGCACGCGCCACACCTGCTCGGCGAAAGGCGCCGCACAAGGGTGGCTAGCCAGGTCCCCCGCGAGCACGGCCGATTCGGTGTGCGGACATCCACTCATGGCGCAAAATCGATGTCGAAGACGAGTCCGGTTCGCATGCCGAGCGACAGCACACTGCCCGCTCCTGGCACGCACCCATCGATCACCTCATCGGCCAAGCCCAAACTGGCGAAACCGGCCGCGGAGGTCAGACGCACGGACGAACCGAGGCGCACTTCGCCGCCGAGTTCAGCACCGAGACCCAAGGCGGCCGTGCCGCTAGCTGAACAGGACAGACCGACCGCACGGCCCGCATCCCGCGGGTCCCAGGTGCTCGCGACAAGCGTGGCATTTTGCCACACCGGACCGACCCGCAAGCCCATGAAGACGGCCGCGACGTCGCCACGCACCGGAAAGACGCGCATCGCCAACCATAGCGCGTGCGCGTCCCGGCTCACATCCGCCGCCCCGGAAGTCAAAATCGGACTCCGCTCTCGACCCAAGCCGCGAAACTCGTAGCTCAGCCCCACGGAGAGGCGCTCACCGAAAGGAGCCTCGACGCCCAGGCCCACGCTCGGCCCAAACGGCGCCACGAGAGCATAATCCGGTGGGGTGTCCACTCGTTTGACGAAGCCCAGCTCCGCGCTCAAGCCGAGACTCTGGGGCAAAGCGATCGCCCCCTGCTCCTCCGCGGGCGGTTGCGCGGTGACCGTCACGGGCCACGCGGTCAAGACGCCGACTGCGAGAGGGACCATCCACTTCAGGGTGCGTTTCACTAGCGACACCTTGGTGCATCCGGTCGAGCGCGTAAACCACTCAGCTCACCGCCCGCGGTTTGCGTGGCGTGCCCGCGCTTCATGCCTCTCGCGGTAGCCTCTTCAACCTAGAAAATGACGCCGCACTCGTTTCGCCAAGGCGTTCAAATCCGCGAGCAGCTCGTCCCGATCGCCAGCCGTATCGGGAGCGTGGTGCACGGCGTCGAGCAACGAGCGTCGCGCGGTCCACCACGGAGTGTCCCCAATCGTCTCGCTCAGCCGTGCGCGCAAGGCCCGCGTCTCCTCGATAATGCGACGGGCCCCCTCGAAGCTCTGCTGCCCCCCCTCGACTCGCTCGAGCAGATCACATGAAAAGTCCGCGCACTCCTCCGGGCGATCCTCGTACACCCCGCAGAGCACGTCCCGAAGCGCAGGGCAGGGCATCTGAAGCTTGCACGAATCGACGGTCTCGAGCACCGGCAGACGATGTTCGCGCGCGGTGATGAGCCCGGCCGGGTCGAGGGAGACGGAGCTGAACAGAGTGCCGTCACAGCAAAGGCCGCAGTCTGTACACAAGTCGGCTGCGCGGGTCATGCGAACAGGTTACTCGGGTTGGGCCGCAATGATCCAGCATGCGCGGAGGCCTCGGGCGCACAATTGCGCATGAGCCCGGTTGTGTTACGTTTGAGCCCGGGTCTGGGGCTTCTTCGAGCGATACGGCACGAGAGAGCTGACGACGGCGGTCATGCCGTGCAGGGGCCCGCCTGAAAGCCACGCATGCGCCACCTCACGTTTTGGAGACTCCTCTCCCTGCTGTCTTTCGCCTTTGCCATGGCATCATGCGTGGCGATCTTGGGCGATGATTTCGAAAAGGGTCCGGCGACAACAGCGTCGAGCAGCGGCAGCGGCAGCGGCGGAAGCGACGCTACGGGGGGTGGCGGCGCCATGGGCGGCAACGGCAGCGGCGGCAAGGCCAGTGGTCCGCAACTGACGTCGAGTCTGCCCGCGGCAGACGAGAACACCGCCTCCTTGCGCGCGATCGGCCAGCTGTATTTCGATCGACCGGTCAGCCACGCCGACGCGGTTGGCAAGGTCAGCGTCCGCAGCGACACTCTGCCCAACCCGGGTATTGCTGACGTCGCAGCCTGCCCGGACGCGGAAGACAACTGCGTGCAGTTCATCGTGCCCGCCTCCCACCTCGACGGCGCGCGCCTCGCGGGGGGAACGACGTTTACCGTGGTGATCGATCGGTCCTTTCCCGACCTCGATGCAAACACCAACAACGAGGACACCTCCTTCAGCTACACGACCTTCGCCTACGCCGATTTCATCGACGATGCGTCCATGCTGAACAAATTCGGAGCCATCGAGTACGTCGGCGAGTTAGACGAGCTCCCAGTCAACTCGCTGTACCTGCTCGGTCTGGGGCCCGAGAATTTCTCCGGCCCGGTGGTGCACCGCGTGCCGCTCGACGGCGAGGGCCTACCGGGGAAACCCGAAACGGTATCCAAACCCAACCTCGTCAACTATTGCAACGGCAGTGATTACGCCAGCCACTCCCTCGATTATCGCGACGGACTGCTCGTGCTCGGTGCAACCCGTTGCCAGATCGCGGTGATCCTCGGTGTCGAATCCAAGACGGGGGGGTTCTGGAAGACGACCTACCACGGCAACACCGGCCTCGGCTCCCCGAACAGCCGACTCGGCCCCGTCGACTCGGCGACCGTGGTGGCGGGACAGATCTACTTCGGCGTCGGATACTACGGAGGGGCAGCCTCGACCGTGACCGGCATCCTCGCGTATCGGCCCCTGTTTCAGGTCGCGTGGGCGATGTGGCTCGAAGGCGTAGGTTTGTTCGACACCGAGCCGGATTTTTATCTGACCGCGAGCAAGGAGGGCGACGACGAATTCGTCTTCGTCGCGAGCGGGTCGAAGATTCTGAAACTCAAGCAGGACGATCAATCGGTCGTCAACACCCACACCTTGGCAACCAAGCTCGCGCACTCGCCGGGCTTGCGCACCGATTCGCAGGGGAGATTGTGGCTTGGCGATCCCGAGAGACTGATCGTGTACGACACCAAAGGCGTCTCGGGCTTCTCCGAAGTGGCGGTACGGGACGGCATCGACATGAGCCGCTTCGCGCTTCGTGAAGACGGCAACGACGTTCACGTCTATTTCGCCCTTCGGGGCCAGAAGACCCAAGTACAGACGCTCGTCGTGTCCTTTTGAGCCGCGTGCCCGTCCCGCGCGTGCAACCGCCGCTCCGTGCTAGCGTCGAGCGACGCCTTCGCGCAACTGAGGCACGACGATGGTCAACTTTCCTTTCGACAACCGCTACGTCCAGCTGCCGGCGCGCTTTCATGCGCAAGCCACGCCCACACCCGTTCGCGCACCTGCGCTTCTTCAGCTCAATCGCAAGCTCGCCGAAGAGCTCGGCCTCGACGCCGACGCCTTGGCCCAAGACGATGGGGTCGCCATCCTCGCGGGCAATCAGCTGCCCGAGGGATCCGATCCCCTCGCGATGACCTACGCGGGTTACCAATTTGGCATGTGGGTACCTCTGCTCGGCGACGGGCGGGCCATCCTGCTCGGCGAGGTCGTGGATCGAAGCGGGATGCGACGGGACATCCAGCTCAAAGGCGCGGGCCCGACACCCTTCAGTCGCCGCGGTGATGGACGAGCCGGCATTGGCCCCGTGCTTCGCGAGTACCTCTTGAGCGAATCGATGGCCGCGCTCGGCGTCCCCACCACACGATCCTTGGCCGCCATCAAGACCGGCGAGCCCATCTTTCGACGCCGACCCGAACCGGGCGCCGTTCTCACGCGAGTCGCCCAGAGTCACATCCGCGTGGGGACCTTTCAATTCTTCGGTGCAAGACGAGACGATGAAGCGGTGCAGCTGCTCGCCGATCACACCATCGAGAGACACTACCCTCGGGCAAACGACGCAGAGAATCGCTACATCGGACTGCTCGACGCGGTGATCGCCAATCAGGCCAAGCTCATCGCCCACTGGCAGCTCGTTGGTTTCATCCACGGCGTCATGAACACCGACAACTGTTCCATCGCCGGGGAAACGCTCGACTATGGACCGTGCGCGTTCATGGACAGCTACCATCCGAACACCGTCTTCAGCTCCATCGATCGGCGTGGGCGCTACGCCTACAGGAACCAGCCCACCATGGCCCAATGGAACCTCGTCGGCTTCGCAGAAACTCTGCTGCCATTGTTCGCCGACGAGGAAGGCACAGCCATAGAGATGGCAAAAGAATCCCTGCAGCGATTTTCGACTCATTTCGAGAATGAGCAGTTGTCGGGGTGGCGCAAAAAACTGGGACTGACCACAGAGGATCCCTCCGACGCCGATCTCATCGAGCAGCTGCTGAAGTCCATGGCGGAAAACCACGCCGACTTCACACTCACCTGCCGCCACCTCTGTGCTCTCTCGGCTGACGATCCCGATCGCGATGGCCCGGCGCGCGAAGGGTTCGACGATCCGAGTCCTTTCGACGCATGGGCCGCCCGCTGGCGCCTGCGCCTTCGGCAAGAAAACTCATCGGACGTGCCTCGACAGCAGCTCATGCGCTCGGCAAACCCAGCGTTCATTCCACGCAACCATCGCGTCGAAGAGGCCCTACAGGCCGCCGAGGAGGACAATCTGAAGCCCTTCGAGACGCTTTTGAAAGTACTCGAGACCCCGTACGACGATCAGCCCGAACACGAGCCCTTGTCAGCCGCCCCGCGACCAGATCAAATCGTGCACGAAACCTTTTGCGGCACCTGAGAAGCAACCCCGCGGCGCCTCATCCGAACGACGCTTCGCTCAGAAGATCCACACCTTGGGTGGCGGGCCCTTCGTCGCCGCCTTGCTCTGGCGGATCACCCGCTTGCGCGGATCGAGCGTGGCGGCGGTGACGGCGCCGTTCAAGGACACCGTCGTCTGGGCCGTAGCGCTCATGGGGCTGGCGCCGAAATTCACGAGCGCGGTCACCGTCTCGTTCGCGCTCGTCACGTCGACTTCTATCGCGCAACCAAACAACTCCGATCCGGTTTGCTCGACCGTCACCGTCACTTCGTCAGCCATCTGCAGAGTGGTCACGGAAAAGCTCGGCCAGCTTGGTTCACCGCTCCCAAACACCCAGGCGTCAAAGTACGCCGCGAGATCCTCGCCCGAAGCGAGCTCGAGCGCCTCCCTTAGATCCGCGACCCCGCGTACGCCTGGCTCGGCCAAGAAGGAGCTGATCCCTTCGAGCACCTTGTCCCGACCGATGAGCGGCTCGAGCTGCAGGTAGAGCACCATGGGACCCGGACCATAGGTGTCGCCGTAAAACTGTTCGACCGGAGGCGTCGGCTCATCGGTAGGGCGCGGGTGGTACTTTGCCGAGGGCGCGATCGCGTGCCAATAAGCGCGGGTCGCGTCGGCATGCCCGGGCGGACCCTGCGTGTCTTCGAATACGTAAGCGAGGTACTCGCAGGTCGCCTCCTTCCACACGAAGTCGGCGGTGTTCGCGAGCGTCGTTTGATCACCAGCCCACTGATGGATGATCTCGTGCATCAACACATGCATCGTGGTGTCACCATAGGAAGTATTGAGCGCGGGGAGATTCTGCCGCAACACGATGTTGGCAGGATGTTCGAAACCCAGCCATGCGGTCGGCGCACCAGCGACGCGCATCTCCTTGCCATAAGGATACGGGCCGAGAAGGGCGGTGATCCAATCCATGAAGGCACCCACCGCGCCGGCATCGAGCGATGCGGCAAGCTGTCCTTGTGGGGCCTCGTAAAACACGATGTCGACGCCCGCGGCTTGGGTAAACGGTTGACGCACCCAGCTCGTGTCGGCCGCGATCGCGAAGGCGGAATAGGTAGGAGCCAAGGTCGCGGACAAGCTACAGCTCGTCGATGTCCCGCCTGGCGCCAGCGTGCCGGGACACAACACGGTCGTGCCCTGCGGGTGAGTGATCTCGAAATCGAAAAGGGCGAGCCTCCCCGGATGGCTATCGCAAGGTCCAAAGTGTTCGCAACCGCCAACCCAGCTGAGCAAGTAGCTAAACGTGCCGCCAGCCATGCTCGTCTTGCGCGAGAAACCAACGTCGAGACCGAGAAACGTCTTCTCCAAGACGGTCGCGTCCGCACCGAACACCGTCGTCTCGCCCGCATCCACGAACGGTCCGCAAGCCCGCAGGCTACCGTCGCTCAGCTGTACTTCACTCGCCGCTACGCCACCCAAGGTGACGCTCTCAGCGGGAAGCTCCGAGCGC